>JAGHUF010000061.1 GCA_018064935.1 Candidatus Merdinaster equi | reverse complement strand
TGGACGGACCACTGGTGTACCTGTTGGCGACCAACGCCATAGCAGGGTAGCCAAGTCCGGCAGGGATAAACGCTGAAGGCATCTAAGCGTGAAGCCCCCCTCAAGATGAGATATCCCAACGCAAGTTGTAAGACCCCTTGAAGACGACGAGGTAGATAGGCTTAAGGTGTAAGTGCAGAGATGCATTCAGCTGATAAGTACTAATCGGTCGAGGGCTTATCCAGGTGGATAGAAGGTGCAGATGTTATTCTGGGAGATATGATTTCAGTGTTCGGTTTTCAGGGTATAAAATCCCTAGAGAGCGCATGCTTCGCAAAGCGAACATGCAATCATAGACACGAAGTGGATATGATTTATCCTCGATAGCTCAATGGTAGAGCACTGCGGCGGGTTCCCTGTTTCGCTGGTGATACGATTGGTTATCTAAAACGATCCTCGATAGCTCAATGGTAGAGCACTCGGCTGTTAACCGAGTTGTTGTAGGTTCGAGCCCTACTCGGGGAGCTATCCCAAAAGGAATTTGGCTCCGTGGTCAAGAGGTTAAGACATCGCCCTTTCACGGCGGTAACACGGGTTCAATTCCCGTCGGAGTCATTTAAGTAAATATGGCGAGTTAGCCAAGCGGTAAGGCGTGGGTCTGCAACACCCTGATCGCCGGTTCAAATCCGGCACTCGCCTCTAAAGGTTCGTAACTTTTGTTATGAACCTTTTTCTTTTTCTGGGGACATATTTTATTCCGGTTTTATTGACATTGGATACAAAATTGTCATACTATATAAATAGTGGAACTGCATAATATTTAATCTGGAGGAAGTGGAAATGGGAGAATTTTTACCTGAGAGACTTATTAGCGTAAGACAAAAACTTGGAATTAGACCTGCTGAAGCGAGCCGAAGATGTAATTTGTCCAAGATGGGATATGGAAGGTATGAGAATGGTGAGAGAACTCCTTCGCACCAGGTAATAGAATATCTTGCACAGCGACTTGGTACATCTGCGGAGTATCTTACAGGTGAAACAGATGATCCGTCTCCAGCTTGTTTTGTTATAAATAGAAAAGATGATGAAGAATTATATACCTTTGTTGAGGAATATATGAATGCGGATAAAAAGAGAAGGCAGAGACTTCTATCTTATTTTAGAGCATTAAATTTGACATTTGATCCAAAGGATGAGAAGTAAAGATTATGAAATTTTTAATTCAAAGAGTAAAAAGTGCAAGTGTTAGTGTCGATTTTGATGAGATTGGAAGAATCGATGAAGGCTGCCTTGTTTTTGTTGGCGTATCAGAGAATGACTCGGAAGCTATTGCAGACAGAATGATTGATAAGCTTGTTAAACTTCGAATTTTTGAGGATGAGCAAGGAAAAACGAATTTATCTATTTCTGATGCGGGGGGAAAATATCTCATCGTGTCACAGTTTACTTTGTATGCTGATGTGAAGAAATGCAATCGTCCTTCTTTTGTGTCGGCAGGAAATCCGGCCCTTGCGGAAAAATTGTATGATTATGTAATTAGTACGCTTCGAGATAAGGGTTTTGAGGTGGAGCATGGTTCTTTTGGCGCAGATATGAAGGTAAGCCTTGTAAATGATGGGCCTTTTACAATTATCATGGATTCTGATGAATTGTGGCCTGGGAGGTAAAAATGCTATTTCGAAAAAAAGAAAGTCGATATCTTGATGGCGATGACGATGAAGATATTGTAAAAAAGAATAAATGGACAACGAAGAAGATACTTTACATTGTTATTCCTATAATAAGTGTAATTGTAATTGGTATAGCGGTTCTTCAGATTGTAAGGACGCAGATGGGATATCAGGAGGCTGAGGGAGAATACTCGAGTCTTAGTCAGTATGTAACAATACAGGACGAGCCGGAGGTTACTGCCGAGCCAGAGTTGACCTATGAGATTGAAGAGATTCCGTATTTTCCGGTTGTTGATGTAGATGAAGATGCTTTAAAGGCTGTGTCTGAAGATTATGAGTGCTGGTTCTATTTCCCACTTCTGGATTTGAGTTATCCTGTCGCGAAGTGTCTCAATAATGACTATTATCTTCATCATACACTTGAGGGAAAATATAATAATGCAGGTTGTCTGTTTATCGACTACGTAAACGAAGACGATCTCAAAGATAAGAATACATTTATATATGGCCATAATATGCGTGATGGAACAATGTTTGGCAATTTGGATGTATTTGAAAAGGATGATAAATTAGTGGATTTGGATCCTCATATATATTTGTATATGGGAGGAAAAGTGTATATATATAGCATCTTTTCTTATTATATTACGGAGACGGCTGATTATGCCATGAACCCGGATGAGGACAGATTCAGATTGATTGCAGATAAAAGCGTTGTCGATGCAGACGAAGACTATATTTACATCACATATGATGAATATCTGGAAAAAGCGAAAAAACTCTCATTATATGAGCCAGTTGAGAATCTGGATTTCTCAGAAGAGCCGCCAATGATTACACTCAGTACCTGTTATGGCCCATATGGTGCAACAAAAAGATTTTTGGTTCATGCTGTTCAGACTGGAATATATGATCTGCCATGATATTAGTCGCATTCTGGATTGACAGATTAGTGATATATCATTGCGGAGCTGCACCAAAATGGGGAGATAAAAAATGGTGCACATATAATAGGAAAAAAAGGATCGAATATTACCATATCTAGTTGTTGAAAAATAGCTCGTGAATGCGTAGAATATAAAAGAATATAAAACGAAGAAATTATGCTTTTTTTTGATACTTTTTTGAACCTACTTACGTCTTTGTATATGTAGCGTAAAAATTGGGCAGATTAAATAGCATATTTATAGTTGGAATATAAAGGCTTTTTGTGTTTTGAGGGGATTAAACAGATGAAAATCAACACAGTAAACAAGAAAATCAAGAGAATGGTAATCAGCTTGATGGCAGCGGCTCTTGTTACATCTAACATGGCTACAGCAACAAGCTTATACGCTAAGGCAGATTATCAGGATGGTGACAATCTAACATTTGAGACTGAGGAGGAGTACAACGCAGCGGTTGCAGAGATTCCTTCAGCACCTGATCAGGCTGAAAGCAATACAACAACAAGCGCTGATGGATCATCTACGACAACTCAGTATGTTTGGACAGATGAGAATGGTTCTGAGCACACATTAACTGTTCAGAGCACATCTATTGACCTTGATGATTCTTCAGAAAGTACTGAAATTGAGCCGGCTTCATCAGAAACAACAGACTATGATCCATGGGTTCTTGATCATGTTGAGGAAGATGGAACAGAAGTATACATTATCAGTGAAACATCTACTAAAGATGCTACTATTGCGACAACAACAAATGAGAATAGAACAGAGTCAACTACTGTAACAGAGACAGTAGTAACTAAGGATGTTGATATTACAGAGGAAGAGGCGCTTGCTCTTGGTGAAGGTAACTATAAGCTTACAGAAACTAAGGTTGACATAGCCGATGAAGCAACTGCACAGGAACTTAAGAAGGCTGGAGTTGATGTTGTAGAAGTACCTGGTGAAACAAACAGATACGAAATTGACATCAAAGATATCATTGCTGATATTAAGGCAGATAAGCTTGATCTTACAAAGTTGAATCTTGATGAGACCAAGGCTAAGGTTGTTATTACTGCAGAAGAGGCAGAACTGTTAAAGAACGCTGGAATTGATGTTGAGTATAATCAGATTCCTGGCGATATCAAAGAGTATGAAGTGAGCCTTAATGATATTCTTAGCAAGGGAATTAAGGCTGATGAAGTTAAGGAAGATTCAACCAAGGCTAAGTCAGTAATCAGCAAGGAAGAGGCTGAGGCTCTTATGGCTCTTGGATATGAGAAGTATATTACAAAGAGTCAGGTTAAGAGTGGAACAGAGACATATAAGGTAGATATAGATAAAATCCTTGCTGACGAAATTGGTGAAGGTACATACGAGATTGATGTAGAAGCAGGAAAAGTTGTAATTTCCGCTGAAAAGGCACAGAAACTTGCTGAACTTGGTTACGGTGAGGGATATGTTACAAAGACTCAGGTTGAAGACGGTACCACAAATGTCGATATCAGCATTGAAGATATAATTAAAGGCAAGGTAAATGCTGCAGATGTAATTGCAAAGGAGAATACTGAGAGAACAATTACAGAGAAGCAGGCTAAAGAGCTTCGCAAACTGGGATATACAGTAACTGAGAAGGAAGTATCAGACGGAACTAAGCTTTACACAATTGATGATATTATCAATGGTAAGATTAAGGCTTCTAAGATGGACAAGATGAATGCTATGCCAGCTGATTACGTTCCAATCACTAAGGAGCAGGCTGATATTCTTGCAGGTCTTGGTTATGAAGTTAAATCTGTAACCACAACAACAGGTGAGAGAGTATTCAATGTATCAATTGAAGATATCCTCGCAAATAATATTGATGTTAGCACATTAACTGTTGATGAGAATTCTGAATGGGTTCCAATTGATGCAGAGACAGCTAAGGCTCTCAAGGAAAAGGGACTTACTGTTAAAGAGGATTCAACAGGAAAGATTTATATTTCTAAGGAAGAAGCTCTTGCAAGAGGCGAGGGTAACTATACAGAGGAACTTAAGTTACACGCAGGAATTTATGCAAATGATGGAAATCTTGCTAATGTTAAGGCGCTCCTTGGAGATTACGGTGTAACTGCTGAAAGAATTGAGTTTAATAACGATACTGAGACTAATGTATTCACTGATAGCTTAAGAGTAGCAGGAGGTGGAGCAATTGGTACAACTCAGGGAAATGTATATAAGTATAATGGAGTTGATTCAGTTAATACTGATGGCCATGTAAGTGTTGTTCAGGGAATAGATAGAGATGTAGAGAAGATTCTCTTTGCACATGACAGCGATGCTGTTCTTGAGACAGATATTGATGGTTCTAAGAAGGGTCAGAGAGGCGTGAATGCAAATGAGCTGACTGTTCGTATTGATGGAAATCATGACGGTTATGATGAGCAGGTAGTATTTGCTCAGAATGCTAAGGATATTATAATTTCTGATGTTGATTTACAGGATGCGAAGACCACACTTGATCTTGTAGAAGATGTTGCTAAGTTGATGATGGCTGAGGATAATGATGTTGCTGTAGCTGACAGAGATGGAAAGAAAGCCATTGATGCAACTGGCGTAGCCAACAAAGATGGCTATGATGTGGTTTATGCTAAGGTTACAGTTGAGAACGGACAGCTTCCTGGATTTAATCAGGCAGAAGGAATGAAGATCATCATGAATGATGATCAGGTTATCGTAATCAATGTTGAAGCTGGCAATACAGATTCAATCTCATTATACAAGTTTGGAATTCAGGTTGGCGGACAGTATTTCACTACCGATCAGGTTAGCCAGGCAACAAGTAAATTCAGCCAGCAGATAGTATTCAACTTTGGATCATATGCAGGTAATATTGAGCTTGCAGGTTCTCTTGCAGGAACAATTATTGCTCCTAATGCAAATGTTGTGATTAATGGTACTTCTACAGGACAGCTTGCTGCTAAGAAAGTAACAAATGGTAGCGGCGAGTGGCACTATTCTGGTAACTCAGCTGGATACGAGAAGACCTATTATTACGAGGATGTAAATTACTCAACACAGTCTTATAAGGGTAAAGAAAACATCACCACAACAACCTACAGCGCAAGTCAGTTTGTAGAGGAACTTAAGAAGAAAGAGTACTCTATTCCTGAATATATGAAAGAACAGCAGCTCTATAAGGATATATATGAGTCTGTTCAGTTCAAGGGCGAGAGAGATACATACAAAGATCAGTATGAGGTATCTCAGTTCAAGGGAGAAGAGCAGCTCTATAATGACGAGTACAAGGTTGGCCAGTACTACGGTGAAGAGACAGAAAAGACATACTACTACACAGATAAGAAGTACACAACTGATGTAACAGAGACAATGACATATACTCTTACCTGGGAATCACAGGATGAGTTGTTAATCACAGGTGGTAAGACTGAAGTAACATATGATAAGGTTACTGTAACACCAACACCAACACCTACTACAACTCCTACTCCTACCCCAGAGGAGACACCAACTCCTACACCGGAGACAACACCTACACCAACTCCTGGTGATAATCCAACACCAACACCTACTCCAGTAGTGACACCAACTCCTACTCCTGAAGGTGAGGTACTTGGTGAAAGAAGACTTCCAGTAGTAACACCTACACCAGATGTTCCTGAAGGTGATGTTCTTGGTGAGAGAAGAAGACCTGTACCTCATACAGCAGATGCAGCTCAGATGAGTTTGTGGGTATCAATGCTTTGCGGAGGTATTGCTGGTATCGCAACTTGGGCAGGCCTTAAGAAGAAGGAAGAGGAAGAAGCGTAAGATCTCATAGAGAGAGGTGATTGACGTGATAAAGAAATTATTAGCAGCAGTATTACTTGGTGCAATGGTAGTATCATCTGTTGCATGTGGAAATGTTCAGGGTGAATTAGATGCAGACGCAGCTATTCGTGAATATAATCCTGATGATACAACAGTTTACATTGTGGATGAAGATACAGCATTAGGCGGCTCCATTGTTGATGCAACAATGACCGAAGCTGAGATTCAGCGTGCATCAGAGCTTAAAGCAATGGCAGTTGAGGCATTTGTAGCATGTAATGATCAGCGTAAGGCACTTGGTCTTCCTGCTTATGTATGGAGTGATGATCTTGCTATCGCTGCTCAAGTTAGAGCTAAAGAGATTGTTAAGGTATTCTCACATACTAGACCAGATGGTTCAGATTATTGGACTGTGAATGGAAACATTGTTTACGGTGAGAACCTTGGAAGAAAGTTTAATAATGCTTCTGCAATTGTGAACAGTTGGATGAATTCAGCTCCACATAAAGCAAACATTCTTGATAGAGAACTCAGGACCATGGGTATTGCACTTTATGAAGCTGCAGATGGTTCAATTTACTGGGCTCAGGAATTTGGATATTAAGGCAAGTTATTATAAAAGCCTTCGCTATATGCGAAGGCTTTTTTTCACGAAATATTGAACTGAGTAAAAGCTGAAAATCTGCGAAGAGAAAAATAGAATCGCCATGAAGATTTTTAAGAAGAAATTTGAAGTGGATGAGGACTTCTTATTAGTAACCTCGCTACTATACATTTATATACCGATAGTCATTTTTTTGTTTTTATGGACAAAAATATATATTGCTGCACCTGTAGTCGTAGCAGTAACGTTCTGCTTATATGCTATGATCTCGGAAGTAAGAAAGAACAGAGAAAATGTGTTTACAGGTGAAGTAATCATAAGACCAAATGTCTGGATATTTATTCTGCTATCTCTAGTAATTCTAGTGTTCTGTTATTACATGGGTTGGTCGGGGGATGCACCTCAGACAAGTGATTGGCCCAAGCATAATGCGGTCCTTCGCGATTTGATTAACTATGATTGGCCAGTATATTATTATTTGGGTAACAGATCTATGCTGACCTATTATATAGGACAGTATATAATACCTGCATTCGCTGGAAAGATGGCTGGCGGAAGCTTCGAAGTCGCACAGTATGTCATGTTATTCTGGAATTATATAGGAATAATGCTTACATTCTGCTGGATAATTGTTCTGACACGTGCAGTAAGTTCGAAAAGGCAGATTGCGTGTACATTTATGTTGTTTTTCTTCGGAGGAGCACTTCCGGTAGCGCAAATTATTGTGACAAGCTGGTTTGAGGTAGGATTTTTTCATGAATTTGATTATTTCAGATTTCTGAATTATGACAGCATATATCTACAATACAGAAGCAATATTACAGATATGAGATGGGTGTTCCAGCAATGCATAGTCCCATGGCTTTCAATTTTATTGTTCTACAGATATAAAAACTACAGGAAGCACTATATGGTTATGCTCCTTCCAAACATGCTTTATGCAACGCTTGCTTTCATCGGAAGCGCATTCATGGCAATTTTTGAGGCAATCTCGTCAATTGTTAAGAGGATAAAAGAGAAGCTGAAGGTATCTGTAATTATTAAGGAAATTTTCAGTATTCAGAATATTCTAATGTTTTTGACTTTTGGCTCGGTGATGATTTTATATTTTTGGGGCAACGTATTTTCAGAAAAGCCTGATAATATGAGCTTTGAATTTCAGCTAACCAGCATCGAGTTTCTATTTACTTATGTAGTATTTGCCCTGTGTATGTTCGGACTACACGGCATATGTATTTACAGAAAATATAAGGCAAATGCAACCTATTACATCGTCATGGGGATACTGACAGTTATTCCGCTGTTCAAAATGGGCTTTTGGAACGATTGGTGTATGTCTTTATCAATTCCGCCACTCATGGTGCTGATGATAATGATAATCAGATATTTATTTGATGAGGTGCACAACGCTGCAGAAGGCTTTAGAAGAGGAATATTGGTTGCATTATTGGCAATAGGTGCGTTGTATCCCATAATGGAAACCACCCAAATAATAAAGGCGGATGACTTTCAGGAAAAGCAGGAATGTGACTGGTATTATAGTCTGTCTCAGTTTGCAAACAGAGATAGAGAAGATGCAAATGATGATTTGAAATACAACTACTATTCATACGATTTGGAGAATAATATTTTCGTGAATTATATTGCGAGAGAATCAGACGAAAAGGCAGGGACAATTCGATGATAAGAGAACAAAGAGCTAAAAAGTACGGAAAAATTCAGTTAATATGCTGCGCAGCAGTTCTTGTGCTTTTATTTGTTGCAACTTTTTTGAAAATGGAATCAGATTTCATCCCAATGTTTAAGTGGTGGCTGGCATTATTAGCTTTGGGAGTGTCATTCTATCCTCTGTCTGCTGTTTTGTTCGGAAGATTTAGCGATAAGGGATATATCTTCGGAAAAGCAATTGGGCTGTTGATTACGGGATTATTTGTATGGCTGTTATGTACTATAAGACTCGTTCAGTTCAACGAAACGACCTGTTGGATATGTCTGCAGATATTAACAGCAGCCAACTATGTTGTTATTGGAATACTTGGAATACCTAGAACATACTCAAGAGAAGGAAAAGGAATAAAGAGTCTGGGATTCCCTGTATCAAGAATAATGGCACTCGAGTTGATGTTTGTCATCATATTCTTCTCTTTCATGTATATGAAGGGATTTAACCCAAAAGCATATGGAACAGAGAAGATGATGGATTATGGAATGATGACCCGTATGTTTAATACGGACTATTATCCAGTAAATGATATGTGGTTCACAGGAGAGCCGCTTAACTACTATTATTTTGGACAATATCTGTGCACATTTTTAACGAAGCTGTCATTAAATATTCCTGCTTACGGTTATAACCTTGCAATAGGAAGTGGCTTTGCGCTTTGCTGCGTATTTGTATATTGCATTGGAACAGAGATTATGAGGCACTTCATGGAGAAAACCAAGAAGTATAAGCATATCAAATTGATACCTCATGTAGCTGGTGCGTTGTCAGCAGGTGCAGTAATGTTGGCCAGCAGCTTGTACTATCTTGTTTTTGCCAAATTTGTGCCAATGATGTGGGATATCCTGCAAATTGAGGGAGAAAAACCCTCTTACTGGTTTCCAAATGCAACCAGATATATTGGTCATCTGCCAGATACAGCGGATAAAGGAATACACGAATTTCCAGCATATTCGTTTATTTTGGGAGACTTGCACGCGCACGTAATCAATCTGACATTTGTGCTAGTCGTTGTGGCGTTACTGTTTTCGATAGTAAAGGCTAGGAGAATTAAGAGAGACTACGGACAGTTAATCGATATAACGAGTTGGAAGAGATATATTTTCGATCCCAAGATTATCACGATTTCATTCTTTATCGGTGCATTCATGATGATAAACTTCTGGGATTTCCCGATATATTTTGTTGTGGCGGCTTCCGTGATTATTGCAATGAATATGATAAGCACAGATTTCAGCAAGGCTGGATTCATGCTCAGTGGTGCCCATTTGCTACTGATGATAGCAATCGCAGAGCTAGCGGCGCTTCCATTTAATATATTCTTCAAACCAATGGAAAATGGAATCCTGATGACTACAAAGCATACAGAGTTCTATCAGCTATTTATACTATGGGGAATACCTGTTCTTACACTGATTGGATTCGTAGTGTCGCTTATTTGCAAGCATTTTAGACAGCTCAAAGGTAAGCTTGCTGAATACGAGGAAGAAGTGGTGTATGACGAGGATGATAAGTCAGCACAACGAGAAGGCTTCTGGGGATTTTTTACAAAGCTCGCTGATTCTGATCTGTTTGTACTAATACTTGGAATATGCGCATTTGGACTTGTTCTGCTCCCTGAAATAATATATGTAAAAGATATTTATGGAGACAGCTATCAGCGTGCAAATACGATGTTTAAGCTGACATACCAGGCATTTATTCTCTTTGGAATAATGGCCGGATACGCAATTACCAAAATGGTTGCGCTAAGGGAAACCAGGAAACAGCTCACATTTGGATTGATACTGGGAACATTTTGGGTTATATCAATGTTCTATTTCCCAGATGCGTGCAAGGCTTGGTTTACTGATCTGTCAGATGATGCGCTGTATGCAGGACTTAGGGCAGATAATTATATATATTCAGAACAGCCAACAGACGCAGCAGCAATTGATTGGCTGAAGGAAAATGCAGACGGAAATGATGTCGTTCTTGAGGCAGCGGGAAGCAGCTATTCTATTTATGCCAGAGTATCAACGCTTACAGGAATGCCAACTGTATGTGGTTGGTATACGCATGAATGGCTGTGGCATAACGATTTTGTGCCGGTAAATGACAGAAATGCGGAAGTAATGACAATGTACACCTCAAGAAATGAAGAAGAGGTAAGAGCATTACTCAATAAATACAGCGTTGACTATATATTCATTGGAACGTGTGAATATGAAGCATATGAGGGATCAGGAATGAATCTCGACTTCCTGCTGGGTCTAGGTGAGGTAGTATATCAGGGGTACCCGGATGAAAGAAATCATGTTGTGTACGTTGTAAAATTAGCGAACTAGTTATTGATGAGAGGTCACGAAATAATATATGGACGAAAAAATACAGACACTCCAGAAAATGATTGATGAAAGTCAGAGCATTGTATTCTTCGGTGGTGCAGGTGTATCAACTGAAAGTGGTATACCTGATTTTAGATCTGTTGACGGTTTATATCATCAAAAATATAAATATCCTCCTGAGACAATTCTTAGTCATACCTTCTATAGAAACGATCCAGCAGAATTCTATCGATTCTATCACGATAAGATGATTATAAGGGATGCTAAGCCCAATGCAGCGCATTTAAAGCTCGCTGAATTAGAAAAAAAGGGAAAGCTGAGTGCAATCATCACACAGAATATTGATGGCCTTCATCAGGCAGCAGGCTCAAAGAATGTATTTGAGTTACATGGGTCGACA
The DNA here is from genome assembly GCA_018064935.1 of Candidatus Merdinaster equi. Taxonomy (GTDB): domain Bacteria; phylum Bacillota; class Clostridia; order Lachnospirales; family Lachnospiraceae; genus Merdinaster; species Merdinaster equi. Next base: position 775 of record JAGHUF010000061.1, on the reverse strand, counting down.
CTTCGCAATTACTGTGAAAACTGTGGCGAGTTCTATGGAATTGACTATATATATGAAAATACGATGAGTGATGGAGATGTACCGAAATGTGCCAAATGCGGAGGACCAATTAAGCCGGACGTTGTACTGTATGAAGAAGGGCTAGATGATGATACAGTGCGTGGGGCAATTACTGCCATAAGAAATGCGGACATGCTCATAATCGGTGGAACCAGTCTGGTTGTATATCCGGCAGCAGGGCTTGTCGACTATTTTACTGGAAAGAATTTAGTGCTAATAAATAAAAGTGCAACAGCACGAGATCTAAAAGCAGATTTGTGTATCACCGAGGCGATAGGTGAAGTTTTCTCGAGGATAAATGCATAATACAAGAATTAAGTTCGTGCAGTGATAATCATTGTCGGAGCAACATTGATGGTCATCGATGGAATTAGTTAAATCACGATATTTTCCAATTAGTTAAATCATACATATTTAGTATTGACTGCATATATATATATATATAATTATATGAATATTTTTATATATATCTAAGGAGAAATACTATTATGTATTGCAAAAAATGTGGTAATCAGATATCCGACGACGCTCGTTTCTGTAATTCCTGCGGTGCAAGCTGTGAGTCGCAAATACCCGTTCAGAGCGAAAATGTTACATCTATTCAAAACGCAGATATTGCACCCGTTCAGAACACAAATATTACACCCGTTCAGAACGCATATGTTGCGCCTGCTCAAAAAGATAATAAAAAGCTCATCATTATTGCAGCGACAGT
>JAGHUF010000014.1 GCA_018064935.1 Candidatus Merdinaster equi | reverse complement strand
TACGTTAGGATGTTCTTTTAATAAATATTGATGAAACGCCTCTAATAATTTTGATTTTCCGCTTCTTCTAACACCAGTAATCACTTTGATATCTGGCGTTCCATATACACTTATCAATGTGTCAAGATAGCTCTTTCTTTCAATTAATTTCATCGTTTTTCACCTCACTGTAATTTATTATATGCATTCTATTAAACAAAAACAATTTGTTTTTAATTTTGTTTAATAGAGTATCAACACAAGTTATCATCAATATTCAAAAAACCGTAAAGTGAATTTTAAAATTCTAGCAATTAGTTTACATAATTTCAAACACTAGAAACTAGTCTTGCACAGGCGTATTACCTTGTTTATGATGACTCTGGTTATCTGTCCGCTTAGAAAGGAGTCCCTCATGAGCAAAAATATAAAGGGAAACGGACACCATCTGACTCTGTCAGACCGAACATACATTGAGCAGGAATTACTACAAGGTAGTACTGCTCGTAGTATTGCCGCTTTTTTAGGCAATCAAAACTTACTTATAACATATTACTTAAACAAGTTTATTAAATAAAAAAGAACCATATATCTCTACATGATCCTCTCCCTCTATCACATCCCCGATTCCATTGTCTTCAAGTTGCATCTCCACCCCTGCAGTTTTAGCTTCTCACAGCCCTCTCTCTTTCCCACAAAAGTGTTATTTTTCATCTCACATTGAAAAAAATCTCTAGCCTGATCACCAGAGATTTTTATCGTTGTTATCATATTCCATCCACACCCTGCTAAGGCAGTCTCCTTATTAATAGGTGTATAAAAGGTGTAAATCCATTTCGCATTTTTTAATTTCTATATTGTTTGCGAATCATTAAGCCACCTTGCAATATCTATGATCCTAATACGTTCATGCTGACTCTCTTCATGCTTTGTTCTAGCAATAATTGCTTTCGGAAACGCATCTTTTATAGATATCAATGGACTTACTTCTCTTTTAAAGGTTTCTTATTGGTGTACCAACCTCAATAAGGTTTCCGTCCAAATCATAGAATCTGATTACCTTTTGTCCCCAACTATGCGTCATAAGTTTGTTTACATACTCTGTATCAGGAAATAATCTTTCAAGTTTTTTAATAAACTCTTCTATATTTTTTTCTTCAAAATATAGTTCGGAATGATTATTCTTTGGAATAATATCCGTATTAAGAAACTGTTTCCAATATTTTTCTTCTTGTAGTACAACACCCTCCGTTAGAATCATATTCCCATCATTATCAAGAATCGTATTAAGGCCAAAAAGATCATGGTAGTATTTCTTTGATGCCTCTATATCTTTAACCACAATCAGTACATTTTTTAATCTCATTCCAATTCCCTCCAAATGCAAAAGGCATCTGCCAACCAAATGACCGATGCCTCTACTACACTTTAGCTATTTAAGATTCCCTTGTCCACCCATCAGCCTTGTCATTTCCTCAATTCTCTCTAGTGGAAAAGGAGGATGACCAATAGGCTTCATAGCAATAGAGATCAGCTTCATCGGATTAGCATCTGCCGCAACCCTATTAGAGCTAAAAGCTCCACACATTTTGCACCTGTGAATAATAGCCCATTCACCTTTGTTTCTTACCCATACTGATACTGGCTCCATATGACCGCCACAATCTGACTCCCTGTCTCCGGGTTCAATATCAACATGAAGACTGTATAGGCAGTTAGGACAATGGTTTCTGTGATCACTCCCTGCACCTTCCGGTACTACGGTTCTTCCACAATTCTTACATACAAAGGTTTCATTGCAAGGATGCGTCTTATAATATCCTTTCTCATATTTCTTTCGCTTATTTTCTCTATTCATTATCGAATCCTCCTGTATTTTTTGAGGATTCATATTCATGTATTATCCCTTGAATTCTCTTCTCTGAAAGATAATACATTTTGCCAAGTTCTGCGATAGATTTGCCCGAATAGAATCTGCCTACTATCTCCTTGTTTCGCTTTGCCAGTCTGTCTCTGGTTCCGTTTTTTTCACCCCATGCTACTGAATTCTCAGTCTTTCTCGGAATATACAAAACTTTACCATCGACATATTTTTGAATTTCCCTGATTAAACCTTCTGGCAAGACTTCTTCTGCATTAACATAGCTCATATGCGCCTCCTAATTGTTATCTTAGGATGCAATGGCTACAGCATTATTTCTTATTTGCAATAGCCATTGCTATCGCACAATTGCCTTATACTTCTTCAAAAAACACTCTTTGAACCTTTCTAGTTATATCTTGTACAGTGTAACATTCGTCTTGCTACCCCTACAACCTCATTTTTGAGTTAAATCATTTTTAATCATGAAATAGGAATTAAGAGCAGGCGTGCGGACGTTTTCTTGGACTAGTTTGTTTGATATTTTGCGTTTCGAATTACTTTGCACTAAACTGGTAGTTTAAAAAAGCCACGTCCGGCAAATCCCAGACATGGCAACTAATACATCCTCTCATCGATTTTTAATTTCAATCCTATCCAGTATCCCTTGAACGCTCACATTCCGATGCGTCAAATACATTCTAGTAACATCTTCAATAAAGCCAATGTCGGCAGAAGTCTTTTTCTGGATTTTATCAACAGAATATCCCTTATCAATGTACTTCATTATTTCAGAAACTAACGACTGCATTTCACTATCATCAGAGGCCTTCACCGTGCTGTCTTCTGAATATTCATCTAAAACGGCAGTCTTGGCATGACCATAATATATTATCGAAGGTTTTCTCTCTAATAGATCCTCCCACGTATCTCCAATCTGGGTTCCCTTATGTAAAGGCAGCTCATACAGTGGATTCAGATCCCCTACCAAAAGACTACCATCATCAAGCCAGAGCGATATGCTGTCATCACTATGCCCTGGGGTATATATGATTTCACCTTCAATACCAGCTTCCTTTAGAAACAAACGACTGTCACCTATCGCAAGGGAAACCGCTTTAGCCTCGTTGATCGGCACGAACTTTTTTCCTGTTTCTTTCAAAAATATTGCATCACTAGAATGTACAAAGTTCTGTTGAACGTCACAGATAACAATCTTCACACCCAGATCCGCTATCTGCTCCGCAATACCCACATGGTCCGGATGAAAATGCGAAATAAAAAGATATTCTATATCCTGTACATTTACTCTTTTTTCTTTAAGACTCTTGCAAAATTTCTCAAAGGTTCCCGCCCAATCTGTATCAAATAGAATATACTTTCCGTCTCCACGAATCAGGTATGTATTCGTATTACCATATTTTAGTTCGACAACCATGTATCACTCTCTCAAAACCACTTTTTCTTTTTACCGATTACAACAAGCAGAACTACAACAAATACAGACAATATACCAACATACAGATAGCCGTATTTCCATGTTAGTTCAGGCATGTTCTGGAAGTTCATTCCGTACCAGCCAACGATAATTGTAAGTGGGAAGAAGATTGTTGTTATGATAGTAAATATCTTCATGGTTGTATTCATTTTTTGATCGAGATATGTCGCATATGCGTCCTGTATATGATCAGCCGTATTATTAAGCGCGCTCATATCATCGCTCAACCTTGTTACTTTACTTGACAAATTCGACACATATATCAAATTGTCTTCGTCCAATATTTCGTTGTCATTTTCTTCAAATGTTTCAACAATATCAAGTATCTGTCCGTAGTAATTGTAGTATTTAAGAATTTTCTTTTTCTCTTCGAGCAGCTCTATATTAAAGTGCTCTTCAACTCTTCCTTTTACGATGGTTTCCTCCATCTCGGTAAGGGTATTTCTTATATCCTCTGATATTCTTATTCCATCGCTGAGTAGAGATTCTATGAAGCGGTATATCAGTCTCTCTTCATTGATCTTGGTGCATGGATACTTCTTCAAGGCCTTCATAAAAGAATTGATTGTAGAATTATCTTCATCAAGAATATCCACTATCAATAGACAATTCTTTTTCACATATATCGAGATAAAATCCTCACTCCCATCTCGATTGACAATTCTCAGCTCTGCGAAAGTATAGTTGTCATGAACATCAACGCCCGTTCTGAAGGCAAGATTAGCCTTCTGGCTCGCTTCAATCGTCTCCTCATCAAATCCAAATCTCTTACCTACGGATACAAGTTCTTCACTTGTAACGCATCCAACTGTCAGTTCATTTTCATTTACTTCATCAATCTCAATTTGTCTTATCGTTTCTTTTATTTCGTAAAACATGTCCGCACTCCTGCAATTGCATTTATTATAAACATCGCAGCCGCCGAGCCCGTGCTGCATAGTAGCAATTTTCATTGCGGGCTCGTGTGAATATATAAAAGGGCAATTCTTCCAAAAAAGAACTGCCCATTTCTTAGTTAACCTGATTATTATTAATTCAGCTCATTCATAATTGCCTCATAGAAGCCAGGCAATTCCTTCGCTAATCTAATAGGTCTTCCAGTAGTATCAAGAAAACAATGAACCGAATCAGCCTCCGCCGCCAATGTTCCATCCGCCTTCTTCATCTCGTAGTGAAGAACAAGCTTCACTCCCTTGAATTCACTTACAGAAACCACAATTTCAATTTCATCAGCAAAGGTTGTACTGTTTTTATATTTGCATGAAGCCTCTACAACCGGAGATACCACTCCAAGGCTCTCAAGCTTGACATAATCCCAGCCTAATTGTTTCAGATAATCAACTCTGGACTCCTCCATCCATCTAATATAATTGGAATGGTGAGTAACACCCATTTTATCTGTCTCATAGTACTGGACAACATGCTTATAACTATTCATCAGACACTGTCTACCTACTATCTGTTATTCAGAATCTTCTCAAACTCGATTGGATTAGGAGCATGAGCAATGGCAGCTTCTTTTGAAATCTTGCCAGTTCTGATTGCCTGTGTCAAAGAGTGGCTCATTGTATGCATACCTACATTCATTCCTGACTGAAGTGCAGCATTGATCTGCTTAGTCTTCTGCTCACGAATAAGGTTTCCAATCGCTGTATTATTAATCATAATCTCTGTACATGCAACACGACCACTTCCATCCTTAAGTGGAATGAGCTCCTGTGTAATAGCACCTGCAAGAACTGAAGCAAACTGCTGAAGAATAGTATCCTTTACTTCTGCAGGACATGCACTAATGATACGCTCGACAGTCTGAGCAGCAGAGATAGTATGCAGAGTAGAAAGAACCAGATGTCCTGTTTCTGCAGCAGTAATTGCTGCATTAACTGTCTCGAAATCACGCATCTCACCTACCATGATTACATCAGGGTCTTCACGAAGAGATGAACGAAGTGCTGTCGCAAAATCAGGAACATCACGTCCAACCTGTCTCTGATGAATCATAGCTTTCTTATGGTCAAACACAAACTCGATAGGATCCTCAACAGTGATTACGTGACGAGCCTGAGTTGTATTGATATATTCAATAATAGAGGCAAGTGTAGTTGACTTTCCCGAACCAGTTGAACCGGTAACGAGAATCATACCACTTCTTCTATTTGCAAAGTTGGTAAGTACATTCTCATCAATTCCAAGGTCTGCAAATGTAGGAATATTCTTCTCAAGAAGTCTTATTGAACATGCAAGATTGTTTCTCTGATGATATACATTAATACGAAGACGACCACTTGTCTCGTCAGTAAGAGCTATATCAAGATCTTCTCCCCTATTTACAATCTCAATTTCCTGAGGTGATAAAAGAGAATAAATCATGCTCTCAGACTCATCGATTGTAGGCTTGATATCCTCCTTGATGTACAACTGACCATATCTTCTGACAGCCACAGCAGTTCCTGCTGTAATATGTAAGTCTGAACATTTCTCCGCTCTTGCTTCTGCAATAAGATCTGCTAAATTCATAAATTAATTGCCCCCTTTATATTCTTTATTATTTTTCCCCATAAAGTACTACCATTATACTACGAAAACAATGAGAAAAAAATCATATTTTAACTTATTTGAGCGGGCTGCTGTGATTTAGCACGGACGTACTGTATATAAACAAGACATCCTGATCTGAAAACTCCACAAAATTCCCCACTCTTTCCGATGGCAAGTATCGTATATCAACAATGGTAATCTTCTTATATCCCGATATCAAAAGTGGCATGAGCGAACTTGCATAGGAATCTCTGAAAACAATTAATTCCTTATCGGTTAGTGCCTCTTCATTTTCTATCGTGATGAGTGATAACGACCCACCTAGGAACAAATCATACGGGGACCTGGTTTTCATTTTCCCCTCATCATATATTGGAATTACTTTTCCATTCTGCAGGTCATTTACTATAACCTTATCAAAACATGGCAAAGTCAAATATTTCATCTTATCTGGTTCAATAGGCAATGCTGCCTGCCCATAATACACACCATAGAATGGTTCTGTAACCTCGTGAATCTCGTAATCATCATCAAGTGGTGTTCCCATCTCTCCGGCCAGTTTTTCAGCGACACCTGTAATTGAGCTCTGATCCCAGTGCGTATCCGTATGATAATAATCTTCTATTGTCAAAGTGTCGGTTATGTCTATATATCTGCAGTTCTTTACTCCAATTCTCACGTCATCAATCATTTTTCCATAATCCATCGATAACGCCCAATGTCCTGAAGCCAGATAATAATTCTTATCAGGTATAATGCTTACATAACATTTCGTCTGTGAATCCGCCAGGTATCTGTCATAAATATAGTTTATCCTGTCCACCGCGTAATTAACCGAACTCTCATCATATGGATACTCCATTTTCACAGCGTAACCATCCTGCAAATATATCCCGTTATTATCAAGCTGACCATAGACATAAGTGTACGTGAGCGCCTTGATAGACCGGAACTTCTCTCTAAGTGGAAATTGGTCGACGGCATAATCGTCGAACTGTCTGGCGAATTCTCCCGACAATATTCCATCCATGCTAATCTCTGGAAACTGCGCCAGCTTTCTGAGCTCACTGTCCGATACCGCATCTGCCGGCTTTATCCAGGCAAAAAGAGCAAGCCCGAAAAACAATAATGCAATTGTAATAACCTGTATTCTTACTCGCATACTAGAACCTAAAATACAAAAATGGGTTAAAAGATCCATCAATTAAAAATGCTGTACACATTAACAACAGAGCAGCAATTACCACTGTTTCAAAAAATGACCATACGAGCTCCCCTGATTTATTTCCCCCAAATACAATGAGCCCGTTTCTTAGCTTCATAGCAATAAATTTAGGGAGAGGCGTTGCCCCAACAAGTGCCATGCCAATAACAACCGTATAGCTCCTGACATAATAAAGAGTTTCATCATTAATAATCGGAAGCCCTGCCATTCCAAACATTCCTCCGAAATCGCTGAGCATTCCTTCAATTCCGCTTGCATTGAATATTACAAAGCTTACAAAGACAACAAATATCACATAGATATGTCCGGCAAACCTTACCTTTTCAAGTACACGCAGAAGTCCAGCCTTCTCGATGACAAGGAGAATTGCAAACAAAAGCCCCCACAGAATATAATTCCAGTCAGCCCCATGCCAGAATCCTGTCAGCATCCACACAATCAGTATATTGACAAACCATCTGGCTTTGCCCACTCTGTTTCCCCCCAGAGGTATATATACATAATCTCTGAACCAGCTTCCGAGAGTCATGTGCCACCTTCTCCAGAATTCGGTAACACTTGCAGATATATAGGGATAATTGAAATTCTCTGGAAAATGAAAACCAAATATTCGTCCAATTCCAATTGCCATATCTGAATAACCAGAGAAATCGAAATATAAATGCAAAGAAAAAACCAGCGCATATATCCAATAGAATAGTACAGTTTCACCTGTGCTATTTCTGAATATATCCACCAGTTCACCTAGTACATTAGCAATCAGTATTTTTTTTGATAAACCTATAATGAATCTGCGACTTCCCTCAAGCACTCCATCCCAGGTACTTTTTCTGTCTTTAAGTTCGCTTGCAACGTCCTTATATCTGACAATAGGTCCTGCTATAAGCTGTGCAAATAGAGCAACATATGTTGCCAGATGAATGAAATTTCTCTGCGCAGGAACGCTTCCCCTATATACATCAATCAGGTAACTGATAATCTGAAAGGTATAGAAGCTAATTCCTATAGGCAGGGCAATATCCAATATCTGTACTGGCACCCCCGTCATCATTGCAAAATTAGAAACAAAGAAATTGGCGTACTTGAAAAAACCAAGCATACCTAGGCATAGTGCTATAGCACAAATAAGCACGACCTTTGACGCACTACTTCTTTCCATTTTTTTGGCATCTCTACCAACAAACCGTTCTATGAGTATTCCACCAACATATCCGACAATTATCGCCCCAAGCATTAGAAGAACATACACAGGTTCCCCATAGGCATAGAAAAATAAACTTGCAACCAAAAGGACAGCGTTCTTCGCTGCCTTTGGTGCAAGAAAATATAATATCAATACAGTTGGTAGAAAATAAAACAAAAATGGAATCGAAGAAAAAAGCATCTCAATCCTCTATTGATTTCTAGAATTCTGGTGCCAAATCAATATTGTAGATAACTGAAGCATTAGGATATGCCTCCATGACTTTGTTGAGGAAGGTCTGCATGATTTCACCTTCTCCAAATGCATATGCAACATATCCGCTTCCAATTTCGGCTATTATCAATTTGTCTGGGAATCCGCAAATCCACTGAACACCCTCAATACTTGATTTGAGTTCATCAGCGAATGCTTTGACTTTATCCACTTTTAGTACAGCACCTGTGAATGTATTTGCATTCATCATATGCATAAGTGTTGCAACATCAGAAACGGCCGACATCTGAGTTATTGGAACATAATACATGGCTGTTAAGTCTTCAATTTTCGCCAAATCAAATACCCCTGGTTTTCCATCCTGTGCGTTTTCCATATCTCCTCCCATAGCAGGAAACATATCATCCTCAGAATATAGATTCCAAATATTATTGAATACCTCTTCAGCGCTAGAAGCCTCAATCGTGTTGCCTTCTTCGCTTGTACCACCGTTCTCCCCAGAGCCTGACACATTTTCGCCGTTCTGGCTTCCTAAAGGAGAGCCCTGCGTTCCACATGCTACAATCGATATAGCCATAGCCGATGCTGCCAGCATTACCATTATTTTATTAACAATATTTTTTTTCATAATAATATTCCTTGTCCTTCCACTAATTAGATTCTATTCGAATTCACGTTTTACAATTCACTATACTTTCCAACACTTTTATCAAGTATATTTCCTTCAATATGATAACATAATACACTTCTTTTCTCAATTTTCCGGCATGCATAGAGCGTCAGAAATGGGAGTTTTTCGTGCAAAAAAACTCCCGTAAAAACAGCTTGTTTCTACGGGAGTCAATTAGTTATATTCCAACGATTCTATTAGAATCAACCCTTCTCAAGTGCAAGAGTACATGTTGTAAGATCACATACCTCAGAAGGACCATAATACTGAATTGCACCAGGATATGTGAAGCATGTCTCAACAGCCCACTTCTCTCTGTTAGCCTCGAAATACTTAAATGGCTTACCATCAAGCTCAACAAGAGCCTTACGGATAACTGGCTTATCCTCACCATTTCTTCTTTCCATATTCATCATCTTGGTAATTGGCATACCACCTGCAATCCACTCCTCAGCTGGCTTAGAAAGGTTAGAAACCTTAGAAAGATATCCTGTGTAGCCATAAGAGATAAGCATGAATGCATTGTAACCAAGTGAGTAGCAGTAATCAGCATCAAAGTTAGAAGGGAATGCGCATCTTCCTTCATATCCAAGGAAGTGATGAAGTGCACTGAACTTACCCTTATATGTTCCAGCTGCCTTTCTCTTAGCAAGTTCATACTTAACAAGTTCAGAGAAGAGCTTTTCAGACTCAATAAGTGATACCTGTACATTTCCGTGAGGATCTCTCTCAAGGAAGAGCTGCTGCTGAATACCCTGAGGAAGAATATCAAATACTGCGAAGCTCTCTGCTGTAAGTCCAGCCTTGATGAAGTTGTACTTAGCTTCCCATGTAGGAAGTGCATTGAACTCATCTGTCTTGCTTCCTGCAAGAAGCTCGTTAATCTCTTTGATAAGTACTGAGAACTCAGGAACGAACTCTACGATACCTTCAGGGATGATAGCAACACCGAAGTTACCTTCCTTCTCTGCTCTCTTCTCAACTGAATCTGCAATGTAGTTAGCGATAGATGCAAGAGACATCTTCTTCTCTGCAACTTCCTCACCGATTAAGCAGATATTAGGCTGTGTCTTAAGTGCTGTCTCAAGTGCAACATGAGAAGCTGAACGACCCATTACCTTAACGAAGTGCCAATACTTCTTAGCTGAGTTTGCATCTCTTTCGATGTTTCCAACGATCTCAGCATAAGTCTTGGTAGCTGTATCAAAACCAAATGAAGCTTCAATATCTTCGTTCTTAAGGTC
>JAGHUF010000051.1 GCA_018064935.1 Candidatus Merdinaster equi | reverse complement strand
ATTACACCGTGATCTGTAATTGCAGCAGCATTCATACCAAGCTCTTTAACCTTGGCAACATAGTCTTTTATTTTGTTTGATCCGTCCAAGAGCGAGTACTCTGTGTGGACATGCAAGTGTGCAAAAGCCATATGTTAACTCTCCATTTAATTTAATTTCACTCCTGATTTGGCATTCCCGTTAAGCTCTATACCAAACATATGTTTATTTTACCACAACTCCTACTTCTTTGCACCAATTATTATACTCCCTGCCCAGCTAAACTACGCAATTTAAGCATGTCAATTTTACTTTGCACATCTTGGATGAGTGTATGTACAACAAGACGGTAGCGAGGCTTCCGTAGGGAGCTGCAAGCTAGCAGCGTAGGTGAGCGCGAGTCCGAAGGACCAAGGACGAAGTCCGCCGTTCGCGCATAGAACCGAAGCGAATAAGCGCTTGCAGCGAGTAGGAAACGTAGCGTGTCTTGTGGACATACCTCACCCAAGATGAACTTAAACAAAAAACACCTGTTGCAAATTGCAACAGGTGTCTTAAAAAGCTTTATCTCTTGATTAGTCTTCCACTTCAACAGTAATCTTGTCAAGCTTCCAGATATCATCTACGTACTCCTGGATAGTTCTATCAGATGAGAACTTACCAGAGCGAGCAGTGTTAAGAATAGACATCTTTGCCCAATTCTTCTCATCAGCATACGCCTCTGATACTCTTGCCTGAGCCTCTGCATATGATCTGAAGTCCTTAAGAACAAAATATGTATCAGCGAACTGGCTGTTTTCAGTATTAAGCAAGCTGTTGTAAAGATTTCTGAAAAGTTCAGGATCTTCTGGGCTGTAGAATCCATTGATAAGCTGCATAAGCACTTTACGAATATCCTGATCATTATTGAAGATATCCATTGGGTTGTAGTCACGATTCTGCTCATGAGCAATAACCTCATCTGAGCTCATACCAAAGATAAAGGCATTTTCTTCGCCAACTTCTTCAACGATCTCAACGTTTGCACCATCCATAGTTCCAAGTGTAACAGCACCATTGAGCATAAACTTCATATTACCAGTACCAGATGCTTCTTTTGATGCGGTAGAAATCTGCTCTGACACATCTGCTGCTGCAAAAATCCACTCAGCTATAGATACACGATAATCCTCGATAAATACAACCTTGATTTTATTTTCGATTGTTTGATCGTTATTTATAACCTGAGCAACATTGTTTATAAGCTTAATGGTAGCCTTTGCAGTTGCATAACCTGCTGCTGCTTTTGCACCAAAGATAAAGGTTCTAGGATAGAATTCCATATCTGGATGCTCTTTAATCATATTGTAAAGATACATTACATGAAGGATATTAAGAAGCTGACGCTTATACTCATGAAGTCTCTTTACCTGAACATCAAAGATTGAACGAGGATCAATATCTACACCATTATGCTCCTTGATATACTTAGCAAGACGAAGCTTGTTCTGGTATTTAATGTGCATAATCTCCTGCTGAACCTTCTTATCGTCAGCGTAGGTCTCAAGTTTCTTGAGTGCACTCAAATCAGTAATCCACTCATCACCAATCTTCTCAGTGATATAGTTTGCAAGAAGCTGATTTCCGTGAAGAAGGAAACGTCTCTGGGTAATACCATTAGTCTTATTATTAAACTTCTCTGGATACATCTG
>JAGHUF010000081.1 GCA_018064935.1 Candidatus Merdinaster equi | reverse complement strand
AAACTACTTAATGATTACCTCCACAACAGAACAAGCCGGAACACTTACCACGAGTTTTCCATCTGTAATTTCCGCCTCATGCCTATCAATTGTAACCACCTCTGGATTATCAAAAGTATTGTGAGCATGTGCTTCATTTTTCAGAATTCTCGCCGACGCTGTACTTGCCGCAAATCCGCAAATATCACTTGCAATTTGTGCATCCTCCGTGAGGGATGTATTAGCTATTGTAACTGTGAGAGCATTATTCTTTACCGAAGCAGAACTTGAAATCATCGGCACATTGCCAGACTCATACAGATTCTCATTCTGAGAATGACAATACACGCACTCGCCCTCCTGATGATTTTTATATAAATCGAACACATGATAGGTTGGCGTCTTAATCATCTTCTCGCCCTCAGTGAGTACAATCGCCTGCAGTACATTACATACCTGCGCCAGGTTAGCCATCTTAACTCTATCAGAATGATTATTGAAAATATTGAGTGAAATTGCTGCCACAATCGCATCACGCATAGTATTCTGCTGATACAAGAATCCCGGGTTGGTTCCCTCTTCAACATCGTACCAAGCACCCCATTCATCCACAATCAAATCCACTTCTTTCTCTGGATCATAGCGATTCATAATCTCGCTGTGGCGAGTAATAAGTTCATCTGTGTAATTAACCGTAGACAGAAGCTTATAGTATCCCTGATCGTCAAACTGAGTTGCAAATCCCTTTGCATTCCAATCGGGAACAGAGTAAAAATGCAGGCTCAGTCCTCTGGTCTTCCAATCACCCCAGCGAAGTTTCTTCATCATAACCTCTGTCCAGTTATAATCTCCTGCATTTGGTCCGCAGGCAATTCTATACAAGTGATTATCACCATAATCCTTGCAAAAAGAAGCATATTGCCTATAGGTATCAGCATAGAATTCTGGTGTCATATTTCCACCACATCCCCAGTTTTCATTGCCAATTCCCAGATACTTAAGCTTCCATGGTTTCTGCCTTCCATTCTCTTTTCTAAGGTCTGCCATAGGGCTGACTCCGTCAAAGGTCATGTATTCAATCCATTCAGACAGTTCTCTGACTGTTCCGCTTCCAACATTTCCGGCAATATATGGTTCACAGCCAATCAGTTCGCACAGTTCCATAAATTCGTGTGTTCCAAAGCTGTTATCCTCGACTACTCCACCCCAGTTTGTGTTAATCATTTTTTTGCGGGATTTCTTATCACCAATTCCGTCTTTCCAATGATATTCATCCGCGAAGCATCCTCCGGGCCACCTAAGGACAGGCATATTGATATTCTTAAACGCCTCAACAATATCTGTTCTGATTCCGTGTATGTTAGGTATTTTAGAGTCTTCGCCTACAAATATTCCGTTGTAGATACATCTTCCCAAATGCTCCGAAAAATGGCCATAGATTTCGCGATTAATATGACCCTTTATATCGTTTGCATTAATTACCATCTTCAGATTTTTCATTTCCATATCCCCCTCTTATTTGTAATCCCCAAGCAGTTTTTCCATCCAGCACATATGGAACCACTGATCAAATTTTCGTCCGCAATTATGAAAAGTTCCAACCATTTTATATCCCATCTTCTCGTGAAAAAGAACACTGTCCATGTTTACATACGGATTCTCCTGTGGTGGCACCCCAATGCACGCATTTGCATTTAATATGCCCCTTTTCACAAGTTCCTTCTCAAGCTTAGCATACAAAGCGCTACCTATTCCCTGTCTCTTTGCTTCTTCCCTCAAATAAATAGTAGTTTCAACACAATGGTCGTAAGCTGCTCTTTCCTTGAAGGTATTCGCATAACAATAACCTAGTATCTTTCCGTTTATATCAACTGCCTTAAGATACGGATACTTGCTGGTAATAGCGACAATTCTGCCCTCGAATTCAGTCAGAGTCGGTGGTTCAATCTCAAATGAAATTGCCGTATTAAGAACATACGGTGTATATATTTCGAGGAGCTCTCGCGCATCCTCTTTGGTTACATTCAATATTAGTACTGTATCGTCCATATTTCCCTTTATAATTCCAATCAATAAATATCACATAAAGTGTATCAGTTTCATGGTATAATATCCACATGAAAATAGCAGCAGTTATCGCAGAATACAATCCTTTCCATAATGGTCACGAGTATATGCTTCGCAGGATAAAACAGGACTATGGCTATGATTACATTGTTATAATCATGAGCGGTGATTTTGTTCAGCGGGGCGAGTGTGCGCTATTGGATAAATATACAAGAACACGCATGGCTTTATCAGGTGGCAGCGATTTATGTATTGAGCTGCCTGTGATATTTGCGACCGGTTCAGCCGAATATTTTGCCGAGGGTGCAATATCCATTCTTAATGGACTTGGCTGTATAGATACTTTGTTTTTCGGTGCTGAATATGACAATCCAGAATACTTCCAGAAAATAGCTGGCGCACTGGTAAATGAACCCGATGATTACAGATCTCTTTTTGAAAACTATATGAAGCAAGGGCTTTCTGTTCCCTCTGCAAGAGCGAGGGCTCTGAAGTCACATTTGAATCTATCTGACGCAGAAGCTGACGCCCTTAGTTCTTCCAATAACATCCTGGCCATAGAATACTATAAAGCTGCTATTCGTCTTAGTTCAAAATATAATCTGATTCCTATTTTAAGAAATGATGACGGTTATCACGGGAGCGAAAGCGCAGAGGCGATAAGGCATAGGCTTGTCGAAGATAGCGATTACAATCTATCTTCATTACCAATGCCTGAAGCATCCAAACACTTACTTCAAAATGCTCTCAAAAGAAATAGTATATCTCATCTTAATATGTATCGTTCCCTGATAAGATATGCAATTGCGCAGAACAAGTATAAGCTTTTTACTTATCTTGACTGCAATAAAGATATCGCCAACAAGCTAATAAACCATCTCACTGATTTTTCTGATACGGGCTCTTATATCAAGCTGCTGAAATCAAAGGATATAACTTATACAAGACTATCCAGAATTCTAATCCACATTCTTCTGGGTATAGATTCCGAAAGAGCAAATATTGCCAAGAATTCTCCAGATGAAAGATATGCAAGAATACTTGGCTTTAGCGAAAATGCAAAAAATGGTCTGTTATCTACAATAAAAAAAGCTGCAATCATCCCGCTCATATCCAAGCCCTCAGACTATCGTCCAGAGGGAATTAGTGCTTGGATGTACGAGCTGGATATTTATGCAGCTGATTTATTTGAAAATGTATTATGCGATATTACAGGCGGAAATATTATACCTGATATTATTAGAACCCCTAATTCTTGAATGAGTGAACTGGGGCTGGAATTCGACCACCTCTGTTTACAAATGCATCACATGAGAAACTGTTAACCGGCATTATTGGTGCATAACCAAGAAGTCCACCAAACTCGGCCTCATCTCCTACTTTTTTGCCAACAACAGGAATAATTCTAACTGCAGTTGTCTTCTGATTAATCATACCAATTGCCAACTCATCTGCAATGATACCTGAAATCGTCGTAGCCTTTGTATCACCTGGAATAGCAATCATATCAAGTCCAACTGAGCATACGCATGTCATCGCTTCAAGCTTCTCAAGCGTAAGGGCTCCTTCTCTTACGGCATCAATCATTCCCTGATCCTCTGAAACAGGAATAAATGCGCCAGACAAGCCTCCCACATAAGAAGATGCCATTAAGCCTCCCTTTTTAACCTGATCATTGAGAAGTGCAAGTGCAGCTGTTGTACCTGGCGCGCCAGCTCTTTCAAGACCAATTTCACACAAAATATCTGCAACAGAATCTCCAATAGCTGGAGTTGGTGCCAGAGATAAATCGACAATACCAAATGGAACGTTAAGAAGTCGTGATGCCTCCTTGGCAACGAGCTGACCAACTCTTGTCACCTTAAATGCAGTTTTCTTTATTGTTTCACACAACACTTCAAAGCTCTCGCCTCTAACCTTCTCCAGAGCGCATTTTACAACTCCAGGTCCACTGACTCCGACATTAATTATACTGTCAGCTTCAGTCACACCATGGAAAGCTCCAGCCATGAATGGGTTATCATCAGGAGCATTGCAGAACACAACCAGCTTGGTACATCCAAAAGAATCCTTTTCTTTTGTAAGTTCAGCAGTCTCCTTGATTATTTCTCCCATCAGCTTTACTGCATCCATATTTATTCCGGTCTTAGTTGAACCAAGATTGACAGAGCTACACATAAGTTCTGTCTGTGCTAATGCCTTGGGTAATGAGCGGATAAGCAGCTCATCTGCCTTGGTCATTCCCTTTGAAACAAGGGCAGAATAACCACCAATAAAGCTTGCGCCAACAGCAGCTCTTGCTCTATCCAAAGTCTTGGCGATGGTCACAAAATCATCAGCGCTCTTACATGCTGACCCACCGACTAAAGCTATTGGTGTTACTGATATTCTCTTATTTACTATCGGTATTCCATATTCAGCCTCAATATACTCTCCAGTCTTAACAAGATCCTTGGCAAGCGTGGTTATCTTGTTGTATATTTTCTCATTAAGTCTGTCCAAATCTGAATCAATGCAGTCCAAAAGTGAGATTCCCATTGTAATTGTTCTTACGTCAAGATTCTCCTTCTCAACCATATCATTGGTTTCTTTTACTTCAAATATGTTAATCATGCTGTCCTCCAAAGATGACTAAAGTCTTATTGATTATATTCTGTGCATCTGGTTGAAAATATCTTCTCTTTGAATCTTGATAATTACACCAATATCTTCACCAAGCTTAGCAAGAGAATTGCTTACGGTCTGGAAATCAGCAGTAAGAGCTGCAATATCCACAACCATCATCATATTAAAATATCCGTCTACGATTGTCTGAGATATATCAAGAATATTAATTGTCTGCTCTGCAAGATATGTACATACCTTTGCGATAATACCAACCGTATCCTTACCTACGACTGTGATGATTGCTTTTTTCATTTTTTCATATCCTCCATTGTTGTTTATAATATTAACCTCAATTTGTAATTAAGATATATACTTCAAATTATTAGTATCCTTTTCTAGTGAGGCTTTTCCTCGAATATATATAGAAAAAAGTTTTAGAAAATAATTGTATCTGAAACCTCACTTCGTCTGGCAACACCAATTTTAAAATCATCCGGCTTATATTTATTATCAGAATTCATTATTTCAAGTCTGACTGTCTCATATGCCAAATCCGGATAATTATTCTCATGGCTAAGATGTCCTAACATTATCTCCTTAATCCCATCATGCAAAAGACTACTTATTAGTTTTCCACTGTCTTCGTTACACAAATGGCCTCTCTTTCCAAGAATTCGCATCTTCAGAGGATAAGGATAGGGGCCAACCTGAAGCATTCGCACATCATGGTTCGCTTCTACATATAAAGCATCAAGTCCCTTTAGTTTCTCAACTATCTGCTCATCATATGTTCCAAGGTCAGTTATGACAGCTGCTCTTTTTCCTTCTGATTCAAAGCGATAGGCGCATGGGTCATTTGCATCATGAGAAACAGAAATCGCCTGTATATCAAGGTCCTTTATCCTAAACTTCTCATTTCTGTCAATCTCATGAATGAGTCCTTGGTCTATTTCCCCAACCTGCTTCATGGACATGGTCCCTTCTATAGTTCCACGCGTAGCATATATTGGTATACCATACTTCCTAGCCAGTACGCCAAGCCCTGCAACATGGTCGATATGCTCATGCGTTACCAGTATTGCATCAATATCATCTGGTGATATGTCTAGAGTTTCCAGTCCTTCTTTTGTTTTTTTTCCACTAATTCCAGTATCAATAAGTATGTGAGTAGCATCAGTCCCAGCATATATGCAGTTTCCACTGCTGCCACTCGCAAGTGCTCTTATTCTCATCTCTTATCCCGCTTTTCGCACAAGATAATATAACATTACAACTATGTTTATTTGTCAGTCTATTCCTGACTCCAGAAGATATCTAATTTATCTCCTTCAGATAACACATCGACATAGCTTGCCTTATTACCATTAAGTTTTGTAACAACACTCTTTCCCTTTGGTGTAGACAAATCAAAATCTATATAGTCAAACACGTCAACGAAGATGAACTCATTTTTTCCGCTAAGTGCAACAGGTGATCCATTGACATATACCGTAATAATTCCCTTTGATGCATTACCAGATGCTGCTCTTTCACCCTCGCTGTTATTGGAAGGTGACGACGCAGAAGCTGAAGCATTTACAGCTTCGCTAGCATTACTATCTTTCTTTATATCAGTATCATTATCAGAATCACTGGTCTTCGATTCATCTATTATATTCAGTGAATACTCTGATTTAGAGTCATTATCTTCCTCGTCATCCCCATAGTATTCCTTCCAGTCATCCTGAACATTCACAACCTCAACAGAGAAGTTCTCGTATACTTTGGTATTCTTGCCAGCCTTTTCATGATTAATCATCAGCGCAAAAGTACCATCCTGCGGCAAATCCATGAACTTCATAAGCTGTGAAACTGTATAATAATTAGTTATCTCAACCTTATCATTTTCGCGGATAACATATGCTTCAGACTGAAGTTCTCCATTTACTGTGGCATATCTGGGAAGCTTTACCTCTTTTCCTGAAACATTTACGCTGATATTGGAATGATATTCTGGGAGTTCTCCTATTCTCAGCTTTGCTGCTTCTCCAACCGTCGATGCCTTCACTTCAATTACATCTGATGCATGAACTGGTGTAGTAATATCCCCCTCAACACCATTAATCTTAATCTGCGCTGCCTCTCCCAAAGAACCTCTCTGGGTCTTCTCCTTATCATTAAGCACATAATGAAGCTCTGGTCCTCTTTTGGGGAAAAGATCATAATTCGTAAAGTTAGCCTGAAGTGCAGCATCCACAACAGCCAGATGCGAATTATCATATAACTTAACTCTCTGATGATTGAAAGTTACATAGATAAAACTATTACTCTGGGTATAATAAGATAGACATATACCAATAGGGGTAACAAGCGTTGAATCCTTGCGAATATCCTTCTGCTGGAATTCAATTGACCCCATCACCTCTTCGCCTCTCACAGCTACTCTTTCTGGTACAATATCAAGATGTCTGGCGAGAGCCTTATCATATCCCTCAATTTTACCGCCGCCACCTACAATAAAGACAGCACTTACACTTTTTCCACCATTCAGTTCTTTGATCTTATCAGCAACAAGAGATGCCATATTATCAATAATAGGCTCGGCAATTTTCAGGACTTCATCCTTGGAAATCTTCTGAGTGATTCCCATTATGTCCTTATAATTTACGCTACTCTCTTTTACTATTCCGCGCTTAATCTCTTCAGCAGTAGTAAAATCCACAAGACAATAAGCCGCAATAGCTTCAGTAAGTCCATCACCTGCGGCAGGAATCATACCATATGCTACAATTGCTCCATCTTTTGTAATCGAAATATCCGAGGTTCCGGCACCCACGTCGACAAGCGCAATATTGAGCATCCTGTACATCTGTGGAATTGCAACCTGAATAGCAGCAATAGGCTCTAACGTCAAATTTACGACCTGGAGATCAGCCATTTCGACTGCTTTATATAATCCATCAACGACATCATCAGGCAAAAAAGTAGCAATCATATCTGCGCCAATTTTCTTCGCCTTGTGATCCTCTAGATTACCAATTGGATAATCATTCATGTAATATCTCATTACAGTATATCCAACACAGTAGAACTTTATATCACTATCATCATTCTCTTCCGAGAATTTATCATATGCAGCCTCAACGCCAGCCGTCTCAAGCGAATACACTTCCTCTTTTGTAAGATTAACATTCTCCTCAAAAGACTGATCAACATGTACTTCCACCGTTTTTAGAACACGACCTGCGGCTGCAATACATACTTCAGTAAGTTCATCACCCAGTATTTCTTCGAGCTCTTCTTTTACTTCACTTATCGTCGCAGCAACCTGACTGATATCATGAATCTGTCCATCTAACATCGCACGAGTTTTATGCTCGCGCACTGCCTGTGCAACAACAACAAAATTATCGCCGGCTTTATATCCCACAGTACCAACGATACTTCTTGTTCCTATATCAAGACCGAAAACCAGCTGTGCTGGTCTCTTTCCTGCATCCATCTTATTTCCTCCACAGTTCACTCATAATATCATCAACTTGGTCAATCGCGGCATCAATCGTTCCGCCGTTATCTATAACACGCTTACAGCCCTTTCTAAATTCCTCTTCAGTCAGCTGGCTGTCAAACATTCTATCAATCTTCTCGTCAGTGTATCCACGTGATTCTTTTAATCTCGCACGTCTTATTTCCGTTGGTGCATATACATACCACAGCTCATCACATATCTTGTCATAGCCATCTTCAATAAGCAGTGCTGCTTCTATTATGAATAACTCAACCTTACCCAATTCTTTCTCAGCTTCTATCTCATTTAGAATATATTGCTTTACGGCAGGATGAATTATGGCATTGGTCTTCTTAAGCAGTTCCGAATCAGCGAAGATTTTTGCAGCCATTTTCGAATTAATGATTACGCCTTCTTCATCGAGAATATCTTTTCCAAGAAGTTCTACTATACTTTCATAGCTTAAACCACCAGGTTTTTCTGTCTGTTTTGCCGCATCATCCGAGTAGATAATCCTGCACCTGTATTTTTCAGCTATTTTTTCAAGCAGAGCGCTTTTTCCTGAACCAACTCCGCCTGTCACTCCAATAACGATCATCGCTTATCCTTACTTAACCTCGTAGAAATCTTCTCCAATATGGGCATCGACCTCAAGATCAACTAACAGCTTTGCTGCATTCTCCATTCCATCTTTAAGTACCTTCATTACCGCGTCTTTTTCAGAGGGTTCACATTCAATGAGAAGCTCATCATGAATTTGAAGAATCAGTTTTGCCTTGAGTCCTTCGCTAATAAGTCCGTCATGAACACGAATCATTGCAAATTTCATAATGTCAGCAGCTGTACCTTGAATAGGTGCATTCATTGCAATTCGCTCACCAAATTGCCTCTGCATGAAGTTAGAACTTGCAAGTTCAGGTATTGGTCTTCTTCTGCCATATAGCGTGAAGCTTGCCTTTTGCTCTTTAGCATCCAAAACGGCTTCATCTAAATACTTTTTTATTCCTGGATACGTCTCAAAATATGTATCTATGTATCCGGATGCCTCTTTTCTTGATATATCAAGATCTCTTGCAAGTCCAAAGGCACTTATTCCATATACTATTCCAAAATTCACTGCTTTGGCGCTTCTTCTCTGGATTGGAGTCACCTCATCAAATGGAACGCCAAATACTTTTGAAGCAGTACTAGTATGAATATCCTGTCCCTGTCTGTATGCTTCTAAAAGTCCTTCATCACCCGACATGTGAGCGAGTATTCTCAATTCAACCTGCGAATAATCACCATCTACAAACACACACCCGTCTGAAGGAACAAAAACCTTCCTTATCTGTCTTCCCAATTCAGTTCTCATTGGAATATTCTGAAGGTTAGGATCTGTCGAACTTATCCTTCCTGTTGCTGTGATTGTCTGATGAAAACAAGTATGTATCTTTCCATCTTCGCTGATAAATTCCGGAAGGCCATCTGCATAAGTTGATTTAAGCTTGGCAAGCCCTCTGTACTCTAAAACATCTCTCACAAAAGGATAGTCAATAGCCAGTTTCTCAAGCACATCGGCTGCAGTTGAATAACCCGTTTTAGTCTTCTTACCACCCTCGAGCCCCATCTTATCGAATAGAATCTCACCGAGCTGCTTAGGTGAATTTATATTAAACTCTTCCCCCGCACCCTCATATATCTTTTTTTCAAGAATCTCTATCTGACTGCCCAGCATGTCACTGTAGGCTTGAAGCTGCTGCCGTTTTACACTAATTCCACACTGCTCCATTCTATACAGCACATAGGTAAGCGGCATCTCTGTATTTCTGTACAGTTCAGACATTGACATTGAAGCAGATGACTTAACCTCACTTATAGCCCTCATCAATGCTTCATATGCCAGATGATTTGCTGCTGCACAGTTCATATAATATAAATCTGCATTATTCTCATCATTGGCAAAAACATCTCTCACTGATGCTTTGCCAAACAATTCAGAATAGCTTTGCATACTTATAGCCGCATACTCAGCTGCAACATCCTCTATACTGTAGTCACTCTTGATAGGATTAAGCAGATATGCCGCAACATGTGTATCATCAAAGATATGTGAGGCTTCCACCGAGTTACGACCAGTCCCATTTATATACTCATTAGGACAGAAAAATCTGTAATCCTTCTTAACATCAAAACCACACAGGTGAATAGAATTATTACCCTCTTCGACCAGATTGCTAAGTAACCGCTCTACAGTGCTTAATCCAATTCTGTCCGAATCCAATTTGTAAACCAACTGCGCATCTATGGTTAAATATGCAACTAGGCGCTCCTTTTTTTCACTGAAATCAAAACAGAGTTGCCCATCGCTCCCACTTGAAAGCATGGATGAATCGCTGTCCATATGAACCAGCTCATATCCCACAACACTGCCAGACAATATTCTTTTCAGTGCTTCATCTGCCTCTTTTTCGTTATTAGGAACAGACAGCGATAATTCGGGCTTATCCTTACTAACCTCGGCTTTTGCATCCGCTTCAAAACGGTCCAGAAACTTTTTGAAGCCAAGCTTCACAAACATCTGATATGCCTCAGGTGTGTAAATATTACCAAGCCGGGCCTCTTCCAAATCATATGAAAACTCAGCATTAATATTAATGGTTGCTAACACTTTACTGAGTTCTGCAAGTTCCCTGTTAGCTATCAGACTCTCTTTTATTGCCTTCTTTGTTATTTCCTCAACATGCTCATATAAATTATCAAGCGTTTTATATGTTTTCAGCAGTTCCGAAGCTGTCTTCTCTCCAACTTTTGGAACTCCCGGTATATTGTCTGAGGTATCTCCCATCAATGCTTTTAGATCAATAAAGCCCTGCGGGTCAACCCCATACAGCTCTTCCACATCTTTGGCATAGTAGTCTTCAACCGTCGTCTGATTACCCTTTGTCTTTGGAATTCGTATCTTGATATGATCAGATGCAATCTGAAGCAAATCACGGTCTCCAGATACAAGGGATACCTCAACACCTTCTTTTTCCGCTCTTTTTGCAATAGTGCCAAGGAGATCGTCTGCCTCAAGTCCCTCTTGCATTACAAGCTTTATCCCCATTGCTCTGAGCACTTCCTGCATAACCGGAACCTGCTGACGCAGCTCATCAGCCATCGGCTTTCTTGTTCCCTTATACGCCTCATATATCTTATGTCTAAAGGTAGGAGCACTCATATCGAAAGCTATGGTGAGATAATCTGGCTTCTCCTGTGCAAGAAAGTGAAACAATATATTCAGAAAGCCATAAATTGCATTAGTATGAAGCCCCTCCGAATTAGTTAGATCTGGGATACCATAAAAGGCTCTATTCAGTATACTATGACCATCAATTAATACTAATTTACTCATACAAGTCTACTATCAATTTATTAATGCTTAATACGATTTACTGATAAATACCTAATTGTGATTAATAAAGGACAAAAACACATAAGAAGAGTAAAACAAAAACTGATACTACCTGTAATCCAATCATTACACGGTTATATACTCTTCGCTTATTGATATTGGCAACAGAACTATCAAGCCTTATTCCCATTTCATGATTCAGATTGAACGCGGAACCATCCTCAAGGTGCTTAAGACCTTCTGAAATCAGATACTGAATCGCAAACTCCTCCTTACAGACCGGGCATTCATGTAAGTGATTAATAAAACGCTCTGCATCTGTATCATTGAGCTCCCAATCCAAAAAAGGCTTTATTTGCTTTTCAACTTCCGCGCATTCTAACGGCACATTTTTTGTATTCATGCTCTAAATACCATTCCTCAAAAAAGTATCTGCGCTCTGCTTATACAGGCAGATATTTTTCAATAATTGCATTGAGTTCATTTCTGTCAATTGGCTTTGCTAGGTAATCCTGCATGCCCTCTTTAATCATCATCTCTTTAGTTCCAGCAATTGCATTTGCCGAAAGCGCTACAATTGTCAGATTTTTATATTTCTCGCCATCCAAAGCTCTGATAGCATGAACAGTATCAACTCCATCCATTTCAGGCATCATATGATCCATGAATACAAGATCATAGTCATTGGCAATGACCTTCTCAATTGCTTCTTTTCCACACACTGCAGTATCAAGCTGCAAAGAATATGGCTTCATAAGTCCCTTGGCAACAACTAAATTCATCTTGGTATCATCAACAATTAATACCTTCTTATCTGGTCTTGGCTTTATTACGAATTCATCTTTATTACGCGCATGCTGGTATTCAAGCTTAGCAAGAGCATCCGCTCCAGCCAGACCCACTTTCTTATCTCCAGCATATTCCTGGACAATAACCACATGGAAAACAGAACCCTCTCCATAGACGCTATCGACGGTAATATCTCCATTCATCATCATGGCCAGTTCTTTACTTATTGCCAGACCAAGTCCTGTACCCTGAGCATTTCTGTTCTTCCTCGTATCGACCTGAGTGAACTCACCAAAGATTGCAGCCAGATTTTCTTTCTTGATACCAATACCCGTGTCACGAATATCAAACATCAGTTTCTGCTCAAACTCGTTAATTCTCTCACTTCTGACAGACAGTTCGATAAATCCCTTTTGTGTAAACTTAAGCGCATTTCCAAGAATGTTCATAAGTATCTGGCGGACTCTTAATTCATCTCCGATAACCTTAATTGGAACATTTTGATCAACCGTAACCTTAAGCTGCACATTCTTCTCCTGCAACTTTACGTTAATTACTGTACTTACCTCGTGAATCAGTGACGGAATCTCATATGTATCTTCGATAAGCTCATACTTACCTGCTTCAATCTTAGAGAAATCGAGAATATCATTGATAATTCCAAGAAGGCTGTCACCAGCATCTTTTATATTCTGAAGCTGTGAAACAACATCAGGACTAAGCTTCTCATCACGAAGAAGAATATCGCTCATTCCGACTATTGCATTCATTGGTGTACGAATCTCATGCGACATATTTGCAAGGAAATTACTCTTTGCAGCACTTGCCTCCTGTGCCTCCCTGATACTCTCATTGAGCATACGGATAGCTGCCACTTCCGATGTCATATCAGATGTAAAGATAATAGTGAACTGCAATTCACCATATTTGTTCATAATCTCTGTTTTATCAAACGAGCAGAATACTTCCTTGTCCTTTACTCTAAATATCTTACTCTGAAATTTTCTGACCATATCAGAAGATATCTCAAGAGGATCTAGTATATCCTCCATAGTAAGTCCTTTTAAATCCCTCTTTCCTTCTCCAAACATCTCTGAAGCCATATGGTTAAAAAGGACTATCTTATTCTCATCGTCTAACACAAATACAGATGTATTAACCTCATTGTAAACGTAGGTTGAAACGTTACTCATGGTAACACCGAACGTTCTGTATTTATTGGATATACTAATCAGAATCATTACTGAGACAAATGCTCCAACAGCACTTCCTGGAACAGCTGGTATATGAGCAAAAATAGGCAGAACTGTATCTACTGTGTACCCAAGAATAAGAACCGGTCCAAACCAGTAGAACTGACCAATTATCTCCTTCATTACCTTTCTTCTTCCGCCCTCTTTCTTTTTCCACCAAAAAAGGACTATATAGAAAAGAATAACAACAATAATTGTCGTCAAAAACTGCAAAACTCTAGCCCAAGAAAACGCTCCCGTGTACCAATAGCCCCAAGGAGTCATTTGGAATTCAACAGCGTCTTTGCGGATAATAAAAAGCCAAGCTACAAAATATCCAACTACATTTATCACGGCAACTACCGACGTGATTTTTAGACTGAAGCCTGAAATCAGATTCAGGTAATACAAAACAAAAGTCACATATGCGCATACAGATAAAAGAGATACAGCTCTTGCCGCATATGCAAAATCATCATTAAAGCTTAGGCCCATCACTGCGTAGCCAACATCCCACAAAAAAACACTGACACACGCAAAAAACATCAGATTACCTGGCCTTGATGATTTATTCTGAGCCATAATTCTGACACCTGTTGTCAAAGCAATAGTACCCATTATTATTAAAAGTGCAGAGACTAGCGCTGCGCTCGCAAAGCTATTCATCCTTAGATTTCCTTACCATTTCTCAAATTTTACAATCCTTAATATTTTATCACTTTTCACGGCTAATTTCAGTAAATTAAAAAAAAATGCAAAAAAAGACCGCATCCCACATGGCATTCAGCCTAATAATAATGGGTTTGCGGTCTTTTTAATGTAGTGCCGGATGTGGGACTTGAACCCACACGAAGTTGCCCCCGGCAGATTTTGAGTCTGCTGCGTCTGCCAATTCCGCCAATCCGACGACTGTTATAATGTACCACATTCACCTGACTAAGTCAAAGTGAATGTGGAATAATTATACTATTTTTTATAAGTCCATTTTTGAGTAAAAAGGTGTTTCATCTAATGTTGCGAAATAATCTGCCGGTGTCTCAGCACGACGAATCTTCTGTACACTTCCATCTTCCTTGAGAAGAAGCTCCGCACTCTTAAGCTTACCATTATAGTTATATCCCATTGAATATCCATGAGCACCAGTCTCATGAATTACCAGATAGTCGCCCATCTCAATTTCTGGAAGCTCTCTGTCGATTGCAAATTTGTCACAATTCTCACACAAAGAACCAGTTACATCATATACATGGTCAAGAGGTGCATTCTCTTTACCAAGTACAGTGATGTGATGATATGCACCATAAATTGCTGGTCTCATAAGATTGACAGCACACGCATCCACACCAATATATTCCTTGTGTGTATGCTTTTCATGAATTGCCTTTGTAACAAGAGCACCATATGGTGCAAGCATAAATCTTCCCATCTCAGTGAATATTGACACATTACCCATTCCTGCTGGAACCAGTATTTCTTCATATGCCTTGCGAACTCCTTCACCAATCACACGGATATCATTTGGTGTCTGATCAGGTCTGTAAGGAACACCAACACCACCTGAAAGATTAATAAATGTAATATTAGCTCCAGTTTTTTCTTTTAACGCTACAGCCTCTTTAAACAGAATTGCTGCAAGTTTAGGGTAATATTCATTAGTTACAGTATTACTTGCAAGAAATGCGTGGATTCCAAGGTTCTTAACACCCTTAGAAACTAATATCTTAAATCCTTCTTCCATCTGCTCTGTGGTGAAGCCATATTTAGCATCTCCAGGGTTATCCATAATTCCATTACTCATTTGGAACACACCGCCCGGATTATAACGGCAGCTCATTGTCTCAGGAAGCTTCCCGCCTAAAATCTCCTCCACAAATGGGATGTGGGTTATATCATCAAGATTGATAATCGCTCCAACTTTAGCTGCATAAGCATACTCTTCTGCTGGTGTATCGTTTGATGAGAACATCATTTCATGACCTGTTGCTCCAACTGCCCCACTAAGCATAAGCTCGGTTTTACTTGCACAGTCGAAACCACATCCGAGTTCCCTAAGAATAGACATAATATATGGATTCGGCGTAGCCTTTACAGCAAAATACTCTTTAAATCCTGGATTCCATGAGAAAGCTTCCAAAACTGCTTTTGCATTCTCACGAATCCCCTTCTCATCATAAATATGAAAAGGAGTAGGATAGGTTTTTGCTATCTCTGTTATCTGTTCTTTTGTTACGAAGGGTTTCTTAGTCATCATTATTGTCCTCACTATTTGTTATAATCATCTATCTGCCAGTCAATTGGTGTCTGACCATGTTCTGACAAAAATTGGTTTGTTTTACTGAATGGCTTACTTCCAAAAAATCCTCTGTAGGCTGACAGCGGACTTGGATGTGGTGCCTCAAGCACAAGGTGCATTGGGTTATCCAGCATCTTCTTTTTACGCTGCGCAGGCGCCCCCCATAAAATAAAAACAATTGGTTTATCCTGCTTGTTTAATATTCTAATCGCCGCGTCTGTGAACTCTTCCCAGCCAATACCTTTATGTGATTGAGGTGTATGTGCCTGAACTGTAAGCACAGTATTGAGTAGTAGAACACCTTGCTTAGCCCACTTTACAAGATATCCATTATTAGGAATCTTGCATCCGAGATCATCATGAAGTTCCTTGTAGATATTCACAAGCGATGGCGGAATGTCCACATCAGGCTTAACTGAGAAGCACAAACCATGTGCCTGTCCCACATTATGGTAGGGATCCTGTCCCAGAATAACAACCTTCACATCAGCTAATGGAGTCAGATGAAATGCATTGAAAATGTCATCTGAAGGTGGAAAAACCAAATGCTTCGAATATTCGTCCTTAACCTTTACATATAATTCTCGGAAGTATGGCTTACCAAATTCAGGAGATAATGGCTCAAGCCAATCATTGTTTATTGCTGCCATCTCACAGATATCCCTTCCTCCCGGAGGTAGCTCTTAAGATCCATTATCTCAAGTTCCTTAAAATGGAACAAGCTTGCTGCCAGGACAGCCTCAGCTTTTCCGGTTGTAAGTGCATCCAGAAAATGCTCCTTAGTTCCAGCCCCGCCTGAAGCAATAACTGGAATCGAAACATTTTCAGCTATTGTCCTAGTTAGCTCTATATCATAACCTGCCTTGGTGCCATCACAATCCATACTGGTAAGTAGGATTTCTCCAGCTCCAAGTTTTTCCCCACGGATGGCCCATTCAACGGCATCAATTCCCATATCAACTCTTCCGCCGTTTTTATAAATATTCCAGCCTCCATCCGGCCTTCTCTTCGCATCGATTGCCAGAACAACACACTGCGATCCGAACTTATCTGCCGCCTCTGAAATAAGGTTTGGATTCATAATAGCTGCACTATTCACAGAAACCTTATCAGCACCTTCTCGAAGGATAGCCTTGAAGTCTTCAACACTTCTTATTCCTCCACCAACTGTAAAAGGAATAAATACCTGTTCTGCCACTCTCCTAACAAGTTCTGTAACTGTTGCACGATGATCAGATGAAGCAGTTATATCCAAAAAAACAAGTTCATCAGCTCCTGCCTTGTCATATGCCTTTGCAATTTGAACAGGGTCACCAGCATCTATTAAATTGACAAAATTTACGCCCTTTACAACTCTTCCATTATTGACATCAAGGCAAGGAATAATTCTTTTTGTATGCATAGTATTTTAATTTTTCCTATTATTTTTATCTATCCAGCACTCTGGATATGAAGCTCCTAAGTATACTCATTCCGACATCTGAACTCTTCTCGGGATGAAACTGACATGCAAAAACATTATCTTTTTGAACAGCCGCATGAATCAACGTACTCCCATATGTTGTTGTTGCAACAACAATGTCTTCCTCGGCTTTGAGATAATATGAATGCACAAAATATACATAGGGATTATCATTAAGATTCTCAAACAGTGTATCTTTTTTTCCCATAGGAAAAGACAAATCATTCCAGCCAATATGAGGTATTTTCAGACCTGGCTCATCCGGAATTCTAACTATCTCGCCTTTTAATATTCCAAGTCCTTCAACCCCCGGTGTTTCCTCACTCTTATCGAATAAAAGTTGGAGTCCAAGACATATTCCCAAAAAAGGAATACCCTTACTAACAACATCCTTAATAACTGGGACAAGGCCATAGTTCTCAAGCTTTCCCATTGCATCGCCAAATGCACCAACACCAGGGAGAATCACACCATCTGCATTAAGTATCTGTTCAGGATTTCTTGTTATACAAACCTCTGTTCCAAGAGCCTCCAAGGCATGCTCCACACTCTTTATATTTCCCGCATCATAATCTATGACTGCAATCATAATTTGCCTCCAAATAAAGTCTGAAAATCTATTTTCAAACTTATATCTCCAAACTTATGCCTCTATAATGATTTACATATCCGCAATCACAGGATTTGCGTTCTCAACAACAGGCTCTTCATTCTCGATAACAGGCTCTTCGTTTTCAATTACAGGCTCTTCATTCTCAATAACAGGTTTTTCGCCCTCAACATCTGGCACCGTTATATCATCTTCATCTGGAAGAACATCTGTTGGAATCTCAACATTTTCCAGATTTACTTTGCTCTCATATCCTTCAATCATTACTTCTCTGCCATATGACAAATAGTATAATTGCCTATTGTATTCGAGGTCATCAAGATTAGCAATCTGAACTGCCATTCCACTTGACATGCCATAATCATTTCGTAAAACATCAAGTATCTGCTGGTATGGCGTTGCCATATCCTGTATAGCACCTATTTCCTGCGCATACGCATTTTGTTTATGGTAGAACTTGATTCCCTTAAACAGCTCATTAAGCGCCTTCTGATTATCTCCTATTCTCTTATGGATGTTATACGTTTCAAGTTTATTGTAAAGAACAAGTGTCATAACACATCTCTCATACAACAATTTATCATTATCATCAAGCTCCTGACCCTGGAAATTGTTATATGCCTCCTGATACTTGCCTTCATAGTAAGCCTTCCTTCCAGCATCCTTAATCATTGTATTCGGTATGATATTACAACATATGATAAGAATCACCATTAATGTAATGCACACAACAAATACTCGGATGATTTTTCCTTTTGGAATCTTCTTCGAAGGAACCTCTGGTTCGGCTGACTTTTTAGGTTTCTTTTCTTTTTTAGGCTTCTTTTTCTTGTCCGAATCGTCTTCGTCCTCATCTCCGCCTTTATTCTTTTTGTCTTTATCTTTTTTCTTATCTTTCTTCTTATCCTTCTTATCAGGGACTACTGTTTCAGATACTTCACCTGCCACCTCGTCCATGATAGCCTGATTTTCATCCTTGGTTTCTTCCTCTTCTTCCTCTTCAAACAGAGAACCAAGCATCTTGCCAAAAAGGCCCTTCTTCTCTTTTTTCTCTTCCTTTTTTCCTTTTTTGTTAGTTGAACCCTTTTCTGGAATTGAATTCAATTCATCCATGTCATCGGCTGTAATACCAGGAATTTCGTCCTGCGAATCCAGCATCGCAAACTCGTCAACTAGAGCATTAGGATCATCTGTCTCTGCGACATTTTGTACTCCAGCCACTTCCTTCGTTTTAGCTGCTTTCGCTGCCTTTGCCGCCTTGGCCTGCTCCTTCTTAGCGGCTTTCGCTGCTTTTGCGGCTTCCTTCGCAGCCTTTTTTGCAGCCTTAGCTTCTGCTTTTTGACGCGCTTTTATCTCCTTAGCACTCTCAGTTGGTCCAAGGAGTTCATCAAGCGAACCATCTCCCGCATTATCCATAGCTAGAAGATCGTTCAAACTCATATCATCCTGGGATGCTTCCATAGAAACCCCAGACATATCTGCATCTTCAAGTGTTCCGTCTGCCAGAAGATCATCTAAAAGTGAATCAACACCACTATTTTCATTTGCTTCACTTGGATCGCGATATGCAACGTTCGGCTGAATTCCTTCGATTCCTTCACCCAGCTCACCCGTTTCAAAATCATCTCCGTTCATCATCTTAAGCAAGTCATCAAGATGCGTTTCCTCATTAACCCCTGATTCTTCAACTGAATCATTCAGAATGGGAATAGTTGGTGTTTCTTCTGTATCATCAATTCCATCTAATGGAATGGTTGGTGTTTCTTCATAACCACCCAAATCGGTGAGTGAAGCTGCAATATCCTCTGGGAATTCACCTTCCCCTGAAGAGCCTTCAGCCTCTTCAAATTCCGCCAAAAGGTTAGCCAAGTCTTCTTCATCCTGAGAACTCTGTGCATTTTCTTCAGCAGATATTTCCTCTTCTACCACTTCCTCTACAGCATCAGCAATTACTTCTTCCCCTGACGCTTCGACTGATTCATCAGCAATAGCTTCCGGATCCTTATTGGCAGTGTCATCTAGCAATGGCTCATCTGGATAAAGAATCTCACCATAAGGAGACCTCTTCGCATAGTATTCGAAGAGATCCGCTGGTTCTGAATCCTCCGATGGTTCATTTCCGGAAGGATTCTCAACAGATTTAAGCAAACTATTCAGATACTCTTCATTAGAATTACTCACAATAAAACTCCAAAAAAAGAAAAAGACCGGTTGAAACAACCGGTCTAATCAGCATTTCTAGGCAAATACAAGTCTATCAATTTCTTTTACAAGGTTTCCGATTTCCGGTTTAGAAAGCTGTGCGTCTGCACCAAGAGACTCACCCTTTCTTCTCATTTCATCGTTTACAAGTGAAGAGAAAATAACTACCGGAATATTCTTTGTAGCCTCATCACTCTTGATCAGCTTAGTAAGTCTGTGTCCATCCATAATTGGCATCTCGATATCAGTAATTACACACTGAACATGCTCACGAAGAATTCCCTTATTCTTGCAATCCTCAATTATATTCCAAGCTTCCTGACCATTTTCAGTATGAACAACATTATCATAGCCGGCCTTCTTGAGGGAATCACATATAAGCTTATTGAGAAGTGCTGAATCCTCTGCAATCAGAATTGGAACATCATTTCTTGTTCTAGCACCTAAAGCTTCAATCTCCTGAACTTTAAGACCAACCTCTGGATTAATATCTGTAACTATCTTCTCAAAATCAAGTATAATTATCAGCTTATCATTTTTCTTAATGATACCTGTAGATATACCCTCTTCTGTTCCACTAATAGTTGAATTAGGCTTAATTATATCTGCCCATGAAACTCTATGAATACCAATTACAGAATCTACATGAAATGCAATATCAAGTTTATTGAAATTTGTAATTATAAACAAACCACCCGCCTCAGACTTACCTCTCTGAAGGCAATTCCTCAAGTCAATTGCGGTAATCATTGTATCACGTGGCATGAAAATTCCTTCAACACTTGGATGTGCATTCGGAACTGGTGTAACTTCCTGATATGAAATAATCTCACGAATCTTAGCAACATTGATTCCATATGAATTAGAACCAATTTTAAACTCAAGCACCTCTAACTCATTAGTACCATTTTCAAGTAGAATTTTTGTATCCATTCAACACCTCATATTTTTCGTGGAAATATTTTTGTAACATTATACCATATTATCAAAACAAATACACATATTATTGTATCATTTTATAAAATTCTATTAATCTACCAATTCATCAAATCATTTAACACAGTTTTTCTATATTTGAGCAGACTCAAGAGAATTATATCCATATAAAAAAGCCGTCATGTTCATGCATTTTTTTGCTATATTATCTCCACTATTTGCCAGTTCGGCTATAAATCTTCCGTATTCAATCAGTGTATCTGGATGATAGGTTTTTAATTCCCCTCTCAAATATGTCTCATATGAAGTAGAAAACTGCGTATCCTCGTAACTATGTATTACCCTACTTCTAGTCGCCAGAATTGGATATTCCTTAGAAAACTCTTCCATCATATTGACCTGAATAGCTACAATACTATCGACAATTCTTATCTTATCATCATCTATCATTGGCAATGTATCTTTTATTCTTTCATATTCCTCGGGATATGTTGACTCCATCATATATCCATACTTCTCTGTTATTACATTTCTTCCCTGTTTTGCAGCCTCAAGATAATCTGCATATAATATCTTAAGCATTTCATATGGAAAACAATAATACTGACTTCTACGCATTACTGAAAAGGTATCCCAATCGTCCTGACAATTTGCTCTTCCACCAGCATTCTGTGTTTTATCAAAAGCGCGCCATTCATAGTCTACTATTTCATCTGCTATAACTGTTTTAGCCGCAAGTACTTTGATTTCGTCTGCCACCCGCAGCAGGTAATTATCCTCACAAAAGGCAAGGCCTCGCTTCTCGATTGATTGCTTTATTGCCTTGCAAATCTTCTCAATAAGTTCTTGATTTTCCCTTTCTTCAACAGATTCAGTAAGCAAATCTATTAATTTCGAAGCCTCCTGAAACTCCCTAATACTGTCCAATGATTTTCTTAACCACTTCTGATAGGGCGCATACTTATGAGCAATAATATGCATAGCCTGCATTGCTGCCTTGATGAATTCAGCTTTTGCCATAAAGGCAGCTACCTTGTCTCCTCTTTTTACCGCTCTTGCGTAAGAATACTGCCCGTACTTTGCCATTTTTTCCAGAGTAACAGCGAGTTTCATAAAATATACATAGTATGGCTGCTCTTTTTCCAGCCTATATCTCAATGTAGATATAATGTCAGCCCTATCTTCAAACACTACTCCATTGACAAATAAAATCAGGTTTTCATCGACAGTCTCTTGCCACTCTGTGATTCCCTGAGGGAAATGATCAAATCCCGTAGCTTTTTTCAAAAAATCTGATATTCTAATGACGCCAACTCGTCCAGCTCCTTCCTTGGTTTCAAGTCGCTTTAATCCCATAAATTCTCTTGGCAAAAGAGAATATGCTCTTTGTAATTTCACGATATCTTCTTCCGAAACTTCAGCATCTACCCATATAACAAACCCAGGGCCAAAATCATGATCAACACTGTTCTCATCATCAAAGCCAAGACATTCAGAGCCTTCACCAGCCATACCAACAGCTATATGTTCCCATAAATAAGCAAAATTCTTCTCAAGAACAGGTTTACCAAATGCCTCATAATATTTCCTGGACAATTCCAATCCAGTAAAAGAATTATTGATACTATTATTGGAAGAAATCTTATTCACATTTTCAGATACCATTTCATAGAAAACATTATGTCCCATATGTAAGTCTATCTCTGATTTTGCCATCTCATAAAACCATACTGCATCCTTTATTTTACCTTGAAGTGCCATAATATCAGCATAAGCAGCAAGTGCTGCAGAATAATGAAAATCAGATGGTGTTCTACCAACATATATTTCAAGTGCTGGTGCAAGAGTAGTGTAGGCTTCCTGTATTTTGCCAAGTCTTACAAGACTATTGGCGAGGTTAGTCCTTGAAATTGCGGTTTTTATCTCATCATGCATTATCTCATCTGCAATATGTAATGCCTTTTTTAGACAAGCCACCGAATTCTCATAATCATTTTTTTCCTGATACAGTAAAGAAAGATTATTGTAATAATTTGATTCCAAATATGGATCATCCAAAACCGAAATCAGTTCGTAAGCCCTGTCAAAATACAAAAATGCCTCATCTAAATGCTTACTTGCGCGATATACATTCGCAAAATTAATATAAGCTGCAGCCTTGGCATGTGAATCTCCTGAACCTTTATCGTTCAACAAATCCTCTGATTTCTTACACGCATCAATAGCCTTATCAAATGCAGAAATATCACGATAAAAACCAGCTTGTTCATTAAGAACAGTTAATGCAATATCCCACTCATCATTTGATAAAGCCCCCACCAAAACTTCATTCATATATACTTCCGCTTCGGATAATCTACTGTCCTTTATTAAATTATCTATTTCATTCAAAATCTGCTTTGTTTTGTCATTCATATCTAATAAAACTGTCCTAATAATATAAGAGCATGTTCTATATCAGAACATGCTACATACTCATAAAATATCATTCTTCTTTTATATATTCGTTAATAATACTATTTAATTTTTGCAATTTACGCAAATACCTTTGAGGATATATTTGCGAGGAAAAACCGATAGTTTTATTCTCAAAGACAAATCTATATCCCTTGCTTGCTCCGTCAGCAATAAACATATTAGTGAATTTCTTTCTATTCCAGAAATTCATATGATTCTTTCGTATAATACTCTCAAGTTCTGTTAAGACAGAGATATCAACCCGATACTCTTTTTTTTGGAGCTCCTGGTTATGGCTTTCTGCTTTACTGATAGTAATTATTGCTTGTGAATCATCAACTTTTTTCACTGATTCTTCATAGAAACTACCGAGCATATCCCCACCTATGTAATAAGAAAACTCAGACAGTTGTTTCCCTTGTATTCCTACATAGTGTGTTCCTATCACTAAATCACCTCCAATTAGTCGATAACAAAAGAGCTGCCCTTGGAATTCTCACCCATAATATCACCACAGCTAAATATAGTAAAAAAGGATTCATTCATCATGAATCCTTTAAAATCATTTTCTTCTAGGGTTTTATACCCTGAAAACCGAACACTGAAATCATATCTCCCAGAATAACATCTGCACCTTCTATCCACCTGGATAAGCCCTCGACCGATTAGTACTTATC
>JAGHUF010000056.1 GCA_018064935.1 Candidatus Merdinaster equi | reverse complement strand
CTTACTGATTTCATCATCGAAAAAGGAAAGAACCGCTTTCCTGATCCTGATGCAGTAGCCAAAGCCATTCAGAAAGCTGCCAGAAGTTCTTACCGTTTGCCTAAGACGGTAAATGACTCCGTTAACCAAGTGCTTTCTATATCCATAACCTCCATGAAGGCATTGGAATCTCAAATCAAAGAGTTCGACAAAGCTATCAAGGTTCAAATGGAACTCTTGCCTAGCGTATTGATATCTGTTCCCGGTATTGGTCCAGTCTATTCAGCCGGAATTATGGCCGAAATAGGTGATATCAATCGTTTTGAAAATCAAGCAAAACTTGCTAAATATGCAGGACTTGCTTGGAAACAGTACCAGTCTGGTGGATTTGAAGCCGAAACAACTAGGCTCATCCCATCTGGCAACCGATTTTTAAAGTATTATCTGTGTGAAGCAGCTTTTTCTCTTGTAAGATGCGACAAAGAATACTCTGACTTCTACCACCTCAAATATAAAGAGGTAAACAGATGCCAACACAAACGTGCACTCGCATTAACTGCTCGTAAACTTGTGCGGTTAGTCTTTCGACTGCTGAAAGACAATCGTCTATATCGTTCAGCCTAGTAGATGAATCTGCTAGCTGATGAGTTCGCCCTGCTCATTTTCAAAAACATGGTCGTCAGGGCTTAGGTGGTCGTTTTTTGTTTTCGTGAAATATATCAAAAAATAAAAATCTTTTTATTTTTCTTCACTTGACATCACACCGCTGGACTTATAAATGTCTGCTATATTATTTAGTTCTCATTTCAGCGAGATAATTAACAGCTGACAATGCGGCAACATTGCCCTCTCCCGCTGCTTTTATATACTGGTAAGGGGTACCTGTGATATCTCCGCATGCAAACAATCCTGCGATATTAGTCTTCATGCTCCTGTCAACAACCACCTGATTGTTCTCAATCATCAGACCCGGAACCAACTGTGAAGGTGGCACATTCTCCCTCAATATGAATAACCCATCAGTTTCGATCTCGCGGAGCCCAGAATCAAGACTCAGAACGATTCGCTTATCTACCCTATCAATCTTAGCAGGTTTAGCTCCACTAATAATTGTAACATTACCAATATCTCCCAGCGTTGTCTCGCCCTGGTACATTGGCAGGTAGGTAACCTCTGCTGCCATCTCCGACAGGAATGCTACTTCTTTGTCCTCATCCGCAGAATATCCAATTACAACCGTGGACTTACCCTTATAGATTCCAGCGTCACAGGTTGCGCAATAGCTTACTCCACGCCCCAGGTTCTCAAGTTCACCCGGGAAAGGATTCACCACAGACAGACCACACGCAAGGATAACTGTGCTTGCCTCGTACATGTTACTGTGCCCCTGTAAGGCAAAATAATCTCCCATGGAATACACAGTGTTGACGCGGTCCTCTGTTATCTTCACGCCCATAGCGTCCAGGTGCCCGAGAAAGCTCCTCTGCATCTGCTCGCCTGTAACCTCAGGCAAGCCCAGATAATTGCTGACCATATGTGCTTTTTCGACCTTAGAGCTCAGGCTGGCATTTCCCAGAAGCAGCACATTTTTATTCCTGACTTTCGCTGTGATTGCAGCCTCTAAGCCTGCTGGGCCAGTTCCTATTATTGCAATATCATATCTTTCCATGAAATCATCTCCTTAGGCGACTATCTATATGCGTACTTGATATTTTAATCCGCCGTTTTATTCATCATTTCTGAATAACTTGTTACAAAAAGATGCCGTCTGTAAATTCAATTTTCAATTAGATTGTGTACAATCTTTTAAGCAATTAAATTGTACTCAATTATTTTTCATTTGTCAACAACCTCTCACCACAATATTTTTTATTTTTTGCCCACATTATTTCTGATTGCCGGCTCTTCAATAAAAAAAGACTGAGTGCTCACAGCTAACTACTGCAACACTCAGTCTTGTCATCACACCAATTCGGTTGTTTGCTACATCTTCTTAAGCCTTCTCACGCCGACTTTATTCATATAGAAATGGAACGCTGCAGAGGCAACAATTACAAGCAATGCCAGTCCAAAAGCAATCATCATTCCCAAGAAGTCACGTACATCGGCAACCATCCACAATAGGAGTGGTACAAATATACCACATACGAAGATGATAATTGATGTAACGCAGTTCGATGATTTTTTTACCATCTGCGCTTCACTTTCCCAAGTGAGATTCGGTACTTTAATGTCATGCATTATATTAATGTTAACGCACAGATAAGACATTGCACCCTGAACCAGGAGGCCAAGGAACATCTGTGGAATATCAATAACGCCTAGAACCAGAGCCACAATCTCAGCCACGAGAACATACAAAAGACTTGCAGATTCACATATAATAAACGCTGCCCTCTGCTTAGCTTTCAATATGTCTTCCCAACTCATCGGAAACTGTTTCAGAATACCAAAGCTTGCTCCCTCTCTTGAAATTGCAGTCGAAGCAATTGCATTCATGCATGTAGTCATATTTGGGATAATAATTCCAATACCTACTACAAGCGCATAACCAAACACAGGCGAAATATTCGCTGGATCACTAAAAAACTCCGCCAAATCCTTCATTCTGGACATAGCCATTGCAAAAAACATGAGAATTGGCATACCAAAGGTGTACAGATAGCCCGTCATAAGGTATGCCGGATTTCTTCTCACCATGCGAAGATCTCTCTGTACCATTGCTGCAATCTGACCTCTTTTGCCGAGTTTCTTCTTCATATCGCTCTCAGACAACTGGCGGTTAACAGATGCTGTACTCTGCATATCAATTGCGCCCGACAGATATAATACCTTCGCCACCAGCAGAAACAGAATGACAAATGCAGCTGTTATTCCGACAATCTCCAAAACCGCTACCCAAGAAAACTGTGTCATCAGTTCTCTAAGTGCAAAATTAATTGGGAGCGCATTCGAATAAGGCACCATAGAGTTCGCAACACTAATTGCGACCTCGGACATTGGCTTCTCATCGTTCCCAACTCCAAGTACCACATAGTACAGTACCAAAACCGCAAATACGATGATTACTCCAATAATCTTCAGCAAATCTTTGTTGCGAAGAATTTTTACGAAAGTCATCAATAGTACAATGACCGTTGCAATCGCACTAATCGAAATGAGGAAATTACAAACAAATGCAAGCAAAATAGCTATCACAAAATTCGGCGTAACCTGCGTCGTTACCATGAATCCTATACCTGCAGGTATTGTTGAAATGAAAGTGATTGCCAATGGAAAAGAAGCTGCGTTAATAATCCTCGCTACGACAATCTGAATAGAAGATAGTGGCATCATGAGGACGACCGGAATATCTCCTGACATATAGAACGAGTTAACTATCGGCGGAATCGCAAAGAACAAACCAATAAAAGCGCCGGTCATAAACAGAACCTGAAAAATATCATACGCCAGAAAATCCGCCATTTTGCTTAAGCCGCCAAGCAGCGTACCAATCCAAAACGTCAGTGCTACCCCGGCAATTCCGAGCAAAGCAAAAATGATATTCTTCGCTAAGTCTGCAGAATGCTCATGAAACGTCTCGTCTGATCCCGCACCACTTTTTCTTAATATTTTTGCGAGAAGCAGTATTTTACTCATTAGACTCCTCCTTATTAATATCAAGGAAAATCTCCTCAAGGCTCATATCCTGAGGATACTGGCTTTGAAGCTGTGCGAGCGTTCCATTGAACATAATATTTCCCTTTTTAATCAGTACAATCTCATCACACAATTTCTCTGCGACTTCAAGCACATGTGTTGAGAACAGAACTGAATTACCCCTGTCAGCATGCTCTCTCATCATCTTCTTGAGCTCGAATGCTGCTTCAGGATCAAGTCCGGTCAATGGTTCATCAAGAAGCCAGATTGAAGGATCATGAATTAATGCACCCATTATCATCATCTTCTGTCTCATACCATGAGAGTACGACAAAATAGTCTGATTAAGTGCAGAAGTCATTCCAAATCGCTCAGCGTATTCATTGATGAAGTCCATTCTTTTCTTAGTATCTACATCATATATATCTGCTATGAAATTGAGATATTCAATTCCGCGCAGTCTCAGGAAATGGTCTGGGGAATCAGACACGTAGCCGAACTGTTTTTTTGCCTCAATTGGGTTCTCTTTAATGTCTATTCCATTGAGCAGACAACGTCCTTCTGTCGGGCGCATAACGCCGGTTATCATCTTCATAGTTGTTGTCTTACCTGCACCATTGTGACCAATGAAACCAGTGATTGAACCGTCTTTTGCCACCCAGTTAGATGTGTTTACAACGACCTTTACATCTTTTCCACTACGGAACTGCTTCTTTAAATTCTCTACCTGAACCATATGTCTCCTCTTTATACTTTCTTATTGGATATATATTTATCGCATGCACGTAGGCTCGCGTGAATAAATTTGTTAATATTGGAGAAATATCACCATAGCATGAGCAAAAAGTAAAGTTTCTCCTACTTCTTCTCTTCCCAGCCTGCATAAAGAGTCATTGGCTCAATTACGCCGTCCTTCTCCATATCCCATGGAAATGTACACGCGGCATCCTGATACCATCCAGTGAAAGAATAACCTTCTCTAGTGGGATCTTCCACGGAATCTATCTTCTCACCATATAGATATTTGCGTGTTGCAGATTCACCGACTGTGGTTCCACCCTGTGAGTTAAACTGGACAAGATATCCCCTGTTGGACAGGCCTATCGCAACGCATATAACTATAGCAATCAATAAAACAGGGATTATGATATTTAACTGCTTAACAGATATCTTAACCTTGTCATACAGGCCGCGAATCTGCCTTCCCTGCTTGGGCTGGTTTTCCTTCTCTTCGTTTGTCTCATTTGCTTCTGCTGCTTCTTGCGAGCCTTTTTCCGTTTCTATCGATTCGGTTTTTGCTTGTTCTATTTCTGTTGATTCTATTTCTTTTGATTCTGTTTCTTTTGATTCTGTTTCTTTTGGTTCCATTTCTTTTGGTTCCATTTCTTTAACTTCTTTTTCTTCTTCGTTCATACGTGCACCGCCAAAATATTTTTATGTTCATTGTATCATAGGAAGGTGCTTTTTTGCAGAAAAAAGGGATCTTCACGTTATTGTGAAAATCCCTTTTCCCATGTACCTATCAACAATTATTTACGTACTAAATACTTTCTCATATCAATTGCACATGCAACTAAGATAATTAAACCTTTGATGATGTAAAGCATGTTAGCATCTACAGACAGGAAGTTGAGACCTGTGAAGATAATCTGTAACAGCAATACACCAACTACGATACCACTGATACGTCCAATACCACCGACGAATGATACACCACCGATAACGCAGGCTGCAATGGCATCACACTCGTAGTTAAGACCTGTGTTAGCATTAGCAGATGCGATACGTGCACCATCCAGGAAACCTGTCAGCGAATACATAACACCAGCGAGTACGAATACCATGATGATTGTCTTTGTTACATTAACACCTGATACGTTAGCTGCCTCTTCGTTAGATCCAACAGCAAACATATTCTTACCAAATGTTGTCTTGTTCCAGATAAGCCACATAAGGGCTGTAAGGATGATTGAATACAATACGTAATTAGGAACTGCAACACCACCAATGCTGAATAATGTACCAGTGATGAAACCACGATATCCCTCTGTCAATCCAGAAAGTGTCTGTCCATTGTTAACACCACTCATTAAGTATAACAGGATGATACCGTACACAATCAACTGAGTTGAAAGGGTTACGATAAATGGATGTAGCTTAAATTTAGCAACACTGAAACCATTTACAAGACCTACTACAGCACCTACTACCATAACGAGTAATAAAACAATAGGTAAAGGCAAAGGATCGGTCATATTAGGGAATACCTTAAAGGTTGTAGTCAGCAATGATGCTGAAATACAAGCTGATAAACCAACTACACGACCAGCGGAAATATCTGTACCAGTTAATACGATACATCCTGCAATACCAAGCGCGATTGGTAATTTAGCAGCTGTCAGTGATACGATATTTACGATTGATGGTAATTTCAAAAAGGCCGGAGCCTTGATAGCAACGTATACAACTACCAGAAGGATAATTATATACATTGCATTATTTAATAGAAAATCGGCAACTTGTTTGCCAGTTATTTTTTTCTTTGGAGCAGCTACAACTGCTTCCGCTACTTTCTTTTCTTCAGCCACAGCGATTCCTCCCCACTTATGCATATTTCGCAGCGAGAGTCATAATCTCTTCCTGCGTTGCTGTTTTTGCATCTACTTCGCCGGCAAGCTGTCCACCGGACATAACCAAGATACGATCACATACACCCAGTAATTCAGGCATTTCGGAAGAAACCATGATAACAGTCTTTCCTTCCTTTGCGAGATTCAGGATGAGCTGATAAATCTCGTACTTGGCACCAACATCGATACCACGAGTTGGTTCATCTAGCAACAATACTTCTGGCTCAGTCAATAACCAACGAGCTAAGATAACCTTCTGCTGATTACCACCGGATAAAGTACGAATCTGAGTCTTCTGGCTGGCTGTCTTTGTCTTCATAGCCTGGATACCCCAGTCTGTAACTTCCTCCATTTTCTTATTGCTCAGCAATGGTCCTATTTTATATTTTGGCAATGATGAAATGGTGGTATTTGCCACGATATCACGTATACCAAAAATACCTGTAGCTCTACGCTCTTCAGTAAGCATAGCAAATTTGTTTTTAATGGAATCTCTGGCATTTTTGTTCTTTACCTGCTTGCCATGGAGATATATTTCACCCGAAGCACGGGTAGCAATTCCAAAAATATTTTCCAGAAGCTCGGTTCTTCCTGATCCATCCAGACCAGCAACACCTAATACTTCACCCTTCTTTGCTACAAAAGAAACATCCTTTAGCTTAGAATAAGCAGCTGAGAGGTTCTTAACCTCAAGCAAAGTATCACCAACTACATTGTCCTTTTCAGGATAACGATTAGTCAGTTCACGACC
Source organism: Candidatus Merdinaster equi (assembly GCA_018064935.1). Lineage (GTDB taxonomy): Bacteria > Bacillota > Clostridia > Lachnospirales > Lachnospiraceae > Merdinaster > Merdinaster equi. The sequence continues at coordinate 8,969 of JAGHUF010000056.1, read as the reverse complement.
TACCATGAGTCGGATAATTTCGGCCATATCAAGCTCTTTTGCAGGTCTTGTAGCTACCCAGGTTCCATCTCGCATGATGGTTACGTCATCAGAAATACGTAAGATTTCTTCCATCTTGTGAGAAATATAGATAATACCACAACCTTGATCACGAAGCATGTTGATGATTTTAAATAAATGCTCAACCTCCTGCTCTGTCAGTGAAGAGGTAGGCTCATCGAATACGATTACTTTCGCATCATATGAAACAGCCTTCGCAATCTCGACCATCTGTCTCTGAGAAACTGGCATTGTGCTCATGATTCTCTTAGGGTCGACATTAATCTCCAATTTTTCAAATACTTTTTTACATTCCTCATACATCTTGGTCTCACTGGTGAGAGGGATGAATTTGGATACCTTAGGGAAACGGCCAAGGAACATATTATCCATAACGTTACGCTTTAACGCCTGGTTTAATTCCTGATGCACCATCGCAACACCATTTTCCAAGGCTTCTTTTGAGGTTTTGTATTCTACCTCTTTTCCTTCAAGAAAAATCTTTCCACTATCTTTGTTATATACGCCGAAAAGGCACTTCATCAAAGTAGATTTACCTGCACCGTTTTCCCCCATGAGTGCGTGTACAGTTCCTCTGCGAACAGTTAGTGAAACATTATCCAACGCCTTTACACCGGGGAAGGATTTGCAAATATTTTCCATACGAAGGAGAACATCTTTTTCGTCTGTTGTACTCAAATCACTGCCTCCTAATAACTACTCACTCTTGCCCCTCATTTTGCATCAGCAAAAATGATTCTTAAAAATATGGGCACATCAACCTGATGTGCCCATATCATAAAATCTAGGTTGTTAAATTATTCTCCCAGGTATGTAGCATATGGGATATTTACACGCCATGTTCCAACAACATTAGCAGCGTCAACTGAGTTGAACTTCTCAGAACCAGCTAACATATTAGATGTAATCTTCTGGATTGTAGAAGCCATACCTTCAGCGTCCTGCTTAATTGTACCAACCATAGTACCTGCAGAGATAGCATCCTTAGCAGCGTCTGTTGCATCTACACCAAATACTGGAATGAATGTAGCGCCATCTACGTTGTAGCCACCATTCTGTAAGCCTGCGATTGAACCAAGAGCCATCTCATCGTTGTTTGCAATGATAAGCTCAACCATGTTGTTGTTTGCTTCACTGTACTGTGAAAGAATTGTCTGCATGTAATCGTTTGCAGCACTCTGTGACCAAGCACCACCCTGATCTACAAGGTACTTGTTTGCATTTGCTGAATCATAGAACTGAAGTGCTGGCTTTCCAGCTGCTGTCAATACAGCATCTGCATCTTCCTGGCCATACTGTGTACGAGCGATAGCCTCTGCATTTCCTTCCTGACCCTTGAACATTACGTAAGAAATTACGCCGTCACCATTTAAGTCGATAGCATCGTAGTTAGCAAGTACATAATCACCAACCATCTTACCCTGCATGTGTCCAGCCATCTCATAGTCTGTACCAACGAATGCAGCCTTGTCATATGCTGAAACAACTTCTTCGCTTACTGAACGGTTGAAGAAGATTACTGGAACATTCTGAGCCTTTGCAAGGTCAACAATGTTCTTAGCTGCGTCGTCAGAACCCGTATCAACAACGTTTACAATAAGAAGTGATACGCCACTTGATAATGCTGTTGTAATCTGTTCTGTCTGTGTTGTCTGGTTGTTATTTCCATCATAATCTGTGAAATTTACACCAGCGTCTGTTAAATCTTTGTCCAGAGCGGCACGTACACTTGAAATGTATGTATCACCATAAGTGTAGTAGAACACTGCTACCTTACCGCCGCCAGCTGAACCGCCATCGCCACAAGCCGCTAATGAAAGAATCATGGCCATAGCACAAAGGATGCTAATAAGTTTCTTCATATAAACCCTCCTATTATTGGGGTATAACCCCCTCCCAATCTTTACATTTTGATTATAGGGTATCAATTATCATTAGTAAACCGAAAATGTAAAAAATACATAAAATTTTTAATTAACAAAAGCCCTTGTTGTAAAAAATGTACAAATTACATTTTCTGAAATTGTCATCATTGCACATCGCGTTCCAGAATTGTATCAATCTGATCCAATTCTGTTTGTGAAAATTCAAGATGATCCAGAATTCTGATATTGTCTAGGATTTGTTCTTTTTTGCTCGCTCCAATCAAAACACTAGTCACTTTGTTTTCTCGAAGCACCCAGCTAAGAGCCATCTGGGGCAATGACTGATTACGACTTCCTGCAATCTCGTTCAGTTCCCTGATGATTGCAATTTTGTCCTCGGTAATGCTGTCTTTTTTCAGGAAGGCGTCTTTGGCCGCACGGCTGTCTGAAGGAATTCCATTCAGATATTTCGTTGATAGCAAGCCTTGCGCAAGAGGGCTGAAACAGATAACTCCGCATCCAACTTCTTTGGCGGTATCCAGCAATCCATCTGTCTCGACAAAGCGATCAAACATATTATATTTGGGTTGGGTGATGAGCAGAGGCGTTTTGTTCTCATTCAGAATCTCGCAAGCCTTCTTAAGCTGCTCAGAATTGTAATTAGACAGTCCGACATATAATGCCTTACCCTGGCGAACCATATCGGACAGTGCATTCATGGTTTCTTCAAGCGGAGTCTCTGGATCTGGGCGGTGGTGATAAAAAATATCAACATAGTCCAGCTTCATGCGCTTCAGACTCTGATCCAGACTTGCCATCAGATATTTGCGGCTTCCCCAGTCACCATAAGGTCCGGACCACATATCATAGCCCGCCTTGCTTGAGATAATCATCTCATCTCGGTAAGGTCTCAAATCACTCTCCATGATGCGACCAAAATTCTCCTCAGCCGAACCATAAACAGGACCATAGTTATTAGCAAGATCAAAGTGCGTTATGCCACAGTCAAAGGCTGTATGAATAAGCTCTTTCATATTCTCAAAGCGATCCTCTGAGCCAAAATTGTGCCACATTCCCAGGGATACTCTGGGCAATTTGATACCGCTCCTTCCACAGCGCAGATATTGCATATCGTCATAGCGTGTGTTACTTGCCTGATAAATTGGATATTCCCCTCTTGACCAATAGTTTTCTGCCATAAATCCCCCTTTATGAGTTGTACTGAATATAGTTATGCGTCACTTCATTGTAGCATGAACTATCAGTCTGTGTGTAGCAATCATGAAAGGGGTGCAGGTTATAAGAGTCAGATTCCTTCCCTCTGCATAATCCAACACTCTTACTTCTTCAGGTTCAACTACCTCTGTTGAGGTTACCTCATATATGTATAAATCATCCAAGGTTTCAAGCTCTATAATATCCCCCGGCGTAACCTCTTCAAGTCTGTTGAAATATTTGCCAAACACATAATTTCTATGTCCTGCAATACAACAGTTGCCATCTTCTCCGGGAAGTGCAGTATCTTCAATATGCCCCAACGCACTTGACAAGACTCCGCTCGTAGAGCCTTCCTTTACTGCTTCTTCCAGATCAATTTTGGGAATTCTCAAGAGGCACATTGCTACATCATCCGACTTCTTACCCTTTTTTACCTCAGACTCTTCATCTGGTTCGTCAATCGAATCTGGATTCTCAGCTAATACTTCTGATTCTGAGTCATCCACTTCACCAACAGAATCCTGCGCATCAGAATCTATCCCTGAGTTATTCTTCGGAATCACTTCAAATGTATCATCAACCCATATCGTGTTCTTGCGTTTCTTGAAGTCATTGATGGCATTATTGCTTTTCACCAGGTCAATTACATTGATCGCTATTACAAATAAAATTATTAAACTGCCGGCTGTAATTAATACCTTGCCGGCAGTTTTTCTATTGCTCTTACTATTACTTTGCTTTTTTCTTTTCACAACAATTAGTCTCTATCATTCCCTTGCTTCTTCGAAGGCTTCTTCACCAGATATATACCAAGGCCAATCACGAAAAGACCTAGTATTGTTGCAATCATTGATCCGGTCAATCCGCCTGTTTTTGGAAGTCGTTTTTCACCGCCAACATCCCCTGTCGGGTTCGATGGATTTCCAGTAGGAACAGGGCTAAGCTCAGGACCTGTCGTTGGAACAGGACTAAGCTCTGGGTCTATCAGTGGAAGCGGACTAATTCCAGGAGTCAGCATTGGAACAGGGGTGGTTCCTGGGTCCGTGCCAGGATCGGTTCCTGGACCAGGCAACTGGCTGTCCGCCTGACTCTTTTTGCACAGGTAATGGATAACCCCATCAGCCGTTGTTGATTCAGACAGGAAGTCCATGATTGAGACATCTATCGGACTTGTGCTAAGCTGATATCCCTCCGGCGCATTTACCTCGTGGACACTGTACGCATGTAAGGGTAGTCCACCCGCATGAACAATGCTGTCTGAGGTTCTTGTTGTTACAACTTTGGTCACACCGTCAGGCAATCCTGCAGTTCCATCCACGCCCTGATAGGTATATTGTCCTTCACTATCCATGGTGAACATCAGATTCTTACCGTCTTCATTCGTTATCTCATATGAAGTCGCTTTACCCAATATAGGACTGCTGGAGGTATCTGTTTTGGTCAGCTCGATTTCAGCAGTTTCCGGTATATCGACATACATTACCGCTTTTGGATACAAATCTGTTACTCCAGCTTCTTCTTCCCTGTAAAAAACAACGCGATTTTTGTTCGTATAAGAAGTAGTAGTGTCTATACCATAGAATTCCGGCAACGACAGCTTTGGTACTGTCTCATATGCATCCCAGTATTCTACAGGAGTAAAAATCGTGCCATCCATTGAATACGAGATTGGTCTTATTTTATAGAAGTACGGATCACCATTTGACATATACTTTCCTACTGGGAAATATGCAGCATAGGGACTGTTGGAACCGCCTACATCTGATAGTTTTCGAGATACACCATCATTATCAATACTGTATGTTCCGTCCGCATATAATGTCAGGTATTTAAGCTTCTGTATCCTTCTCCATACTATTTCAACATCCTCTCCGTAATATCCCGATTCGGTTGTTTTGTCATATTCAGGAGTCTCTTCAATATCCTCGTAGGTAGGAACTCCATACAGAATCGCAACTCTGACTGCTTTGGGTCTATGACCATCCCGCCAAGTAGATGACATACCTGAATCATTCCAGAGCTGATCGAATTCAAGATTGAATAATGGCACACCTTTGAATCTGTAGTCAAGTGTTTCCTCAAGGTAAATCTTCTTTGTCACATGACCGGCACCTTCCTGAATGTCTACGGCAGCATCCCTATCAAACATTTCATCAGTGTCATATGATTCCAAAGTAGTATTACCAATGTCTACCACTCTGTACTGATAGAACTGACTCACATCGTAAACACCATCTTTTATCGGATGAAGTGGAAGGTTTTTAAATGTACACAAGCCCTCTGAGGCTTGTTTTATATAAGTGCCTTTTGTTGCCGGATCGTCATTGTCCTCAAATCTATATGACTCAATTGTCACACTCTTATAATCACCCGCTGATGATTCCTTACCAAAGCTCGTCGCGTATGAGGAACCCAAATTAATATTCTGCTCATTTATATCCGTATCCAACACGTCAGTTTGCAGACAGACTGTAACTGGTCCGGAATATATCTGCCAGTCTTTTCCTACACCCGTGTCATTCACTTGCCAGTCAGCGCCGGTTGTATCTACCCCACCGATGCCTACAGTATTTTTATCTACAATACGGTACTGCAGCAGTACTTCTGCTTTACAAGGTAAATTTTTCCATGGCTGAGTTGAATCAAAATGTTCTGCTCCATCCATCGTGGAATAATAATACTGCCAAGCTGTTTTTGCTTCGAAAAAGGCCTTATCGTTTTGAAGTCCGCGTAGCTTAAACTTAAATCCAGATGATTTTGTGATGACAGTAGGAATCTTATAATCCGACCAAATATCGATAACACAATAATCGCCTGCACCTTTGTCAAATGCCATTGCGCCTTCCTTTTCACCTTTGTCAGAATGGACGCCGTCAAGCATATCCTTGCCATCACCTATAACTTTTCCATATATGTCAGAATCAGAATTATTGTAATATATCTTCGATTTGTCTATCCCGGATATATCGTTCTGCATTACAACTTTTATTCCGTATCGGTTATTCTCGACATCCAGTAAAGGAAAATGCACTTCACCTGACTTAACAGTAAAGCTTACGATATCATATTCGATACCTTCATCATTACCAATGACTACATTCCCATATTCATCTTTTCCATCCCAGAAGATTTTGTTTGTTCCATCAACAAGCGTATTTGACAAGATAACTTCATTATGTTTCCCGTGAGCATAGCCATACTCTTTTTCCAATAGCTCATTACCCGTAAATGTCATAACTATTTCATACGTCGAAGGCAATATCTTTCCGGGTTCATTTGTCTCATCCGTAGTCACGCTGTAATCAAATGAAAAATAACCGCCATACCCTTCTGTACCTTCACCAGGCGTACTACTGTTAAGACCCGTAAATTGGAAATTATCGTATGCATCCTGACTTGTTCCGATACTATCACTATCCGCCAATTTTTCTGGAACGGTATAGTGCTCTAACAATGCGGCGTCTGCTTTTTCGAAGGTTAAAAAATACGACTCATCCTTTTCAGTTGTAGGTGTAGAGTTAATATGTACCCCCATTTCAATAAGGTCATCCAACTGATTTCTCTTACTTTTTACAGATCTGGCAAGCGATCTGTAATGTCCATCTTCATGATCATCGCTGCTTACCAACAGACCTCTTTTATTGGTGAAGAACACAAAACCAAATGGATCCATACCGTTAAAATCAACCTTATATTCAAATCCATCCTTCGTAAGGGCATAGACGGATTCATCCATAATATGTTCCTCAAGATCTATATTGGCACCAATTGTCCAGATGAGTGCGTCTGTAAAAGTACGTCCCTTAATAGGTTCTGTTGCTGTAGCATCAGCTGTAACAGTAATATCCCATGCTCCAACATAATTCAAAGAAGCCTGTGGAAAATCATCCGTTTTCTTAGCTTTGGGCGCAACCTTAACCGTAGTATACTGTGTTCCAAAGAATCTGAATGTATAAACTCCAGTCATAGGAGCTCTAAATGATATTGGTGTATATCCACCCTGATTGGCACTAGTCTTTGCACCCAGATATTCCTGCTGCCAGTTGTAAATGGTACCTGGTGCGAAAAGATTTGACGAATCATTATTTACATTAGCAATTTCTTCTTTTGTAAACAAATATATATTGGGATCTCCATACGACGTTGACCCCTTGCTCTCTATCTGAGCACAAACTGCTGTAGGAGTTGTTGAGCCAGTATAAATGTGATAATAATTCGCCGCATCATTCTCCTGCATTACACCTTTTTCATCTTTCCATGGCAAAGTAACCGCAATGCTACTTTTAGTGGGATTTGTTGTTGCAACACTATAACCAAATGAATCAGATAAGCTTTGTCTAACTTCATTTCCAGGAAGATTTTTGAAAGAACTTGAGCCAAAAGAAATCTGCTCTCCTTCCTTAGCATAAACATATATCTTCTGTAGTCGTCTGAGACCAGCAGTTGAGTTTGGCATCCACTCAATATATGTTCTATAGCCTGTTGGTTCAGGAAGGCCATAATAATATGAACCATGCGCAGTTTTAAGAAGTGTAAATACAGAGAAATGCTCTGGTTCTACAGTTACTTCATCTCCTTCAACTGTACTCTCCAGACATTCCATTGACGATAGATCGTCCGAAAAATGAAATACTTCTACTTCAATTTCATCTTTTATTTCATCATTTTCGAGCTCTATCGATAATTGGATTGGTACTATATCTTCGTCATCAATATATTTTGATCTGTCAGGCTGTAATTCTTCGCCTTCAGCATTTAAGACTTTAATATCAAAGGATATTTGCTCAAACTTACCCTCACAAACATTACTTAGCTTGGAATCAATTTCAGCAAGTATCTCCTGATCTTCTATCTGGGTTGCAGAAAGGGTCAGCTCTTCCCCTTCTGGAAATACGCCATTATATGCCTCTAATTTAATCTTGTAGCCATCTACATCTGCCTGAACAGCATACTCAACGAATGGCTCATCTATCTCATTTTCTTCCTCGAGTTCAGACTCTTCCTCCTCGAGTTCACCTTCTTCTAGTTCATCTTCTTCTAGTTCTTCTTCTGTTTCAGAGTCTTCATCTGTTTCAGAATCTTCGTCGTTATCTTTTTTATTCTCGTTTGAAGAATTCTCTTTCTTTTCGTTTCCCTGCTCAGGATCCTCTCCTTCGCCCTTCTGCTTAGAATTCTCCCCTTCGTCATTCTCCTTGGAATTCTCTTCCTTGCTGTTCTCCTTAGAATTCTCTTCCTTATTGTTCTCAGACTTATTCTCTTTATTTGTATTATTGGAATTAGATGACTGGCCTTCCCGCTCAGATTCCTCTTCCTCTTCTATAATCAGTTTCTGCTCTGAATCGTTTCCTGAAGCTGTTACTGTATATGACATAGACGTTCCAGCAAGAGTAACTGCTAGTACCAGAGCTCCAATTCTTTTTAAACATCTCTTTATTCTAGAAATACGAGTACTCATTATATGTTTACCTACCAACAAATATATTATATTGCCCTCTTGAGTTTACAATTTATGTTAATCTGCGCGCTATGTAAACCAATTGACCGCGTAAAATTATACTCCTTTTTAATCAAAAATGTAATACTTTTTTCGCATTATCTGCAATCTATTAGCATTATGTGTGTCATGCGAACGGAATAATAAATTTGATTCCATCATCATTTTTTACATAGTATTGAAATCCATTTTTGTGCTTTTTTGCATAGATGTTTGCAACTTGCTCTCTCTTCGATAAGCCAGCGCTTAATTTGCTAATAAGCTCCTCAAGATACTTTTCCCTTGATTTCAATTTTTCGATTAACTGCACTATAAATTAGACCTCCTCATAA
>JAGHUF010000017.1 GCA_018064935.1 Candidatus Merdinaster equi | reverse complement strand
CACGAATTATATATGACAAACAGCCATACCGACATCACCATTGGCGTCAGCGACCAATATGCGTCATAAACGCTCGAATTCTTCAGAACTACTGAGAATATGAATGTCACAACTGTCGCAGCAGAATCAAATATGAAGAACCTAAGAATCACATTTTCAAAAGGCAGGCAGCAAGCAAAACCAATAGCGAATGCCAGAATATATATCAATGCAATTATTATTAAATCTCTACTTTTCTTCATATCTCCACAATCTCATTTATGCATGACACATAATTATCAGGTTCAACAATCTTTTGTCTTATAACCACCCCTCAGTGATCTTAAGCTATTCTTCTCCCCTGTCACTACGTCAATACCAGAACGGAAAAAATTAAAGGTCCCTTCATCAAGAAGCTTCCCACTCTCTGTCTTTATCTCGGCACGAACTACCACCATACTGCGCCCACATCTAATCAGATTAGCCTCACAGTATATGTAATCAACATCAGTGGCAACATCCAGAAAATTCATATTTCCAGACACTGTCATAACCAGCTCACCGCAGGAATTCGCCACAGTTCCAGCAACCGAATCTGCAAGTGCATACAGACAGCCACCATGTACTGAGCCATACGGATTCAGATTCCCTTCTTTAAGTGGAATCCTGCCAACTGCATGTCCTTCATTTATCTCAGTTATCTCAAGACCAATAACTTTTACAAATGGACTTTTATTAAGCAGAGCAATTACCGGCTCGCGACATTCCTCAAATGATCTTCTCATTCATTTATTCCCACTTTCTTGTTTACTTAAAAAAACGCGTGTATAATTCATTTTAATCGACTTTTTTATTTTATTGTAAAAAGGTCTATTCTGCAAAGTGTTTATGCACAATTCTTAGGAAGGACATCTCAGCAATCATGACTAAACAGACAGGGCGCATATTTTTAAAGGGAATGCGTCATGGTTTTCCAATAGGTCTAGGCTATTTTGCAGTCTCTTTCTCTCTCGGTGTTATTGCCGGAAAGGCTGGACTAAACGCACTTCAAGGCTTTGTGACAAGCCTTTTTGTTCGTGCATCAGCTGGTGAGTATGGCGGTTACACCCAGATTGCCGAGTCTGCTGCCTTTATCGAGCTGTTTATTATGTGTATTGTCACCAATGCCAGATACCTTCTCATGGGTGCTGCACTTACGCAGAAGTTCAAAACCGGTGAGTCATTTATAAAAAGAATACTCATGGGATGCTGCATAACAGATGAGATATTTGCAATTTCCATATCCTATCCAGGTCAGCTCGAACCAGCCTACCCCTTTGGCGCAACACTCGTTGCGGGGATAATGTGGGCGCTTGGAACTGCTCTAGGTATCATCGCTGGTGAGGTCATGCCACTTCGGGTAGTGTCTGCCCTCTCAGTTGCGCTCTACGGAATGTTCCTCGCAATAATAATCCCACCGGCAAAAAAGAATCTCGCCGTTGCAGTCTGTGTTGCAAGCGGATTTATTTTGTCGTATCTGTGTTCCATAATTCCGGTCGTGAACCAGCTCTCTTCAGGAATAAGAACAATCATTCTCACAATTATTATTTCTGCTGCGGCTGCTATTATCAAACCTGTTAATGACAGTGATGTCACAAAGGAGGATACAAATGAGTAACGAATTATATATCCTCCTGTGCATACTTATAATGATATTAACAACCAATGCGATTCGTATTCTTCCAATACCGCTCATAAGAGGAAAAATACAGAATAAGTTCATTCGTAGTTTTTTATTCTACGTGCCATATGTGACACTTGCCGTAATGACCTTCCCGGCCATTATGGAAGCAACTCAGGTACCAATTGCCGGCATTGCAGCATTATTAGCCGGAATAATAGCCTCTTACTTTGGACTTGGTCTTTTCCCTGTAGCTATTATTTGCTGCGCACTTGTATTTGGAATTGAATGGTTCATGATTCCTTGATTCACTATTCCTGTCCATGATATACCTAGGTAGAATCTATGATTTTAAGATTACTTATATTATTAACTGGATATCTGTGGGGCTGCCTCTTTCTCACAAAACCGCTGTGGCGCGCTCACACTGGGTCTCCGGCTGGTAATCCGGACAAAGGCCGCAACACGAATCAATCTGCCAACACAGGCAAAAACCCTGATATCCGCAAACGCATATCCCTCCGCCTGTTTCTGAAATGCAATCTGAAATTCATCATCTTTGCGATATTATCCCTCGTTATCTCATTTATTGCCGCATACATTTCCTATGAGACACAGCTCGGCTACCGCTTTATTCCATATTCTGCTCTGGGTTGTGTTCTAGGACTATTATTCCCTCTCTTTCGTGACCTCAGGTATAAGCAAAAAGCATTTCGCATAATATTTCCGATTTTCCTTAGCATAATCAATTTGTACATAGTTCTTGTAAATGGTGCACTGAATGCTGCGCTTATACCGGCATTCATGAGAAGGCTTGATGCTTTTGAGGAGCTGACCGTCAAGAATTATTCCGAGCAGGTTCAGACACAGGATATCAAAGATAATGCGAAGGACGCCTACAACGAGACTAAAGAATGGCTAAAGGGAGCCTTGTACGCTGTCTACCTGGCCAAGAGCGAAGACGGCTACTCTTTTGATGCAGCATACTTTCCCAGCGCGCAGGATGCCTCTTTTGATGAGCTTGGTAATGTAATCCCTAAGGATTCATCCACGGCTTCGTCTGTGCAGCTCTCACATAAATGGGCTGTTCTCCTACATGGGTACACTGGCTGGAAAGAAGCAATGTACGAATATGCCAAGTACTATGTTGAAAACGGTTACAATGTACTAGTTCCAGATCTCAGGTGCTGCGGCTCTTCAGAGGGCGATTTCATCGGAATGGGACTAACTGACGCAAAAGATGTGAATGAAATCTGGATTTCATATATATTGAAGAAAGATCCGAACGCTCAAATCGTTCTTCACGGGCAATCCATGGGTGCCGCAACTGCACTAATTATGTCTGGAGATAATACTCTTCCTGCCAATGTTAAAGCAATTGTATCCGATGCGGCTTATACTGATGCCTACAGTATGTTTGGCGACAAGGCATATAAATGGTTTTCACTTCCACCTTTTCCAATTGTAGACAGCGCCTGCCTTATGCTTGTACTGCGAGGCGGCTATAATCTAAAAGAGGCTTCTCCAATTGATGCGGTGTCACAGAGTCATACTCCCACATTATTCATGCATGGTTCAATGGATGCGATGATTGACGTTTCAATGGCAAGTCAGCTCTTTGATTCCGCGACATGCAAAAAAGAGCTCCAGATCTTCGAGGGTTCAGGCCACGCCCAAAACCAGGATAAAGATCCAGAGCTTTTCTATGGAACAATCACATCGTTCCTGTCTAAATATATATCTGACTAACTGTATTATGCTTTTTCTATTATTTGGCAGTGTTCTTTTTCACTCCACCACTGATATGAAACAGCTTCTCGAGTGGCTTGTAGCACATGGGGGCAATTCCAATCTCAAGAAACAGAATAAGTGCATATCTAATCATACGAACTACGTACTGAATCATAGTATCTGACTCGAGGAATTCCGCTGAAAATGGAAGCTTAAATAAAACATTTCCTCCAAGATATACACCTGCAACAATCACAAGGCGAATCAAGATTGCCCAGATATTTCTAGTGTTTTCAAACTTCACATATTTCTTTTCGAATAAATCTCCAACAAAGAAACCTATCATACATCCGATACCTGTGTAGTAATCATTTGTTTTGCAGAAGAAAAATCCGACACATGAAACAAGTGTAATTACAAGGTACAGGAGCCACGTTCTCTTAATCTTCTTAAGTAAAACCGGCATCATAAATACAAAGATCAGGCCAACAATCCAACCGACCATTACATCTGTTGGATAATGAACTCCAAGGCAGAACCTTGAAACGCCAACCATGATTATTAGTATTGTTGACAATATAGTCAACCAGTTCTTACGGAATACGTAGGCTACACCACCAATTACAGCCGTGGTGTTCATTGCATGTCCACTTGGAAAAGAAAAGCCCTGCGCATTTACATCAAGCAGATCCATTTCAGGTTCAACTGGCTTGAGACACTTTATACCTGGATTATCAAAATATGGGCGTCTTCTTAAAAATACATTTTTGATAAGAGGATTCCATACAACGGTCATTACGGCATTTAATCCAACAATACGACCTTTGTCCTTGTCCCATATCAGATATACAAATCCGAGGATAGCTATTATTGTTCCTACCTCTCCAAGATATGTGAAAATGATAGCTATAAACTTTCCTGCTTCACCCATCACTGACTGAAGCCACTCCATTAATGATACTTCCCAATCAAAATAAAATGTGTTTCCCATCTGAATATCCTTATTTTTCTACATTACCACAATAAATTGCTTCCTCTATAATAGCGTGGACTCGCCCATTATATCATAAAAAAAGACAATCGGCATTATACCGATTGTCTTTTTTTAATTAAATCGTTTCTGAATATATCTTATCTGAAGAAGCTTACAACATCCTTAAGCTGGTTAGAAAGCTCATTCATGTTCTTGCTGTTCTCAGAAATTGTATCAACTGAGCTTGCAATGCTTGAAAGTGAAGCAGAAACCTCTTCGTTAGAAGCTGCATTCTCTTCAGAAATAGCTGAGAGATCTTCTACATTAGATGAAATTACGCTACGAACCTGCTCAAGTCCTTCCATCTTGTTAGAAATCTGAGTGATTGCTTCAAGTGATTCTTCGATTGAACCACGAAGTACATCGAACTTGCTCTGGGTCTCACCAATGTAGCCCTGCTCCTCAGTGATAATTGTATTAACCTGCTCAGCAAGATCAACGGATCTAGCTGACTGAGTCTTAATCTCAGCAACGATTGTTGCAATTTCCTTAGCTCCATCTGCTGACTGAACTGAAAGCGAATTGATTTCATCAGCAACAACAGCGAATCCTCTTCCTGCTTCACCAGCACGAGCTGCTTCGATTGAAGCATTAAGAGCAAGGAGGTTTGTCTGACTAGCTACAGAAGAAATAACATTTACAGCTGCATCAATCTTAGCGATTGCTTCATTTGTTGCCATGATCTGGCTGTTAATCTCAGTAACTGCACCAACTGATTTCTCAGATGAACTTGCAACCTTATTGATGTAATCAGTTGCATCTGCATTTGCCTTCTGAATTGTCTCTGATGAAGAAGAAAGGTTATCAACATTCTCTGCAATATCACCAATGATTGTAGAAATCTGAACAACCTGCTCATTTATATCCTGTACAGAAGCTGCAAGAGAAGTTGCTCCCTGTGCAAGATCTTCCATTGCATTAGAAATACCACTTGTCTCACCAGCACTGTTCTGTGCAAGATCAGATACTTCCTCAACTGCTGCAATGAGCTCCTGTGCAATTGACTGAGTCTGTGTGATTACACTTGAAAGCTCATCCTGAAGTTTGATAGATGCTGAGATAAGAAGCTTAGTCTCTGCGATATTTGCTGATGCCGATTCCTTCTTAGAAGAAATATCACCTTCTGAAATCTTCTCAATATTTCTTGCAACTGCTCCGAGAGGAGAAGAAATCTTCTTTCCAATAAGGATAACAAGAATAACAAATACGACTACTAATCCGATGGCAACAAAAATTGCAATCCAGAGGATTTCATTAGTCTTTGCAAGAATGTCGCTCTCGTCTGCTCCAATTACAAGAATGAAATCATTTGTTTCATTCATATAGTAAGCAGCATATTTCTGAACACCATTGAATACATATTCAACAACTGCAGGATCTGCATGCTTACCCTTTGCGATTCCATCAACCAGTCCCTTAACTACTGAGTTTGAAACAGGTTCACCAACCTTACTTTCAGTTGGGTGATAAATCATTGTTCCATCTCCTGCAACAACATATGCATATGATGAGCTCACTCCATCAAGTCCAACGCCTGCATACATTTCTTTAAGGTTCTCATAAGTAGTAGCTGCCTCTACACCTTCGATCTTAACCTCATCGGCAAGGGCTTTTCCCTCTGACTCTGTTAAATCATACAGATAACTCATTGTAGTTGACTTAACTTCGCTACTTGCATTCATAACAAGAATTACTGAAATTGTACCAACACCAACGATAAGTGGAATGAGTGTGAAGAGTAACAGTACTACGTACATGTTAAACTTGCTACTTTTCTTTTTCTGTTCTGCCATAATAGTGAGTCATCCTTTCCTTCTATTAATTTTTAGTCGAATAATATAAGAATTATACTATGGATAGGTGATATTTGTCTAACCATTTTCGTCCATAAAATTATTCGTAATTAAAGAAACCGGTAACTACAATTTAGCAGCTACCGGCCTCTTTTTCTTAAATATTCTATTTACTAATAATTCCAGTAATTATTATCTCAGAATCACTATCTAATAATTACAGTCTGAAGAATGAGATTGCATCACTTACTTCTGCAGTGATTCTTGCAACGTTCTCTGTCTGTCCATTGATTGACTCAATATTAGCTGCAAGCTCTTCAGTAGAAGCGTTGGTCTCCTGAGTAGATGCTGCATTCTCTTCAGAGATAGAAGAAAGTGTAGATACTTCATCAAGAACCTGATTCTTAGCACTATCCAGATTAACTGTCTTAGCCTTAATCTCAGTGATATTAGCTGTAGTTACGTCGATACAGCTTGCAACTTCATTGAAGCTCTCATCAACCTCTGCAAGAACTTCACCCTCACTTGCAACTGAATCTTTAATCTTCTTAGCAAGTTCAGTATTCTTGTTAGATGCCTCGATAATATTCTGAACGATTTCCTGAATCTCTTTAGCTGACTTATCAGACTGAGCAGCAAGATTTGAAATCTCACTTGCAACTACTGCGAAGCCTCTTCCTGCCTCACCTGCACGAGCTGCCTCGATTGAAGCATTCAGTGACAGAAGATTTGTCTGGCTTGCAATGTCTGTAATAACCTGAGTTGCCTTGCTGATTTCCTCAACTGCTGTACCGGCATCCATAATTCCGATTGCAACTTCTTCTGAAATCTTGGCAGTCTCTTTATTTGCCTCAATAAGAGATGTAAGATTGCTCTTTGCCTTTGAAGAAATGCTGATAACCTTATCTGCATTATCATTTGCCTCACCAGAAAGAGAAGCGATATCTTCAATTTCAACACCAATCTCTGACATCTTAGCTGCTGTATTCTGAACTGACTCAGCCATTTCCATTGAGCCCTTTGCAAGATCCTCAACTGCAGCGGTGATACCATTCTTTGCTTCGTTAGAAGTATATACAGCACTTGATACTTCGCTCATCTGTGAAGTGAGCTCTGTCATGTTGCTATTTACAGTAGTCATTGTTGATTCGAGATTACCCTGAATCTGCTGTGCTGCACCAACAATTTCATTCAGTTCAGCAACTGAACTCTTAACATCAATCTTTGCTCCAACATCTCCGCTTGCAAGTACAGCCATTGCAGCAGCTGTCTTTGACATCTGCTTCTTGATAATAAGTGCAATAACAATAACAAGTGCAACTGCAGCAAGTGTTACTCCTATAGCAATCATCAGAACCAGAAGAACGATACCATTTACCTGATT
>JAGHUF010000039.1 GCA_018064935.1 Candidatus Merdinaster equi | reverse complement strand
TTCTTTTCTTCCTCAGCAGCCTTCTTAGCCTGTTCTTCAGCTTCCTTCTCCAGTCTAGCCTGCTCTTTCTCTGCTGCTATTCTGGCCTGCTCTTCTTCCTTACTTTCAGCAGATACGAATTCGGATGCTACCGTGACATACTCTGCTGATACATAGCCTTCTTTTTTATCAACCTTAATCTTAATCCACTCGCCATCTTCAGAAGCACCGAGTACCTCATATACTCCACCTCTTGGCAAATGCTTAATCACATCACCGCTCTTACTTGGTTCAGACCTGAAATTAAGCGAACCTGCTGTAACAGTTGCTTTCTTCTTCATTACCTCATCAATAAGGCCCTTCGCATTTTCACCATAGACAACATACTCAGCCTTGACGTATCCGACAACCGTACCAGATGAAATATACAGCCAGTCACCGGTTCTTCTGATTAACTCGCCGACAGAATTGTTGTACAGTTTGCCAAGCTTAGCCGAATCTGTAGAAGGTCCTTCCCTGACATTTACATAGCTGTCAACCCTTGCTATTACAAGATTACCAAACTCTTCATACTCTTCGTCGCCCTCTGCATCGTCCAGGTCATCATCCTCACCTGTAACATCTGCATCCTCTTCACTCGGTTCAGTATTCTCTTCATCTTCGGCAGGCTGAGCCTCACCGCTTCCAAGAACCTCATCAAGTGTTGTCGTGCCATCAGCCAGTGCCAAAAGAGTATCCTCACCAGGGATTTCAGCACCTGCTGCTGTAATTACTCCCACCATACCAACCTGCATTGTCGCAAGCGAACTACTCTTAACAGCCGAATAGGTCTGAACTTCTGCCGTTTCATTCTGCACTTCTTCAGAAGATATATTCTCCGAATCAGCTGTCGCAGAATCGTTTGACGCCAAAATATCCGATGATTGATTGTCTGATACGGCATCGTTTGACGCCGGGCTAATCTCACTACCTGAAGCTACTACCACATTTGCGGCCTGCGTTCTGTTAATTGCAGCAGGAATTCCTATACTCAGAGCAATCGCGCTCAGGATAATTACGCTTATCTGTAAATTGTATTTCATATTATTTCCATTTCTTCTCTGACTTTTTACCACATGTAACGGGTTCAGTTATGTAACCCAAAATCAACCACACAATACCATTAAAAAGGGATAAATGTCAACTCCACAAGGTCTTCCGCCCTGTCTCACATTTTACCCACGAGATATTGTGGTTACACTGTCAGTTCGAAAATGCCACTTAATTTACTGAGTTATTCTCTCCAGTTCATCCAATACTCCTGCCATAACATCCATAGCATCCTGAATTGGTTTTTCCGTCTCAAAATCTATGCCAACCTTTTTCAGAAGTTCAACCGGAGGAAGTGAGCATCCGCCAGACAGGAACTCCTTGTATCCTTTGACAGCCTCTTCGCCACGCTCCAGAATATCATGCGCGATTGCTACTGACGCGCAGAAGCTTGTTGAATACTGATAAACGTAGAAATCATAATAGAAATGTGGGATTCTGGTCCATTCGTATGCGATCTCATCATCGCTTATCATATCTGGGCCATAATATTTCTCATTTATTTCTTTATATAAAGAACAAAGTCCCTCACCAGTCAGCGTCTCGCCCTGCTCGCTCATCTCATTTGTACGCATCTCAAATTCTGCAAACTGCGTCTGACGGAATAATGTTCCCTTGAACATATCAAGATAATGATTCAGAAGATATGCCCGCTTCTTATTATCCGTCTCATTTTTGAGTAGATATTCAAGCAGAAGAATCTCATTGCAGGTTGAAGCTACCTCAGCAACGAAAATAGTATAATCGGCGTAAACAAATGGCTGAGTCTTATTAGAATAGTATGAGTGCATTGAATGTCCCATCTCATGCACCAGCGTGAACACCTCATCGAGAGCCCCATTGTAATTGAGAAGCATATATGGATGTGTTCCGTATACTGCACAGGAATATGCACCACCACGCTTGCCCTGGTTCTCATAAACATCAATCCAGCGATCTCTAAATGCCTCTTTTACAACTTCAATATAATCCTCGCCAAGCGGTGCAAGAGACTCAATTGTAAGCCGCTTAGCTTCCTCGTAGGTGAACTTCTGTGCTACACCAGCAATCATTGGCGTATAGATGTCATACATATGCAGTTCATCAAGCCCAAGCAGCTTCTTGCGAAGCTTCACATAGCGATGCATTTTATCCAGGTTTTTATTTACTGTATCCACAAGATTCTTGTACACGAAACTTGGCACATGATTTCCATCAACTGCTGCCTCAAGATTGCTCTCGTATTTTCTTATCTGAGTCTCAAAACTGAGCTGCTTTACCTGTCCTGCGTACAAGCTTGCAAACGTATTGAGAAGTCCCTTGTGAACGCCAAAAAATAACTCGAAGGTTTCTTTTCTTACTCTTCTGTCCTCAGACTCAAGAAGGCGCACAAAACGCCCCTGGGTTATGCGGACTGTCTCTCCATTCTCATCCACAACCTCAGGATATGTCATATCAGCGTTAGTGAGTGATGAATATGCCTCATGCGCTGTCTCTCTCATTTCAGAACTTCTTGCCAAAATTTCCTCAGTCTCAGGAGAACAAATATGCGCGCGAACTCTAAGGATCTCTTCTATATGGTGGCGATATAATTCCAAACCCTTTTCTTCTATATAGAATGTTTCCAGTTTGTTGTTTGGTATCTCAAGAATTTCAGGAGTGATGAAAGAGACTCCTGCCAGAGCACTCGCGTATGCCATCATTGCCTTTCCGTTCATCGCTTTATGCTCAGAATTGCCCAAATCCTGATCGTAGAGGCGCTGAGCATAATTATATATACGGCTGACAAGCAGGTTAATCTCATCGTTAAGTTTTATGCAGCCGAACAGAGTCTGTGCGCTATCAGCAAGGTGTCCTTTATACTCCTGCATATCTGCTACTTTTTTTTCAAGGACAGATAATTCCTGCTCCCAATCCGCCTTGCTCGCATATATGGGTGTAAGATCCCATGTATCCTCCACTGCAATCATTTCTCTTACTGGTAATTCTTTTGCCATTCTCTTATCCATGTCCTTTCTCTAATTCGTGCCCGCCAATCACAGGCATATCTCTCTGCAAATATCACAGCTTGAAACTAATCTGAGTTTTACAGGCTTCACCAGATTATTCTTAACAAAAATCGAGGGCGAACCCTCGATTTTATAATAAGTATCATCGCATTCTATTTAGTATCTGAACAGTTCAACATATACATATCTTCCATCACCGTCGACAAATCCGACAGCGGCATATTTGGTGTAATAATCAGTTGTGCGGTTCTCATGATGTCCCCTACTGCCAATCCACGCTCTATTCACCTGACCCGGAGTATATTCCGTATGTCCATATGCATAAGCGCAATTCTCAGCGTAGGTATCCTTCTTGCCTTCATGCGCGTATATTCCATTAATATAGTTGTAATATACTGTATCTATTCTTGCGAGTGCTTCCCTGTATAGTTCATCATCCCACACAAGAGGCGCGCTTCCTTTTGAAGCTCTGTCGGCATTAACCAGATCGAGCAGTGCATGCGCATCCATGTAGCCCCTGACCTCCAGACCATTTGCATATGTTGCTCTTCTTCCGGACTGGTTAGTATCAGTAACAGATGTATTCTCTACCTTGCCTCTTCTCTCGCCAAGAACTGCAGCACCTTCAAATGAGCAGCACTTTGTAAGAATATAGGAACCTTTAATTGTCCTATAAAAGGTTTTCGAATCAGAGATATCACTATTAACTATTTCCGGATAGACAGTTATCTTATATCCAGCCGGTACTTTTCTAACTCTATAGCTATCGCTGGTTGCTGGAGCTGACCAGATTGTACATTCGCGATTCGTTGTAATCACAACTGCTTTTGCACTACCGGTCGCATCTTTATTTGCTGCATTTGCCTGAAAATCCATTTTCATAAAACATGCCGAAATAAGTAGTGCAATCAGCATGATTTTTGCAGTAATCTTCCTCATAAAATACCCTTTATATTGTTGACTAATTCAGTCGATACTTTGTTCTAATACACCATATTCGTGCATTCAAATCAAAGTATACCATATGTTGATTAAAATGTGTACAACAATTTTATGTCAACTCATGTATTCTCTTTACCTGGCACTCATCAACTTTTCAAGTAAAAAACATTAACATCAGAGGTATTTTATTTTTTTCAGGCACAATCCCTGTGGCGGAGCCGTTTGACCAGCAGCGCTTCTGGACTTGGCCTCAATTATATTCTTAAGTTCTCCCGGCTCTCTTTTTCCAGCCCCGATTTCGAGGAGTGTGCCAGCTATGATTCGGACCATATTATATAAAAAGCCCGTGCCCGTCAGTCTTATGACAATCATATCCTCCGACTCCTCATAGACGTCCGCACTAAGGATTGTTCTGACAGTTGTCTGCGCCTGACTTCCGGCTGCGCAGAAGGATGCAAAATCATGCTCCCCCTCAAGCGCGCTAACCGCCTCCTTCATGCGCGAGGCATCAAGCTTAAGATAAGTATAATATGCATATCTTGTCTTTAACGGATTAGGGAACGCGGCATGGTGAATCCTGTATTCATATGTCTTATTTACATCACAATGCCTTGGATGAAAATCTGCATCAACCTCCTCGGATTTCCACACTCTTATATCTTCAGGAAGTCTTTGATTTAGTGCATAGCTTATTTTTTCAGCCGGCATACGGGTATCTACGTCAAAAACTGCGACATTAGAAAGCGCATGAACGCCAGCGTCTGTCCTTGATGCTCCTATCACATTAATATCATTTTCAGGAAATAGTGAATTCAGTGCATCATTAAGTCTTCCCTCAATTGTGTCTGCCCCAGGCTGAAGCTGCCAGCCATGGTAAGTGGTGCCGTCATAAGACACCCAGAGTCTGTATCTTTTCATACTAATCCTTATTTCTGAACA
>JAGHUF010000110.1 GCA_018064935.1 Candidatus Merdinaster equi | reverse complement strand
GCATAAGTGAATGCGGGAAATTAGGCAGGAAGAGTATTAATATTGCCCTCGGTGTTCTGGGTGTGATGGCATCTCTGGTGCTAATTAGATTGATAGTGGTTTATCCGTTCGGATAATGAAAAACAGTGACGTATTAAATGAATGAGAATAGAAAAAGTGATGATAATGGAATAGATAAGGATTATCTGTCAGCGGATAAAGTCCTATGTATGAAAGGTGTTTTTGCGATTGGGGTTCTACTTCATCATCTTTTTCAATATAGTGGAATAGTGAAGTGGGGAACCATGTTGGGGAATACACTTCAGGCGCTGGGGTACTTGTCTGTTGGAATGTTCTTTTTCTATTCGGGTTATGGATTGAAGGCATCCAGTGAAAAGGAAGGCTATGTCAAGAGTTTCCTTCCAAGAAGATTATTACCACTCTATATTTTTTATGTTGTATTAATTGGAATCTATTATACATGGAGTTTGATTTGTGGATATGGTATTACCTCGGAATTGATTGTGCGTTCATTCTTCTTCGGGGAAACCATAGTGCGACTAGGTTGGTTTCTGCAGGTGACCTTCGTGCTATATCTGCTATTCTGGACAATATTTAGCCTGTGTAAAAGTAACCGACTTCGCATTGGATTGATGCTTCTAGCATTGGTCTCATATTCAGTGATTTGCAATCTTCTTGGATTAGATTCGATATGGTATGAGGGCATATATTGTTTCTGGTTTGGTATATTGTGGCATGAGTACAGGAAGAAAATTGACAAAGCTTTTATGAAATGCTTTTTTGGTGTTTTGGGTGCATTCATAATCTTGTTTGTCTTTTTCTTTATTCTTCAGTACAAAATGCAATTGGTGTTTGTATATAAGGATGTATTTAAAATAATATCTGCAATAATGTTTGCCTGCATGATTAATACTTTTTCATACATCTTCAGAAATACCAGAATAATCGACAATGTATGTCTAAAATTCCTGGGAAGAAATTCCATCGGATTATATGTCTCGCAGGGACTATTCCTGATGATGAGATCGGGAACTAATATTCATATAGATGATGCGTATATATTTGTGATTATTACAGTGCTGGGTTCGCTTTTGGTTGGTTTTTTTGTAACAGCGCTCTATAGAGGGATAGTTAAGATTATTAGACGCATTTGCAAGATTTAAGGTATTGGTATAAATAAAGTGAAGAATAAGAGTGAGAATAAAAAACATCTTATTTGGAAAATTGTTCAGTATGTGATTATTGTATTGCTGCTTGTGGCTATGCTAGGTTTCTATATAATGAACTATTTCTCGAGGTCAAAAGGAATATCTCTATTAGAACTTGGATTAACGTTTGTGATAGTCGTTTGCACAGGAATATACACTCATAGACTGGGGATAATTCCTTTTTTCGAGAGAATGAGTTTTTTTCTGGCGACAGTTCCATTGATTCCGTTTACGTGGATTGTAACATTACCTGCGCCGGAGCCTTTGCCAGGTGGTATGGGTGAAAGCTTTAAATTAAGCGTAGAATCTGTGGGAATTCTGCTACCGATACTATTTGCTCTGGTACTGATTAATATACTGGATAATGATAAGAAAAAACTGACAATAACAGAAATAATAATTCTGATATTATCTTTTGGAATGTTTTTAGGCGCAATAATTGCCCCTACATTTGTATATCTGCTTAGATACATCTGCGGCGTGGGATTGTTTGTTGTTTGCTGCAAGAGATGGACATATGTTAAAGCGGAGAATGGAACACTTAAATATGAGATATTGCAATTTGTTCCGTTTCTCATCTGTGCTGTTCGAGTAATATATCTGTTATCATATAGAGCGTACTATCAGATATAGAAAAAAAGGTCAAGTGATGCCACCGATAAGAGTTCTTCATATAGTAGGTTCTCTCCATGCAGGGGGGATGGAAAATTTTATAATGAATCTATACAGAGCTATAGATAAGGAGAAGGTTCAGTTTGACTTTGTAGAGCACACTGAATCTGACCCGGTGTATGTCAGTGAGGTGGAAGCTATGGGCGGACATGTGTACAGACTTCCCAGACTCACATCACATCCTTTTAGGAATCTTAAAGGAATTAGGAAGCTTGTAGAAGACAATCAATACAAGGCTGTTGTGAGACATACGCCCAATGCCCTGATAGCACCACAGTTGCTTGCGGCCAAGAAGGCTGGTGCGGTAGCAATATGCCACTCACATAATACGACTGATCCAAAGAAATTCTTGCATTTTATTGGAAGACAACTTTTAAAAAATGATTCAATTGTTAAGATGGCTTGCTCCGAGGCAGCAGGAAAGTGGATGTATGGAAATAAGCCTTTTAGGGAAATTCACAATGCAATTGATATAGATAGATTTACATTTGATAAAGCAAAAAGAAATAGAATACGAAGTGAATTTGGAATAGCAGAGAATGCTCATGTTTACGGAAATATCGCTAATTTTTTGCCGAGTAAGAATCACACATTCCTGTTAGATATTTATTCCAAGATTGCTGGCATTGACAGTGGCGCTGTTTTCTTCTGTCTGGGAAGAGGAGAGCTGCTTGATGAGATGAAACAAAAGGCTAAGGAACTTGGCATAGAAGGGCGTGTGCACTTCACTGGAAGCAGACCTGATGCTGATGCGTTTATGTCAGTATTCGATGTAATGATATTCCCATCATTATTCGAGGGGTTACCATTAACACTAATTGAGGCACAAGCTAGTGGACTTCATATTTTGCTTTCAGATACCATTACCAGGAATGTTGAGGTTACTACAGGGCTCTTGGAATATAAATCACTTGATGAATCACCTTCAGAGTGGGCAAATAATGCTATTAAGCTTGCAAACGATAAAAGTGTTCGGGCATATAAGGGTGAAGAGATTATTAATGCTGGATATGATATAAAAGGGCTTGCCAGCTGGTATGAGGAGTACTTAACGAAACTATAGTCATTACAATTGGAGTAAGGGCAGAATTATGCGAATAAAAGTTGCAAAATATATATCACAATTTTTAGTTGATCATGGTGTTGCACACACATTCACAGTGACAGGTGGTGGAGCAATGCACCTCAATGATGCTTTTGGGCATCAGGAGGGGATGCAGTGTATATATAACCACCATGAGCAGGCGTGTGCGATTGCTGCGGAGGGATATGCCAGATATTCAGGCAAAGTGGCAGCAGTATGCGTTACTTCAGGTCCAGGTGGAACAAATGCCATTACTGGAGTACTTGGTGGATGGCAGGATTCCATACCTATGTTTGTTGTGTCTGGTCAGGTAAAAAGAGAGACAACAACCGAATGTACAGGATCGAATGTAAGACAGCTTGGTGATCAGGAATTCCAGATTGTTGACAGCGTGAGAAATATGACCAAATATGCAGTCATGGTCAAAAATCCTGAAGATATTAGGTATATTATGGAGAAAGCCTGGTATCTGTGTAATCATGGGAGAAAGGGACCAGTCTGGATTGATGTCCCGGTTGATGTGCAGGGATCTTATATTGAATGTAACGATTTGGTAGGGCTTGGTGGAAGTGCGGATGGCAACCTACTTAAATCTTTCTATGGTACAGAAGAAGCGGCTTCTATGATTAAGGCTGAAGTGCCAGTGTATGATGAGACGCAGACTGCGATTATAGTAGATAAGATAAGGGCAGCAAAAAGGCCTGTTATATTTGCAGGTACTGGAATAAGACTTGCTGGAGCACATAAGGAATTTGTGGAATGCGTAGAAGCATTACAAATTCCTGTTGTGACAGCCTGGAACGCGCATGATGTGTTACCGGATAATCATCCACTCTATGTTGGAAGACCTGGAACAGTAGGACTCAGAGGTGGCAATTTTGTAGTTCAGGGAGCAGATTTGCTGCTTGTTCTTGGATCCAGACTTAATATTAGACTGATCAGTTATAACTATGAGAATTTTGCCAAGAATGCGGAAAAGATTGTAGTTGATATTGATGAAAAAGAACTGAACAAACCGACTGTAAAAGTGGATATGAAGGTTCATGCTGATGTCAGAGATGTGATGGCATCAATCGCGGAGTATATTATAAATAAAAAAGAGAACGCAGGAAGTGTGTGCGGTAATCATGATGAATGGGTTAGTTTAGCAAAGAGCATTCATGAGAGGTATCCTGCGGTAAGAGATGCTTATTATGATTCAAAAATGTTGAATCCGTATGTTTTTATCAGTAAACTGACGCATCTGATTCCAGAAGATGAAGCGATTATCTGTGGCAACGGATCAGCTTGTGTTATCACTTTTCAAGCAGCTAAGATAAAGAATAATCAGAGATTGTTTACGAATTCTGGTTGCGCTGCGATGGGATATGGTTTTCCGGCTGCAGTGGGAGTTGCGATTAATAGAGGTGATAAGAGAACTATATGCGTGGATGGTGATGGGAGCTTCCAGATGAATATGCAGGAGCTTCAGACTGTCGCATACCATAATCAGAATCTTAAAATAGTGATTATTAACAACAATGGTTACCATTCAATCAGACAGACGCAGACCAATTTGTTCAAAGGGCAGCCCTATGTTGGTATTTCTTCAGATAATGGAATAAGTTTCCCTGATATGGAGAAAATCGCATATGCATATGGAATAGCCTATTCCAGAATAGAGAGCGTGGCTGACTGTGGAAGCAAGCTTGAGCAAGCACTTAATGTAGATGGACCTATAATAATTGAAGCAGTGGTTGATCCAAATCAGAACTTTGAGCCGAAGCTGTCTTCGAAAGCCCTTCCAGATGGAACTATGGTTTCACCTGAACCAGATGATATGTATCCATTTCTGAGTGAAGACGAATACAAACAGATTAAACAATTGATGATGTAGGTGTGTGCCATACAGTTGGTCGCTCTACAACGAGATACGCCATAATAATGAACATAACAATACTTACGCTTAGTCTGACTATGGGTGGTGCAGAACGTGTAATCTGCAACATGTGTAATGACTATCTTATTAAAAACGAAGAGAATAATGTAACGATTATCAGTTTGATGAAGGCTGAGCCTGAATATGAACTTGATGATAGAGTGCGTGTGAGATTTATTGATGATACGAAAGAACA
>JAGHUF010000031.1 GCA_018064935.1 Candidatus Merdinaster equi | reverse complement strand
GAATTAGATTAATAGCATATTGCTATCTATAGATATTCTAACACAAAATTGCCTACATATAGTAGGACGGATTGTTAATTAAAAAAGGTTCTATATATTTTTTGGATTCTATTTAAGGAAACCAGAAGTGGAATCTAGAATTGCATTTAACAATTCTAATAAGAAAAACTTATTTGTACTAAAGCTTTTTCTTCAACACTCCGATAAAATATATGAGGCTAACAATTAAATATATACTAACAACACAATTACTAAAGAAATTATAAAATTGTGTTATTTTGTATACATTTTGCATAAAAAGTGATAGACTATTTTTAACTTGATAGGCATATCGGATGAATGGATTTCGTCGTTGATAAAAGGATTTATCGTGGATAACCACATTTTGTGGCTCCAGATGAGTCCTTTTTTGGTTTTTGCCCCAATATATTGTGGAAATCACTTGCCTTTTTATCGGAAATACATATAATATATTTTGTGGATATTGTGTGATGAGATACTATATATACCATGCAGTTATCCACAGGAAGAGGAGTAAAACATGTTTTCAAGCAATGCATTTGATTATATCAATGTACTCGACAAGGCGGCAGATGCTTCTGCACTTAGGAATGAAGTAATTGCCAATAATATTGCTAATGTTGATACCCCTGGATATAAGCGTCAGGATGTCAGCTTTGAGAAAGAGCTTAAAAGAGCACTTGGAATGAGTAAATATGAGACGATGGACAGCAAGGTGTCTAATCTGAAGGTCAATGA
The DNA here is from genome assembly GCA_018064935.1 of Candidatus Merdinaster equi. Lineage (GTDB taxonomy): Bacteria > Bacillota > Clostridia > Lachnospirales > Lachnospiraceae > Merdinaster > Merdinaster equi. The sequence goes on along the minus strand of JAGHUF010000031.1, from coordinate 43,333 downwards.
TCTTAAGAGTCGTGTCTATACAGATATTAGAGGATTCTCTTATCGCTATGATAAGAATAGTGTTGATATTGATGCAGAAGCGACATATCTTGCTGAGAACCAGATTAAATATGAAGGTCTTATGAATTCACTTACATCTGAATTCAAGAATCTTCAGAGTGTTATGAAGTAAGGAGGTAGAGCGCTATGGGAATGTTTGAAGGAATGGCAATTAGTGGCTCTGGACTTACTGCTCAGAGATACCGTATGGATATTATTTCTGAGAACCTTGCTAATATCGATACAACAAGGACCGAGGATGGTACACCGTACAGACGTAAGATGGTTACGTTTGAAGAACGTGGTGATCGCACAAGCTTTGAATCTGTTCTTAATACAGCGAGTAAGCAGTACCATGGAAAAGGTGTTAAGGTTACTGGTGTCTATGAGGATTATTCATCTGATTTAATCAAGGCATATGACCCTTCACATCCGGATGCTGATGAAGATGGATATGTATATTATCCTAATGTTAATACAGTTCAGGAGATGACTGATCTTATTGATGCATCAAGATCTTTTGAGGCGAATGCAACTGCATTTGATGCGACCAAGAGTATGATGATGAAGGCACTCAGTATGGGTAATAATTAAATAAATTAATACAATGATACACGAAAGAGAGAATAGGTATGGACGTTCAGGCTTTATACCAGGCTAATGCAGCCGCTGCAAATTCAAAATTAAATTTTACTAAGTTTGCTGTTGATGAAGATGGCAATTTGTTTAGCAATCTTCTCGGTGCTGCAGTTGAATCATTGGGACAGACTAATGGATATCTGTCTGATGCCGAGAATGCAGAGATTCAATTTGCACTTGGTGAAACAGAGAATGCTCATGATCTTACTATAGCCCTCAATAAGGCTGAAACTGCACTTCAGTATACTGTTGCAATACGTGATAAGTTCATGGATGCGTATAAGGAGATTATGCAGATTCAGATTTGATATAGTAGTCGATAAATAGCAGAAATACTGTAAATAAACAGAAACAGAAGTAGATAATCAAAGATAACAAGATAATAAAATACATAAACAATAATTGATAAAAGAATAGGAGACTCATATGTTAGCCTCACTTAAAGAGTTGCCTAAGAAGTTCCTCGAATGGTGGAACAAATTTACAGTTAAACAGAAGTTTATAATCATGGGTGTCGTGGCAGTTGTCGTGGCACTCCTTATTGTGCTTATAGCAGTGCTAAATAGGGATAAGTATGTTGATTTGATAACCTGCGATACAACTAAGGATGCCGCTGAGGTTGTAAGCCTTCTTGAAGGTGAATCAGTTGCCTATGAGGTTTCTGAGGATGGCCTTCGTATTAAGGTCAAATCAGATCAGAAGACTAAGGCGACGCTTCTACTTGGTGAGAATGGTATACCAACAACAAGTTATACGCTTGATATGGCACTCGATGGTGGACTTAGCACCACTGAATCTGATAAGCAGAAGAAATATGTTCTTGCAATTCAGTCTGAGCTTGAATCAGACCTTGAGAGCTATCAGTTTGTAAAGAGAGCAATCGTTAAGTTAAGTATTCCTACAGATGATGGTACGCTTATTTCCAACAAGGCAGAGAGTTCAGCAAGTGTATGTCTGCAGCTGTCTGGTCAGTTTACTCCTGAGATGGCACAGGGTATGGCTAAGTTTATTGCAACTGGACTTGGTAATGATACAACAGATAAGATTGTCATCATGGATACAGAGGGTAAGTTGTATTTTTCCGGGACTGATGAGGAGAGTTTATCCGCTGCATCAAGTACCCAGTATGCAATGAAAGCTCAGTATGAAAATGAAAGAATTGCCATGGTTACAGAAGCTCTTCTTAAGCTTGGAGAATTCTCGTCTATCTCCGTGGCACCTAATTATGATATCGATTTTGCTTACACAGAGAAGACAGACCATACATACAATGCACCTGATGGAAGAACTGAAGGTATGCTTGCCAACGAGAGCCGTTATGAGTCGGAGGCTACATCTGGTGTGGGAGGTATTCCAGGAACAACTTCTAATGACGAGACTGTTACCTATGACATAGATACTGGCAATCAGACAACTGAGACTGTAGTTGAGTACAACAAGGACTATGTTCCTGATGAACATATTACATATCAGACGATACCAGCTGGATCAATTAAGTATGGTAATTCATCTGTTGCGGTTACGACAGTTCATTATACTGTTGTCAAAGAAGAAGATGTCAGACTGCAGGGGCTTCTTGATGAGATGTCCTGGGAAGAGTACCAGCTTGCTAATAGCGCTAGAACCAAGTTAGAGGTTGATGAGGACTGGATTCAGACTGTTGCGAAGGCAACAGGAATAAGTACTAATAATATTTCTTTTGTTGCTTATGACGAGAATATGTTTATAGATGCTGAAGGCGGTGGCATTTCGATCACAGACATTCTTCAGATTCTGCTTATTGTCGTTATTCTTGGTCTTCTTGCATTTGTTGTTCTTAGGAGTATGGCAAGCGGTAAGAAGCATGAGGAGGAGGAAGAACTGTCAGTTGAGGATCTTCTTCAGTCTACTCCCAAGGAAGAACTTGAAGATATCAGCACCGAAGAGAAGTCAGAAGCCAGAAAGCTTGTTGAGAAATTTGTTACGGAGAACCCAGATGCTGCAGCCAATTTGCTGCGTAACTGGCTCATGGATGATTGGGGGTAGAGAAGAGTGGCTAAGAATGAAGTTACCATAACGGGTACACAAAAGGCAGCAATTCTTCTCGTAGTGTTAGGACCAGAGAAGTCTGCTACTTTATTTAAACATCTAAAAGAAGAAGAAATCGAAGAGTTAACTCTTGAGATTGCAAATACAAGATCAATTACACCGCAGCTTAAGGAAGACGTAATCAATGAATTCTATGAAGTATGTCTTGCACAGCAGTACATTTCAGAGGGTGGTATTGGTTACGCTAAGGAACTTCTTGAGAAAGCACTTGGTGCTGATAAGGCGTTGGATGTTATTGGTAAGCTTACTGCATCACTTCAGGTTAAACCCTTTGAGTTCATGCGTAAGACAGATGCATCTCAGCTGCTTAACTTTATTCAGGATGAGCATCCACAGACAATCGCACTTATTTTGTCATATTTGTCGCCTGCGCAGGCAGGAGGAATTATCGGTGCGTTGCCACCTGACAGACAGTCAGATGTTGCTAAGCGTATAGCGCTTATGGATCGTACCTCACCTGATGTAATTAAAGAGGTTGAGAAAGTGCTTGAAAGTAAGCTCGCAAGTCTTGTTAATCAGGATTACAACATCATCGGTGGTGTTGATGCAGTTGTTGAGATACTCAACTCTGTTGACCGTGGTACAGAGAAACATATCATGGAAACTCTTGAAATCGAAGAGCCAGAACTTGCTGATGAGATTCGTAAGAAGATGTTCGTATTCGAGGATATTCTTCTTCTCGATGACAGAGCAATCCAGAGAGTTCTTCGTGAGGTTGAAAACTCAGATCTTGCACTTGCTCTTAAGTCTGGTAATGAAGAGGTTCAGGCTGCAGTATTTAATAATATGTCTAAGAGACTTGCAGCTATGATTAAGGAAGATATGGACTTCATGGGTCCTGTTCGTATGAAGGATGTAGAAGAAGCTCAGCAGAAGATTGTTAATATTATTAGAAAACTTGAGGATTCTGCTGAAATTGTTATTTCTCGTGGTGGAGGAGACGAAATCGTTGTCTAGCCATTTGATCAAAAGCTATAGGACTTCAACTAAGAATGATGATGAACCTGTAGTTATCGATACAAATGAATTAATTGCCAAGAAAATCGAGGCGCAGCGCAGTAGGCAGAATGCTGGCTTTCAGAGCTTTGGTGCTGATGGCTATTCGCCAGAGGATTTGTCTGGTGAAGGGATGGATGCTCTTTTTGCTGATCAGGATGGAGAGTATGCCGAGGGGGCCTATGAGGGTGATGGCTACGGAGAATATGTTGAAGGCCAAGAAGGTTTTTCAGAAGGCTTATCCGGTAATGTGATTAAGGCCAATCCGGTTCCAATGCAGCCAGTTTATGACGGTCCTTCTCCTGAAGAGCTGATTGCACAGGCGCAGGAAGAGATTGAGGCGATGAGACAGGCGGCCCAGGCTGAGATTGAAGAACTGAGATCACAGGTAGAACAGTCTGCCTACGATCAAGGCATGATGAATGGCTATCAGGAAGGCAAAGAGAAGGCCATGCGAGAAGTCGATGTAATGAAGGATGAGCTCGCAAGAAGGGCAGAGGTGCTTGAAACTGAATATCAGCAGAAGATTGCTGAACTAGAGCCTGCTTTTATTGATATGCTAACCCCGATATATGAGCATGTGATTGGAGCGAAGCTTGAATCTGAGGTAGATGCCATTAAGATGCTGATTGCTAATACAATGAGGGGCATTGAGGGCTGCAGGACTTTTCTGCTTCATGTCTCAGCAGCTGATTATCCTGATATTCAGACAGCCAAAAAAGAACTTGCTGACAGCACAGGATTAGATAATGTATCTGTTGAAGTTGTAGCAGATGGTACTTTGTCGCAGACTGAATGTACTATTGAGACTGAAAATGGTATTTATGATTGTTCTCTTGGAACACAGTTAGCAGGGCTTAAGAAGCAACTGAAGATACTAGCTTATTCAGTTAGATAGAGAATTCATTGTAGCATGTGGAAACTGAAATATGGATGCATGTGTAGATTTTAGTAAATATAATACTCTGATGAAACGGACCTACTATAAGAAGCTTGGAAAAGTTGTCAATGTAGTAGGTCTTACTATAGAATCAGCTGGACCAGATGCAAAGCTCGGTGATTTGTGTCATATATACACAGCCAATTCAGATAAACCGATACGCGCTGAAGTAGTTGGCTTCAAAGATGGCAAGACGCTTTTGATGCCGTATGAGGTGACAGAGGGTATTGGTCTTGGATGTCGTGTTGAGAACCAGGGATATCCGCTTGCGGTTTATGTAGGGGATTATCTTCTTGGACACGCGCTGGATGGACTAGGTCAGCCGATTGATGATCTTATTATTCCTGAGGGGAGTGAAACGTATCCGGTTGAAGCTCCATGTCCGGATCCTCTTACACGTAAGATTATTTGCGACGTGCTACCACTTGGTGTGCGAGCTGTTGATGGTCTTATTACAATAGGAAAAGGGCAGAGAATTGGTATTTTTGCTGGTTCTGGTGTTGGTAAATCAACCCTCATGGGTATGTTTGCCAGAAATACCAAGGCTGATATTAATGTCATTGCGCTTATTGGAGAGCGTGGCAGGGAGGTTCGTGAATTCATAGAACACGATCTTGGACCTGAAGGTATGGCAAGATCTGTTGTTGTGGTTGCAACATCCGATAAGCCTGCGCTTGAAAGAAAGAAGGCTGCCCAGACTGCAACGGCGATAGCTGAGTTCTTCAGAGACCAGGGTAAAGATGTCCTTCTTATGATGGATTCGCTCACTCGTTTCTCAATGGCGCAGAGAGAGATTGGCCTTGCAAGTGGAGAGCCTCCAGTTACAAGAGGTTATCCACCTTCGGTATACTCTGAGATGCCTAAGCTGCTTGAAAGAGCTGGCTGTGCCGAGGTTGGGTCCATAACAGGATTGTATACGGTACTTGTGGATGGCGACGATTTCAATGAGCCAATTACAGATACTGCGCGTTCTATTTTGGACGGACATATAATGCTCAATCGTAAGCTTGCGCATAAAAATCATTACCCGGCCATTGATATCCTTCAGAGTATAAGCAGATGTATGTCGGCGATTGCCACCAAGGAGCATAAGAAGGTTGCGGGCAAGCTCAAAAATGCGATGGCGACTTACAATGATGCGGAGGATTTGATTAATATAGGAGCCTATAAAAAAGGATCAAATCCCGATATAGATTATGCGATAGAGAAGAACAAGCCGATTAACAATTTCCTTTTGCAGGCAACTGATGAGAAGGTGACCTTTGAGGAGACGGTTAGAGCGCTGGAGTCTTTGTTTGAATGATATGGGCTCTAAATAAGCTTCAAACAGTCGATAAGTTGTCTAAAAACAGACGGTAGCTTGATAGGAATGGTATGTAGGAGTGCTTCATGGGAAGATTTAGATTTGGAATGCAGAATATTCTGAATATTAAGACTTCAATGGAGACTCAGGCCAAGAATCAGTACGCGGCTGCTAACGCCAAGCTCCTACAGGAAGAGGAGAAGCTTGAGGCTCTTAGGATAAAAAAAAGAGGCTATGAGCAGCATGCGGTAGAACTTCTTGAGGATGTACTAAAAATCCAGGAGATAAATGATACCAACCGAATGGTTTTGTTTGTTGAAGAGGAGATTAAGGAGCAGCAAAAAGAAGTAAACTATGCTAAGCGTAATGTTGAGAGAGCTCGTGAGAAGATGACGGAAGCTATGAAGGACAAGAAGACTTACGAGAAGCTTCGTGAGAAGGCATTCGATGAATTCCTCATGGAGGAAAAAGCTGCTGAGAGTAAGGAAATAGATCAGCTGACAAGTTATACATATGGTCAGCGAATTGCTGGAGAGAATTAAAATATGGCAGATATGAATGACATTCCTGTTGTGGATGTGAGAGCTGAAAAACAGAAGATTGAGAGTGAGAAGAAGCAGCTTAAGGCTGATGCCAAGAGACAGAAGCAGGAGGCTAAAAAGCGTGCCAAGGAACTTCAGAAGCAGGAGGATTCTCTTATAGATGATGAAGAATCTTCAGGTGGATTCCCTGCTGTAATTATTACAATTGTCATTGTTGTAATATGGCTTGCAATACTGTGTCTTCTTATCAAGCTTGATGTAGGTGGATTTGGGTCTGGTGTACTTAAGCCAATGCTTAAGGATGTTCCAGTTCTCAATCTTATTCTTCCAGATGACCATGTGACTGAAACAACTGATGAGGAAGAATTTGGAGGCTACACATCGCTTAGAGATGCCGTTGAGCAGATAAGACTATTAGAACTTCAGCTCGAGCAGGCTCAGACGCTTAATGCTACAGATTCAGATACTCTTGAAGAGATGCGAAAAGAGATTATAAGGCTTCAGACCTTTGAGGATTCTCAGCTTGAATTCGAGAAGATTAAGAATGAGTTTTATGAAGAGGTTATCTATGCTGAAAATGGTCCTGGTGTCGATGAATATGTGAAGTATTTTGAAGCTATGGACCCGGTTTTAGCGCAGGCTTTGTATCAGCAGGTGGTAAAAGAGAAGGCTGCTGATAAGCAGATGCAGGATTACGCTCTTGCATATTCTTCAATGAAGCCGAAGGAAGCCGCAGCTATCTTTGAGCAGATGGGTGATGATATCGAGCTTGTTGCAAGAATTCTTGATACTATGACGGCCGAGGATCGTGGAGGTATCATGGGGGTTATGAATGAAGAGTTTGCTGCGAAGCTGACTAAGATTATGGACCCTGAAAATGATTAATTTACACGCATTTATCTGGATAAGTATGGGGATAAGAAAAAAAATTGTATTCGGTTGTAAAGTAACGAACTATTTTGTCCGATAAAAAGAATATGAAAATCTAATAGTATTGGAAGGAGGCGTTTAGATATGACAAGCGCGATCGTACCAGAGTCTATGAACTCTTTTATGAATTTCGCAATGCAGTCTAATACAAAACCGGATGATGCTCAGGATGCTTTCAATAAGGTTATGCAGGGCATGACCAAAGATTTGATGGATACCAAATCTGATTCAGCTGTTTCCGCAGAGGCACGGAATTCAGTGAATAAGAATGAGAGAGGTTCCATGAATGATCAGTATGAACACAGAAGTCAGCTGAAGAAAACAGAGGCTTCAAGTGATGTTAAGTCAAAAGAGACACATACTGATTCAGTTAAGAAGGCAGATAACACTTCAGTGAAGAATGAGACAAAGACTAGGGAGTCTGTTAAGTCTGATATCAAGGCTGAAGATGCTGTAGAGAGTGAAGAAAACACTAATGATACAGCAATGAGCATGATCGACCTGCTGATGCAAATGTTTACTGAAGTAACAGAAATCCTGGACACAGACGTGAGGGATGTGACCGAGGTTATGAATGACCTGGGTCTTACAACAGTAGATTTGCTTGATCCTGAGAAGATGCAGGAACTGATGCTTAATATCACTGGAGGGGATGAGGCATCCCTTATCATGGATGAAGGCTTATATAATCAGTTCAAGCAGCTTAGCGATTTGGTGAATGAGACCAAGGACTCTATGCTCGAAATCGCACAGGCTTCATCAGACACAATCGCAAATATTGACGATGTTATGAAGCTTATCAGAGATCAGCTTGATGCAATGCAGGGGGCTACAGGCGCAGATGATGCGAACTTGGTGGACCCTATTTTTAGTGAGTTAGACGCGCAGGCACAGAATGATTCACAATTAACTCTTAAGGGAGCACAGGGTGTTAATGAGAGTATAGTTGCGAATGATAAGTTTAGTGATACACATATGAGCAGTGTTAACGGCACAGAAGCTGATGGCACAGCGGTTAATGATGCTGAACTTATTTCGGCTGGTAGGAACGGTAATGACTTAAGCGGGGAATCAGATGAGAAAGCTTCTGATTCTGAAAACGGATTTGCTGATTCTAGAATGCAGGGATCTAAGTATTCAGAGAAGACTGATTATACGACAGATTCTTACGCAAAGCCTGTTTTTGCTGACACAATGCAGCAGAATATTGATGAAGTACCGCTCGAAGCTCTCAAAGAGGGAGCAGAGAGCATGACCAGTAATACTGAAGAGATTATGAAGCAGATTGTAGATTATATGAGATCTGCAAGGAATGGTGAGATGACTGAGGTTGAGATGCAGCTTCATCCATCAGAGCTTGGAACACTTCATATATCAGTAGCTTCTAAAAACGGCCTGGTTACAGCACAGTTTACAGCTCAGGATGAGCAGGTAAGAGCAGCAATTGAAGCTTCTCTTGATACTCTGAAGGAGAATTTGAATCAGGCGGGCGTTAAGATTGAAGCGGTTGAGGTTACAGTATCGAGCCATGCTTTTGAGAGAAATCTCGAGCAGGAATCAAGACAGGAACAGCAGAAGGATGAGCAGGCTGCAGACAGCAGAAAGAGTCTTAGAAGAATTAATCTTGACTTTGGCGCAGATGTTGAAGGCGAAGAAGAGCTTGATGAAGCTGAGACAATTGCTCGTGATATGATGATGCGTCACGGAAATAGTCTTGATTATATGGCATAGTTGATGAGTGATAAGTTACATTGAAATAATGCATTTATATTGTTTGTAATAAATCATTATTTTCGATAGAAAGGGCGACAATATGAGTACAGTTGCACAGGTTACAGATGGAGTAGTAACAAGTGGAATAAATGAGGCTCTTACAGCTGAGAAGACAACTGGTAGCGGAAGTGCACTTGGAAAAGACGCTTTCCTTCAGCTTCTGGTTGCTGAGATGGAGAATCAGGATCCACTTAATTCACAGGATAATTCCACAGAGTATATTGCACAGCTTGCAACATTCTCAGAACTTGAGTCAATGCAGAATCTCCAGTCTACAGCAGAGAATATGAACTATCAGAGTATGCTTGGTAAAACTGTTACTATGGATGTTGAAGGCAATATGATTACCGGACAGGTTGATGATATTGTTATCCAGTCTACTGGAACAAAGTTCAAGATTGACGGAGAGTATTACGATGCAGATAAGCTGTATCAGGTTTATGATTCGGATTATCTTGCTGCATATACAAAAGCATCTAATATTATTAAAGTTATGAAGGAGCTTCCCAAGAATCCATATGAGGCGACTAAGGAGCAGATGGACAGCTTTGGTACAATCGCATCTTCGTATGTTAAGATGTCTGATTATGAGAAGAGTTATCTTACCGATGAAGTTAAGGCTCAGATGGATGCTTATGTCAAAGAGTACGAGAGACAAAAGGGAGAGAGCCTTGATCCTCAGAAGGCAATGGTAGAGAAGATTACTAAAGAGAGTCAAAAGACACAGGATCTTCTTACTCAGATGCTTGCAGCTCAGTCAGCTACAGGTAAGGCTGTTACTGATTCTGGTGCAGAAGCAACGAAAGCTATCAAGGATCTTCAGGATGCATTAACCAAACTTGAAAATGAGGTTGCAGCAGCTGGTGCATCAGGTAATGCGAATAGTTCTTCAGAGGATGAAGAAGATGAAGTGACAGAAGAAATGCTTGATGCAATTCTTGGTACATCACAAACCGAATAAAAAATGAAAATTTATATCACACAGGTGTTAATTCTTTTAATACCTGTGTCGATATATTGTTATGAAAACAAGTTAACCAGCATTCAGTCATGAAGGCTGAAGCATTCTCAGGGAGGAGTTAACAGGATGCAGATTCAAAATTCGCAGTTCCTGAATGCGCTGGAAGTACAGGATCGTTTTCTTAATCAGAATGATTCGGGTAAAGCAAAAGAGGTTAATTCAAAAGGCCTTAGCTTTTACGACATTCTGAATCAGAAGACAGAACCTGCAGATACTGGCTTTGGACTTAAATTTTCCAAGCATGCTACAAGCAGACTTGCACAGAGAAATATTGATTTATCTGACGCACAGCTTGAGAGATTGGAAGAGGGAGTTGCTAAGGCAGATCGCAAAGGTATTCAGGATTCATTAGTACTGATGGATGATCTTGCTTTTATCGTAAATGTTAAATCCAATACGGTAATTACAGCAATGGATCAGACAAGAGCAGACGAAAACATTTTTACAAACATTGACGGAGCCGTAATTATTTAGCTGGACCTCACGGAGGCTATTGTTCCTGACTGACAGATGGAACCTACTTACGAGCCCGTCCCTAAAAAGGGAGGACAACCACTATGATGAGATCACTTTACTCTGGTGTTGCAGGTCTTAAAGTGCACCAGACAAGAATGGACGTTATCGGTAATAACATCGCTAACGTTAACACTACTGCATACAAATCGCAGTCAGTTACTTTCTCAGAACTGATGTATCAGACAACTTCTAATGCATCAGGTCCTAACGCTACTACCGGAACTGCCGGCGTTAATGCTAAGCAGATCGGTCTTGGTGTTTCTACAGGTGCAATCAGCACAGCAATTACCCAGGCAGGTTCAGCACAGACAACTGGTAATGCTTTTGATATCAGAATCAAAGGAGATAACTTCTTTGTAGTTAATGATGGATCAACCAATTTCTTTACTAGAGATGGTTCATTCTACGTTGATGCAGCAGGAAACCTTGCAATGCAGTCAAACGGATACAATGTAATGGGTTGGGGAGTTGATCCTGAGACAGGTAAGATTAAGCAGGGTAATGTAACTGCACTTCGTATCATGTCAGAAGAGAATATGACATATGAACCTGAGGCAACATCAGCTTCATATATCGCAGGTATTGTTGATAAGAACGATACTAATATTAATTCTACATCTGGTAGACTTATTAACTTAACTTTCTACGATAATCTTGGATATAGCTATACAGCTAAGATGTCAATGCATGCAACTTCTGATGAAGGTCAGTTCTATCTTCAGCTTGATGATGTTCTTGATGAGCAGGGCGAGTCAATCACTGATACAATGAACGCTGCAAGCCTTAGCGATATTGTTAAGCTTGGTTCTACACAGGATGTTAATGTAAAAGAGAGCTACAACCCTTCATCTGAAACTCTTGCAGTAACTACTGAAGAGACTGTTGATGGTAAACCAACTATGGTTACCAAGAAGTATTCGATTGCTACTAATTATTCAGCAGAAACCTCAGAGTATTCAGTAAAGGTAACAGATTCAGATGGTAAGCCAGTAACAGATTTAAGCGTACTTAAGGATGTTCTTGGTGGAACACCTGAAAGCCTTACAGGACCTTCTGCAGAGGGTATCTACACAATTAAGAAAGATGCAGCAGAGGCACTTAAGAGTACAACTCCTAATCAGTTAGCAACACTGAAGATGCTCTTTGGAACAACAAATGCAACACCTGAGCTTACTAAGTATGAAATCGGTGATTCTGGATCATTGGATGTATCTATTAAGACCATTACAGGTGGACTTATCAAGTACAATACTGATACAGGTGCATTTATCAGTGCAAATGGTAATCCAACAGGTCTTACCTTTGACTTCAATGACAGCTATAAAAAGGTTGGTCAGACAGCAAATACAAGCCTTGGTAATTTCAAGGATATTACAGTAGATATGACTACAACACAGAATGCTAACAATGGTGGTTCATCAACACTTGCGGCTGATACAGGTGGTGTAGGAGAGCTTGTCGGAGTAGGAACAGGACGTAAGCTTGGTAATATGACTGGAATTTCAGTTTCACAGAATGGTGAAATTCATGCTTCTTACGATAATGGACAGTCAAGATTATTAGGACAGATTGCTTCAGCTCAGTTTACAAACGCATCTGGTCTTGAGAAGGTTGGAGATAACCTCTATCAGCAGACACTTAACTCTGGTTCATTTGATGGAATCGGTGTTGATATCACAGTTGGTGGTGGTTCAATGAACACCGGACAGCTTGAAATGTCAAACGTAGATCTTGCTAACGAGTTCACAAGTATGATTACTACTCAGAGAGGTTTCCAGGCTAACTCAAGAATTATTACAACATCTGATTCAATGCTTGAAGAACTTGTAAACCTTAAGAGATAATGAATTTGGATTAAGATAGATCCAAATAGAACATAATTATTACAGATTACAGACTGCTGTGATTTTTTGGGAAATTAATGAACCTTCAAAACCGCAGCAGTCTTTTCTTCCATTTTGTACCAAACTGTGTTATACTTCCACTATATATTGTGAAATGGTAAGAGATTACTGTAGGTGTTTTTGGAAAAAAACTATGCACTAATGGGAGATTAACATGGTTGAAGTGACGAAATTAAATGATGTTCCTGTGCTGGTTAATCCGGATCTGATTGAGCTTGTAGAGGAGACTCCAGATACTGTAATTACCCTTACCACAGGTCGTAAAATAATAGTAAAAGAAAGTAGACAAGATATACGAAATCTTGTAAAATCGTATAGAAAGGAACTTTTTGCCGATTTGTAAAATTATTATTGATTGGCAGGGTAAACTAGAGTGGATATCGCATCATTAGCGGGACTGGTAGTATGTATTGTACTGGTTCTTTGGGCTATCATTAGTGGTGCCGGTGTAGCCGGACTGGTAAATAACTTCGTCGATGTACAGTCAGTTTTGATTACGCTTGGAGGTGCTTTCTGTTCGGTACTTGCATCGAACACAATGGCAGATTTCATAGGTGGTCTAAAGAGCTTTGGACTTGTAATCAAAGCATATTCTGTAAATGTAGCAGAAGTAATAACGAAGATAATAGATCTTTCGAACGTAGCACGTAAGGAAGGTCTACTTTCGCTTGAAGAAGCAGCAGGTAATCTTGATGACCAGTTCATGAAGAAGGGTATCCTGCTTATTGTCGACGGTACTGATCCGGAACTTGTTAAAGGAATTCTTGAAACGGAGATTGTTTCGATAGAAGCCCGACACAAGAAGAATATTGCATTCTGGGAGAGTGTAGGTGCGATGGGTCCTGCCTGGGGTATGATTGGTACTCTGGTTGGACTTGTTAACATGTTGCAGAACATGTCAGATGCATCGGCAATTGGACCTGCTATGTCCGTTGCCCTCCTCACAACATTGTATGGTTCCTTACTTGCTAACTGGATATGTGCTCCGGTTGGTGCGAAGCTGAAAGTAAATCATGAAATTGAAATGACAGTGAAGGAGATCATGATTGAAGGGCTTTTGTCTATTCAGGCAGGAGAGAACCCTAGAGTAATTGAAGAGAAACTGAAATCCTTCATGTCACCTAAGGAGCGCGCTGCAACAGCAAGCAGCGAAGAAGGTGGTGACGCGAATGGCTAAAAGAAAGCCGGATGAACCTCCCAAGGGTGCGCCTGCGTGGCAAAGTACCTTTGCGGATTTGATGAATCTGCTTCTTTGCTTTTTCGTATTATTGTTTTCAATGTCAACAATTGATGCCGAAAAATGGGAAGAAGTAGTGGCATCTTTTGCAAATACAATAAGTATATTTGACGGTGGTGCATCTGCAATCGGTGATGGCATCCTGATTAGTAATGGTGTTAGCCAGTTAAATGAATTGAGTGAGTACATAAATACAACAGGTCAGGCACAGGATATTGAAGACCCAGAAGAATTGACTCTCTATGAGGAGATCAAACAGGAAGGTCTGTCAGAATCCGAGCAGATGGCTGAACAGATTGAAGAGGCCTTGAACGAGATGAACATGGAAGGTGATGTGGATATTGACTTCACCTCACAGTATGTGCTTCTCACAATGAAGGGGGCGATTCTGTTTGATTCAGGATCTGCGCAACTCAAGGAGGGGATTTATCCTACACTTAATAACTTGGCTAAGATTTTGCTTACTTATTCAGATTCTCTTATTGAAATTGAAGGACATACGGATAATGTTCCAATTCACAGTAGACAGTACGCTAATAACGATGAGCTGTCAGATGCCAGAGCATTGTCAGTGTTCCAGTATTTTATTTCTACAACAACTCTTGATCCAGCGACGATTAAACATTCGGGCCGTGGGGAATATGTTCCTATCGCTGATAACTCAACAGAGGAAGGTAGAGGTAAGAACAGAAGAGTTGAGATTAAGATTTATAACACATTGAATTCTGAGGAAAGATAAACATGAAGAAGAATTTGTTGTCTATAATTATTCTGGCACTTTTGCTGGTTAATGTGGTTTTATCTGGACTAGTTATGTTTTCAGTAACAGGTGCAAGCAATAAAACTTCTGCGCTGGTAGATAAGATAGCAGAGGCTATTGATTTGGAACTTCAGACAGATACAGAGCCTGGTCTATCAGAGCTTCCTTCAATCGCAGACACAGAAGTTTATGTTATATCTGATTCAATGACTGTCCCATTGGCTGATTCGGGCGATGGCAAGGATCATTACTTTGTTGTAACTGTTTCTTTGTCATTAAATACTCTTAATGAAGATTATGAGACCTACGGAACAGAAGATGTTTTAAAGGGTAAGGAAAGCCTGATAAAGAGTGAGATTAATGCCGTAATTAGTAAATATACACTTGAATATGTAAAAGCTAATCAGGAGCAATTGAGAGAAGAGATTCTTGAAAGACTCCAGAAGATGTACAATTCACAGTTCATTTATGGTGTTACCTTCAGTGATCCTTTGTATTCTTAAGTGATCGCTTTCGATTCGGAAAGAAGGGAGGTGAGTCACTGTGGGAGAGGTCTTATCCCAAAATGAAATTGATAGTTTGCTACAGGCGTTGTCTAGTGGTGAACTTGATATTGATGATGCAAAAGAAGGCCCTGAGAAACAAGTTAAGAATTATGACTTCAAGCGTCCGGCTAAGTTCTCTAAAGAGCATCTGCGTACACTTGAGATTATATTTGAGCATTATGGTCGTCTGTTATCAACTAACCTGCCTGTTCATTTGCGAAAGAATGTTCAAGTCACAGTGGCCAGCTCTGAGACGGTAACCTTTTCCGAGTTTACTAATGCGCTTGCCAACCCGGTAATTCTTGGAATAATTAATTTCCAACCGCTTGGAGGTACAATCATTTGTGAAATCGCTTCAGCCTTAGGTTTTGCAATGATTGACAGAATGCTTGGTGGTCAGGGAGTTCCGCTTTCGAAAAACAGGGATTTTTCACAAATAGAGATGACGATAATCGAGAGGATAATGATTTCGTGCGTTCAGCTCTTACGAGAACCCTGGAAGAACGTAGTAGAGGTTAATCCGCTACTTGAAAGAATTGAGACAAATCCACAGTTTGCTCAGGTAATTTCACCGACTGATATGATTGCAATTATCACTTTGAATGTGAAGATCGGTGAAGTTGAAGGATTTATGAATGTTTGTCTACCATACTTTACTCTGGAAAGTATTATGGACAGACTCAATACGAAATTCTGGTTTGCTAATATGCAAGAGAATCCGGATGAATCCTTCGAAGAGCATATTGAAACTCTTATTAGAAGAGTTGATATTCCAATGCGTGCTGTGCTTGGAAGAAGCTCTATTTCGGTTGATGACTTTGTTAATCTGCAGATTGGTGATGTTATCAGACTTGATACGAGAGTCGACGATGAATTGGATGTCTTCGTCGGGAATATTAAAAAATTCACTGGAATGCCTGGTACGGAGGGCGACAAGTTTGCCGTACGAGTCACTACAGTATTAAGAGAGGAGGAATAGGCCATGGATGGTGGAAATCTATCGCAGGACGAGATTAATGCCCTGCTAAATGGAATGATGGCCGGTGATTCGCCGGATGCAGGCGATAGCACTACAGAGCCTGTTCCGGATGGAGGATTCAATAACGAACCGTTGATGCAGGATACAGCGTCTTCTTCAATGTCTGATATAGAACCGGTTGATGAATCCTTATTAAATGATATTGAAAAAGATGCGATAGGTGAAGTTGCTAACATCAGTATGGGAACTTCAGCGACAACGCTCTTTTCACTGGTTAATCGTAAGGTTAATATTACGACACCTGTCGTTGAGCTGGCGAACTGGAATTCAATCGTTAGCAATTATGAGAAACCTTGTGTATTTATTTACATTAAGTATACAATTGGTCTGGACGGAAGTAACATCCTTGTTCTTAAAGAGAATGATGTTAAAATAATTACAGACCTGATGATGGGCGGAGACGGAACTAACATAGATGGTGAGCTCGGAGAACTGCATTTGTCAGCAATCTCTGAGGCAATGAACCAGATGATGGGAAGTTCAGCAACAAGCCTTTCATCAATGCTTGGTAAGAAGATTGATATCAGTCCTCCTGAGGCAAATCTGATAGATTTGCAGGAACTTGAGAATCGTGGTGATTTACCTGAATTTCTCAAGAAGACTTTTGTTAAGATATCATTTAGAATGCAGATTGATGACGATCTTGTAGATAGTACAATCATGCAGCTGTACCCGATTGATTTTGCTAAATCATTGTATGAAACCTTTATGGGTTCTCAGATGGGAGACAGCGAGCCTGCTCCAGAAGCATCTGCACCGGCAGCGCCTAGTACGCCGCCTCCACCTCCGGCACCAGCAATGCCAGCACCCGATCAATCTATGGGTGGCGGTTATGGCATGCCAGATATGAGTGGACAGCAGATGAATAACATGGGCATGGGAATGAATCCAATGGGCATGCAGCCAATGGGAATGAACCCAATGATGAATCCGATGGGAATGAATCCAATGGGCATGCAACCAATGGGAATGAATCCTATGATGGGTATGCCTATGATGCAGCCCATGCAGAATGTAAGTGTTCAACCGGCCCAATTCCAGGGCTTCGCTCCGGGAGTCACGCCTACTGGCCCTCAGGAGAATATAGATTTAATTAAAGATGTTCCACTGGAAGTAACGGTTGAACTAGGAAGGACAAATAAGTCCATTTCCGAAATCCTGGATTTCTCTCCAGGAACGATCATAGAACTGGATAAGATAGCCGGTGAACCGATCGATGTTCTTGTAAACGGTAAGTTCGTTGCAAGAGGAGAAGTTGTAGTAATTGAAGAAAGCTTTGGTGTTCGTGTCACCGAGATTATCAAGTAGAAAATAGGAGATTAAAAAATGGCAAAGAATATTTTGATTTGTGATGATGCAGCATTCATGCGTATGATGATCAAAGATATCCTTACAAAGAATGGTTACAATGTTGTAGGCGAAGCAGAGAACGGAGCAAAGGGTGTTGAGAAGTATGCAGAACTTAAGCCTGATCTTGTGCTGATGGATATAACAATGCCAGAGATGGATGGTATTCAGGCACTTAAGAAGATTAAGGAATCTGATGGTTCAGCATCTGTTATTATGTGTTCTGCTATGGGACAGCAGGCCATGGTTATTGAGTCTATTCAGGCTGGAGCAAGAGACTTTATTGTTAAGCCTTTCCAGGCAGATCGTGTTCTAGAAGCAGTTAAAAAGGTAGTGGGCTAGTAGAATGACCGGAAAAGGAACCCTTGGTTCTGTCTTTGATTTTCTGACTGTAATTCTGATATTTCTGTTTACGCTTTTGCTTGCATATCTTGCGACTAAGTTTATAGCTTCTTATCAGAAGAACAGAGGATTTAGAAAGGGCCAGATAAAAGGGAATATTGAAGTAATAGAGACTTATCCTGTTGCACAGGGGAAGTATATTCAGATTTTGCGTATTGGCAAGAAATACATTAGTATTTCTGTCTGCAAAGATGAAATAAATCTATTAACTGAACTGAATGAGGAAGACTTGGAGATTCCGTCCGAAGAAGATGAGAATAAAGCGAAGAATTCCTCGTTTAAGGATATCCTTGCGAAGGTCAAAGCGGGTAAATCCAAGGAAAGCAAATAATAATATATGAAACTCCATTTCTTTAAAAATCATTTTCTGATTAATTCAGGAATGGTGAGATGGATTGTCAGAACTATATGCCTGCTGTTTTCGGTGGGCATATTGTTTATAGTGACAGGAAGCAAGTCCTATGCACTTGGTTCTGTTCAGACGAATTTGACAGGCGACCAGGATACTCAGACTTATGTTGATAATCCTGGAGCTGCTGACACGCCATCTGATTTGAGAGAACTGAATATTTCCGATAATCTGACGATTACGTACACATCAGATAATGGAAGCCTGTCAGGATCATTAAGAATTCTGCTTACGCTCACGGCTATAGCACTTGCACCAATTCTTATTATATGTCTGACTAGTTTTGTAAGAATTCTGATTGTACTTCACTTTACCAGAGCGGCTCTTAATACCCAAACAGCTCCACCAAACCAGGTGCTGATTGGGTTAACTTTGTTTTTAACTTTCTTCATTATGAGCCCTACGATTATGCGTGTTTATAATGAGGCCATTGTACCGCTTGATAAAGGTGAAATAACACAGGAAGAGGCTATTGAAATAGGAGTGCAACCTCTCAGAGAGTTCATGTACGGTCAGACACAGAAGAAAGATGTTGCCATGTTTATGGATATCGCTGGTCTTGAATGGGATACAACAGCTGAGGATGCAGCTGAGCAGGTACCGACTCACGTACTTATTCCAAGTTTTCTTGTCAGTGAACTACGAACTGCATTCATAATAGGATTCTTGATATATATCCCATTCATTGTTATTGATATGGTTGTCGCGTCAACCCTTATGAGTATGGGTATGATGATGCTTCCGCCAACTACGATTTCAATGCCATTTAAGATACTATTATTCGTACTTGCAGATGGATGGAACCTTATAATTGGTAATGTTGTCAAATCATTCTACTGACAGGGCTGAGATTAGATTTTTTTAGATATAAGGACAAGGAGATAATAAATGACAACAGAAGACGTTATCATGATAAGCCGAGATGCGTTATTTACTATAGTAAAAACAGCTGCGCCAGTTCTTCTTGTGTCGCTGATTATAGGACTTACAGTTAGTATATTTCAGACCGTAACTTCAATTCAGGAGCAGTCACTTACCTATATTCCTAAGA
This sequence comes from Candidatus Merdinaster equi, assembly GCA_018064935.1. Taxonomy (GTDB): domain Bacteria; phylum Bacillota; class Clostridia; order Lachnospirales; family Lachnospiraceae; genus Merdinaster; species Merdinaster equi. The sequence goes on along the minus strand of JAGHUF010000031.1, from coordinate 23,852 downwards.
TTCTTGGAGTATTTGTATGTATTCTGCTTCTTGGACATTGGATGCTCAATAATATGTCAGGACTTATGACTGACTTATGGGGCGATTTTTCCGTTTATGTGAGATAAGTTGTCTTATTTCTTTTCCTATAGCGATATATGATGAATTTTGCGATTAATACATCTGATCTTGAATATTTTCTTCTGATATTGGTTAGACTAACTGCCTTTATGCATTTGGCACCATTTTACGGTGAGGAGAGTGTACCGAGTCGAGTTAAAATCGCATTTTCTATATTTTTGACGGTTATTGTATTCAATATTAGCGACAGGCCGGTTATTGAATATGAGAGCATAATTGATTATGCGCTGCTTGTTGTAAAAGAGCTTGTCGTTGGTTTGATAATTGGACTGGGTTCATCTATGTGCATGCACATAGTTTCAATGGCAGGTAGACTTATTGATATGGAAATTGGTTTATCTGCAGCAAGCTTAATGGATCCAACGTTCAGAGATTCTGCAACAATTACCGGTGTTTTTTATAAGTTCATATTTCTTGCACTCATGATTACAACTGGAACTTATCAGTATATTCTGAAGGCGATAATGGAGACATACGAACTAATTCCGGTTGGGCATATGAACTTCGCTGTTGGATCCCTTCTTGAGACAATTACTGGCTTTATGGGGAAATACTTCCTGATAAGTTTTCAGATTGCTCTCCCCGTGTTTGCAGTAATTTTGCTCATGAATATGGTGCTTGCAGTTCTTGCAAAGGTCGCACCACAAATGAATCTGTTTGCAGTGGGAATGCAGATTAAGATTCTGGCAGGTTTTGCAACTGTTTATGTGGCTATGTGGGTGATTCCAACTGCTGCTGAACTGCTTTTTAAAGAAATGCGTGTAATGATTGTGTCCATTGTAGAGGGCTTGATGTGATATTAGAATATAATCTCTATTTTTTCGCTAAGGATGGCCCTGATGGTGAAAAGACAGAGGAACCTACAGCCAAAAAGAAAGAAGATACCAGAAAAGAGGGTAACGTTGCCAAGAGTAAAGAGGTGGCGAATTGTACTCTTCTTCTTGCTTTTTTTATTCTTCTTAAAATCTATGTCGGAACGCTCGGCGTGAATTTTATGGAGATGTTTCATGCCAGCTATAATAAGATTCCGGAGACCATTGGAATCACTGGCGGAGTAGATGAGAGTGGACTTGGTGGCCTTTTACAGCAGGTTATAGGAAATTATCTTATCATGATGCTTCCTATTTTTGCTGTAGCAGTTGTTATATGTTTTGTGACTGACCTTGTGCAGGTCAAGTGGAAACCAACTAGTAAACCGCTTAAACCTAAATTCAGTAAGCTTAATCCGGCTAAGGGTTTTAAGAGACTGTTCTCAGTCAAATCCTTGCTGGAACTTCTAAAATCAATAATAAAGATTGCTATGATTGGTGTACTTGTATACTCGACAATTGTCGATCAGGCGGGTTATATCATGAATTTCTATAATCTGACCGTCATGGGAGCAGTTTCAGTCATTGGCAATATTGTTATTGATTTGGGGATAAAAATATCGGCATTTTATATTGTTATTGCCGGCGCAGATTTTGCTTATACCAAGTGGAAATATAAAGAAGATATGAAGATGACCAAACAGGAGGTCAAGGACGAGTATAAGAACGCAGAAGGAGATCCTCAGGTCAAGTCTAAGATTAAGCAGAAGATGATGGAAGTATCCAGACGTCGTATGATGCAGGCTATTCCACAAGCCGATGTTGTTATTACTAACCCGACGCATTTTGCCGTCGCAATTATTTATGATCCTAACAAGTATGATGCTCCCTATGTGGCTGCAAAAGGTCAGGATTACTTAGCTCAGAAGATAAAAGAAATTGCCAGAGAAAATGGCGTTGAAATAGTTGAGAATAAACCTCTTGCGAGAACGCTCTACCATAATGTTGAAGTGGGCGGTCTTGTGCCACCGGAATTATTCCAGTCTGTAGCTGAAGTGCTTGCCTTTGTTTATAACCTTAAGGGTACTAAGCCACCAGTCAAGGAAGAGACCAGTGCTTAGAACATAGATGGATGTAGTGCTGCAAATATTTGGGGAAAGGAGGTAAGATAGAATGCTTAAGAAATTATTATCAGGCGATATTTTTATTGCTGTATATATTCTTGCTGCTTTTGTAATGCTGATCATTCCTTTGAATGACACCATTCTGGATATTCTTCTTGCCTTCGATATGTCTCTATCCTTCACAATTATGTTTAGCTGTATGCTGAGCAAAGAAGTGTTGGATATGGCATATTATCCCACTATTCTTTTGTTTACAACCATATTTCGAATTGCACTTAACGTTTCGTCTACAAGACTCATTCTTGTGCAGGGCGAGGCAGGAAATGTAATTAATACTTTCGGTGGATTTGTTGGTGGAGGTAACCTCGTAGTAGGTGCAATTATCTTCCTGATACTTATTCTGGTTCAGTTCATGGTTATCAACAAAGGTTCTGAGCGTGTTGCTGAAGTAACAGCAAGATTTACTCTGGATGCTATGCCAGGTAAACAGATGGCGATTGATGCGGATTTAAATACAGGGGCAATTGATGACGCAGAAGCAGCGAGAAGAAGACAGAAGATTCAGGATGAATCATCCTTCTTTGGTAACATGGATGGTGCTGTTAAGTACGTAAAGGGAGATGCAACAGCGGGTCTTGTCATTACGGCCATTAACATTATCGGTGGAATAATTACCGGAATGATAGGACAGGGACTGGAAATAGGCGAAGCCCTTAATAAATACGCAATTCTTACAATCGGTGATGGACTTGTTTCACAGATTCCTTCACTTTTGATTTCATTATCAACTGGTATTCTGGTAACTAAGGGTGCTAAGGAAGCTGAATTCGGTGCGGAGATTTTGGGAGAATTATTTTCACTTCCAAAAGTAATGCTTATTGTTGGCTCGGCGATGATTGGCCTTGGTCTATTGACACCTCTTAATCCACTACTCTTTGGAATAATCGGCGGACTGTTCCTGTTTATGGGATATATGCTCAATAGACGTCTCAACAAAGAGCAGGTTGAGACTGAGGTTAGTGCTGAGGAAACGGAGGCAGAAGAAATCAGGCAGCCCGAGAATGTTAATTCTCTTTTGTCGGTAGATCCGATTGAATTGGAATTCGGATATGGAATTATTCCGCTTGCGGATGTCAATCAGGGAGGAGATCTTCTTGACCGAGTTGTTATGATTAGAAGGCAGATAGCACTTGAACTTGGAACTGTAGTTCCGATCATTCGTCTGCGTGACAATATCCAGCTTAATCCTAACCAGTACATAATTAAGATTAAAGGAATTCAGGTTTCTGAAGGTGAGATTCTGTTTGATCATTACATGGCAATGAATCCTGGGTTTGTAAAAGAAGAAATCACAGGTATACCTACTTTCGAGCCTTCATTCCATTTGCCCGCAATCTGGATAACAGAGGGACAGAGAGAGAGAGCAGAGACACTTGGATATACTGTAGTTGATCCTCCTTCAATTATTGCAACGCACCTGACTGAAATTATCAGACATCATATTGATGAACTCCTTTCTAGACAGGATGTACAGAATCTTGTCAATAACCTTAAGGAAACCAATCCTTCTGTTGTTGAGGAACTTGTTCCTAAACTTCTTGGACTCGGTGAGGTTCAGAAAGTTTTACAGCAGCTTCTTCGCGAGGGTGTTTCAATTAGAGACCTGTTGTCAATATTTGAAACACTTGCGGATTATGCAACAACGACAAGGGATACAGATATACTTACGGAATATGTAAGACAGGCTTTGAAAAGAGCAATTTCGAGCAGATATTTTCAGGCTAATGAGACCAATTCGGTTGTCACACTCGACCCTAAAATGGAACAGGAGATTATGGGGGCAGTTAAACAGACGGAGCAGGGCTCATATCTCAATATGAATCCCGAGAGAACCAAGCAGCTCATGGATGCTCTTGGAATTGAGATTAAAAAGCTTGAAAATCTTGGAAGGACACCAATTGTCATAACATCTCCAATCGTAAGATGTTATTTCAAGAAGCTGACAGAAGATTATTACAGAGATCTCATTGTTATATCGTATAATGAAGTGGAGCCCAACGTTGAACTTCAGAGCGTTGGTATGGTGACAATCTAATGATTATTAAAAAATACTTGGCAAATACACAGGCAGAAGCAGAGGATGCAGCCAGACGTGAATTGGGACCTGGTTTCGCGATTATGGAAGTAAAAAGCGTGAAACATAAAGGCTTAGCACGTCTATTTAAGGCACCTATGAAGGAAGTCACGGTTGGTATTGAGGATGATGGAGAGAGACTATCTTCAGCAATTAAGGACATTGCAAAAGTTGTTGAGGATGGCGGTAAAACTATCGATGTGAAGACTAGTGGCGAGGGCGAAGAGTTCCTCAAACAGCTTAAAGCCCACTCAGAAAAAGATAATGCTCAGACGATGCCGGCTAATACTAAGGCAGACAGAGCTTTTGTTGATGAAAGCCTAGAAGATATTGATGCAAAAATAAGCTCGCTAAAAAACATGCTTCAGGATACGCTGGGAGTTAAGAACGAAAATAAAGACAGCAGTGCTAGTGCAAATAATTCAGGATATGGTGCCAAAGAGAATACATCACATAATAAATCAGATGATAACAAGACCAACGAGGGTCAATCCTTCGTTAAGCTTCTCTATAATACAATGATTGAAAATGAGGTTCATGAGAAATACGCGAATGCCATAATCGAGGACCTGGAAAAAGACATTGATCTCAGTAAGGATATTCCAATTGATCACCTTCTTGCTAATGTATATCAGAAGATGATTCTTAAATTTGGTAAACCTGAAGGTGTTACAGTTTCAGATAAGGGACCTAAAATTGTTTTCTTTGTTGGACCTACTGGAGTTGGTAAGACGACGACTATTGCAAAGCTTGCATCAAAATTCCAGCTTGTTGAGAAAAAGAAAGTCGTTCTGCTCACAACAGATACATATAGAATTGCCGCGACAGAACAACTTAAAACTTATGCAAACATTCTCAATGTTCCATTTAGGATAATCTATCATCCTGATGAAATGACGATTGCTCTGAATGAATATGGTGATGCTGATTATATTCTTATAGACACAGCTGGTCATTCTCATCAGAATGCGGATCAGAGAGAAACAATGCAGAAATTCATCGACTGCGTTGATGATAAGTTTGATAAAGAGGTATTCCTTGTTGTATCAGCTACTACGAAGTATAAGGATTTAATAAGTATTTCAGATACTTACAAGGAGATGACTAACTATAAGCTGATTTTCACTAAACTTGATGAAACGCTTATGTTTGGTAATCTCTTTAATCTACGTTTACATACAGGTGCATCAATGTCTTATGTTACATGTGGACAGAATGTACCTAATGATATTGAACCTTTCAATCCACAGGCTACTGTCAAAATGCTTTTGGGTGGACGTAACAAATAGACAGGTTAGTGCAAAAACCATGTATTACAGTTTTTCGCAGGTACACATCTGCGGAGTAAAGTCTGTATTTTGATGAAAGGGCATGGGTAATAATTAATGGATCAGGCTGAACAGCTTCGCAATATAATAAAAGCGAATCAGGTGCAGCGCCCTGTAGCAAGAGTAATTACGGTTACTAGTGGCAAGGGTGGTGTTGGAAAATCGAATACTGCAATTAATCTGGCGATTCAATTTCGTAAATTGGGAAAAAGAGTAATAATTCTTGACGCAGACTTTGGTTTGGCAAATATTGAGATTATGTTTGGAGCGATACCTAAGCATAATTTGTCTGATTTGATTTATCAGGGAATGAATATTAAGGATATTATCACTTGGGGTCCTATGGAGGTTGGATTTATTAGTGGTGGATCTGGAATAGCTGGTCTGTCTAACCTTAACAAAGATTATTTGAATTATATTGTCCAGAATCTTGCCGAGCTGGATTCTATTACGGATGTAATCATTGTTGATACGGGAGCTGGTATATCAGATGCCGTTCTTGAGTTCCTGGTTGCGAGTGGAGAGATACTACTTGTTACAACACCAGAGCCGACTTCAATTACTGACTCGTATTCATTGATTAAAGCATTAAACAGACATCCCAGATTTAATCAAAATGATACGAAGGTTAAAGTTATCACAAATAGAGTTGAGACAGAAGACGAGGGGACTAAGCTGTATAACAAGCTTAATGCTGTTGTGGCAAAGTACATTAAACTTCCTATGGAATTCCTTGGTTCAATTCCGCAGGATAATCTATTGAGCCGCGCGGTTATGCAACAGATGCCTGTTTCTTTGCAGAGTCCTAATGCAAAATCAGCTAAGGCATATGAGAGAATGGCAGCTATTCTCATGGATAAGCAGGTTGAGAAGACTGTCACTAAACGTGGAATGGCAGGATTCTTCTCACATATAGCGATTGGCAGGAAATTATCACATAACAATGGGGGAGAATAAGCCATGCTATCAACGTATGTAGCACCGGGAATGAAGCTTGAGCTTGTTTCAATCAACAATTCCCTGAAAGATAATGTATCAGTAAAAAAATATAATAGTTCAGTTTATGAGATTCTGTCAGATGAACAGCTTGAGGTTACTATGCCAATGGAGCAGACCAAGCTGATTCTTTTGTCTGTTGATGAACGCTATGAGGTGTTTTTCTACACAAAAAAAGGTTTGTTTCAGTGTACTTGCAGAATTTCTGACAGATATAAAAGAGATAATGTCTACATACTTGTTCTGGATTTGATGACTAATCTTCGCAAATTCCAGAGAAGAGAATACTTCAGGTTTAGCTGTGCAATAGACATGACTTCCAGACCACTTGAAGCATACGAAGTAGCTGAGTATGAGAGAAGTGGGAATGTTACACTCGCAGAGCTTCCGATGAAGCAGAGTGTAATTGTAGATATTAGTGGTGGCGGCATCAGGTTTATTGCCGCTCAGAAGTATAATGCTGATTCATTAATTCTAATATGCTTTAGACTAGGAGTTAATGGAATTCAAAAAGAGTATAATTTAATCGGCAAGCTTCTTCGCGTTAGTGAATTGGAGAATAAGCCGGGAGTATACGAACATCGCCTCCAGTATGATAATTTAAAAGCTGAAGACAGAGAAGAAATAATTCGTTACATATTTGAAGAGGAAAGGAAAAAAAGACAAAATAGTAAGTAGGTTGGCGAAAAATGTTGGAGATTAAGAAAAAAATATTAGTGGTTGATGACTCTGCACTCATGAGAAGTGTGCTTTGTGATATAATCAATGGCAGTGATAATTTCTGTGTGAAAGATCGTGCAATCAATGGTAGGGATGCACTTGATTTAATTCTTAAGAATGATTATGACGCTATAGTTTTAGACGTTAATATGCCTATTATGAACGGCGTAGAACTTCTAAAAGAATTACATCGAAGAAGATTCTCTGCAAATATTATGATGGCCAGTACAGACACTATGGAAGGAGCGAAAGTTACTCTTGACTGTTTGGAACTTGGTGCACTTGATTTCATTCATAAACCAGATAAAGCACAGGATTGTCGCGATGGAAGGTTTCAGGAGAAGTTTTTAAGAATCCTTACGACTGTTGCTAATGCTAAGAAGAGCCGCTTTGTTGCTTCACCAACATTAAATGAGATGAAAGCGACGAAGAAGATTGTTGAGCTGGCATCTAAAAATGTTTCAACAGCGACTAAGCGTAATCAGATTGTTGCATTGGCAAGTTCTACAGGAGGACCAAAAGCACTTCATCAGGTTATTCCTCTTTTGCCGGGTAATTTAAGCTGTCCGATTGTCATAGTTCAGCATATGCCCGCTGGTTTTACTAAAACTCTTGCTGACAGACTTAATACGATGTGTGAACTGAATGTTAAGGAAGCCGAGGAAGGGGAGACTATTGAAACTGGAAATATTTATATTTCCAAAGGTGGAGCCCATATGAATATTGTAAGAAAGGGTTCCACGAATGTTATTCATTACACTGATGAACCTCAGAGAGAAGGCGTAAAACCTTGCGCGAATTATATGTATGAATCTCTGAGAAATACTTCTTATGAAAATATTCTCTGCGTTGTTTTGACTGGAATGGGTCAGGACGGAACAGAGGGAATTAAAAATCTTAAAGCAGTAAAAAAAATACATACCATAGCTCAGGAGGAAAGTACCTGCGTCGTTTATGGTATGCCAAAAGCAGTAGTAAACAACCACCTGGCTGACCAGATTGTCCCTCTTGGTCAGATTGCCCAGGAAATCATTATGAATGTGGGGGTTAAATAACATGGACGTAAGTCAGTACCTAGAGATTTTTATCGATGAGACTAAGGAGCATCTTCAGAGCCTGAATACTCAGATTCTTGATCTTGAGCAGGACCCTGAAAATGAAACTACTATCAACGAGATATTCCGTGCAGCACATTCCCTTAAAGGTATGGCTGGTACAATGGGATTTAAGAGAATGCAGAACCTTACCCATGACATGGAGAATGTTTTTTCTGAAGTTCGTGCTGGTAATCTGAAGGTTAATGGAACTATGATTGATATTCTGTTCCAGTGCCTTGATGCTCTTGATGAATATCTTACAACAATCCAGTCAACCGCTGATGAGGGCGTTAATGAGAATGAGAATCTTATAAAGGCTCTTAATGATCAGCTTAATGGTGGTGGATCAGCTTCAGAAGCAGCGCCTGCTAAACAGGAAGCAGCAACTGAAACTGCAGCAGAGGCACCTGCTGATAATTCTTCTTCTGATTCTGAGAAAGCACAGTGGAAGAGTATTACTCTTGATGAATCTCAGAAGACGGTAATAAGCTCAGCAGTTGAGCAGGGAATGAATGTATATGGCATTACTGTTTTTGTAGAGGCTAGTTGTCTTCTTAAGGCTGCAAGAAGCTTCCTTGTATTCAAGGCTGTTGAAGATTCTGGCGAAATTATTGTTAGCAATCCAAGCACTCAGGATATTGAGGATGAGAAGTTCGAATTAAGCTTCTCACTTATTGTTATTTCTGGTGACAAGCTTGATAAGATTATCGCGGCTATTAAGAATGTATCCGAAATTGAAGATGCTTATGGTGAGCCTCTTGATAAGAGCGCATATGCTCAGGTAGAGGAAGCTCCTGCACAGCCTGAGGTTGTTGAGAACAAGCAGACTGTTGAAAATGCACCTGCAGCTCCTGTAGCAGCATCTCCAGAACCTAAGAAAGAGGCTGCTAAGAAACCTGCAGCTGCTAAGCCAGTTGTTAATAGAACAGTTCGTGTTGATATTGAGAAACTTGATGTTCTCATGAACCTTGTTTCAGAGCTTATTATCGCAAAGAATTCACTTGTTTCTGCATCTGGAACTAATAATCTTGACAGAGGCTTCAATGAGCAGATTGAGTATCTTGAAAGTGTAACAACTAATCTTCATGAGTCAGTTATGAAGGTTCGAATGGTACCAATTGAGTCTACTGTTAATAAGTTCCCTCGTATGATTCGTGATCTTTCTAAGAATCTTGGAAAGAAAATGGAATTGTACATGACCGGTGAAGAGACAGAACTTGATAGAACTGTTGTAGATGAAATTGGCGATCCTCTTATGCATCTGCTTCGTAACTCTGCAGATCATGGTCTTGAGTCTGCTGAGGTTCGTCGCGAAAGAGGCAAGTCAGAAGTTGGTTCTATTTTCCTTAATGCATATCAGGAAGGCAATAACGTTATTATCGAAGTAGGTGATGATGGTAACGGTATTGATGTAGAGAAGGTTAAGGCAAAGGCAATTGAGAAGGGAATTATCAATGAAGAGCAGGCAGCTGCTATGAATGATAAGGAAGCAATTGACCTTCTGTTCAGCGCTGGTTTCTCTACTGCTAAGGTTATCTCAGATGTATCAGGAAGAGGTGTTGGTCTTGATGTTGTTAAGTCTAAGATCGAAGCTCTTAGCGGTGAGGTAGATGTTAAGACTAAGCTTGGTGAGGGCTCAACATTTACAATCAGACTTCCACTTACTCTTGCTATTATTCAGGCACTCATGGTTGTTGTTGGAGAAGAGATGTATGCTATTTCTCTTGGTTCAATTCAGACAATTGAGGATGTTCCTGTTAGTGATATTAAGTTCGTACAGGCCAAAGAAGTTATAAATCTTCGTGGTACAGTTATTCCTCTTATTCGTCTTCATGAGGTACTTGATATTCCTGAAAGCGAAGAGAAGACAGACAGCCTTATGGTTGTTATTGTTAAGAAGGGCGATAAGCTTGCTGGTCTTGTTGTTGATAAACTCATCGGTCAGCAGGAAATCGTTATTAAATCTCTTGGCAAGTTAATCAATAAGTTTAAGATTATCAGCGGTGCAACCATTCTTGGTGATGGTGAGGTGGCTCTTATTCTTGACACCAATGCAATGCTGTAAGGAGGGGATATACGATGGATGAGATCAAAGTAAGCGAAAATTATTCTACAACCCAGTACATTGTTATTCAGCTGGGGGATGAAAAATACGGAATTGATATTAAATATGTTGATAATATCTTGAAGATGCAGCGTATTACACGTGTTCCTCGTGTGCCTAAGTACTTAAGTGGTGTTATCAATCTTCGTGGTGAAGTTGTTACTGTTATGGATATTCGTACGAAGATGGATTTACCTAAGATGGAGGAAACCAAGAATACAAGAATCATTATTCTCAAGCTTGAAAATGTTGAGAAGATTGGTGTAATCGTTGATGAGGTAAAAGAGGTTGTTACTCTTGGCGCAGATGAAGTCGAGAAGAATAACCAGAGTGCAAAAGAAGAAACTGCAATGTTTGTTAGCGCTGTAGGTAAGGTTGGATCTGAGCTCGTATCTCTTCTTGACCTTCATGCAGTAGTTGCTGAATAAATCTTTTGCATCAATCAAGTATAGTTGAACCGAGTGATTTATAATCACCCGATGGAAAGGGTATGGCAGATATATATGTCAGAAATGAATCTTGAACAGATGACCGAGACGTATTATGACGTCCTTAAGGAAATCGGTAATATTGGTGCAGGTAATGCTACAACTGCGCTTGCATCCATGCTTCAGTGCAAGGTTGATATGAAGGTTCCGCAGGTCAGATTGCTTGACTTTAAAGATGTTGGCTCAGAAATTGGTGGAGAAGAACAGATAGTAGTTGGTGTTTATCTTGCTGTTGAAGGAGATATAACAGGTAGTATTATGTTCCTTCTTCCTGTTGATGCGGCAAGACATCTTGTTGAAAAACTCATGGGAATGCAGATGAGTGGAGACACCTTTGGTGAGATGGAGATTTCTGCAATTAAGGAGATTGGTAATATCATTACAGGTGCTTATCTTAATTCATTGTCAATGATGACTAATCTTAAGATTTTACCTTCGATTCCTTCACTTTCAATTGACATGGCAGGGGCAATTTTGTCTGTTCCAGCAATTGAATTCGGAACAATGGGAGATAATATTCTCATGATTGAAACACAGTTTACTGATGATATGGAAATGAACGGATATTTTATTCTTGTTCCTGATATTGAAAGCTACGAGAAAATCTTATCGTCACTTGGAATAGGTTAATCCAGGGGGTTATTAAAATGGCTGATATTGTCAAAGTCGGCATGGCCGATTTGAAGGTATGTAAAGCACCCGACGGATTAACTACGCTGGGGCTTGGATCTTGTGTTGGTGTTGCAGTACGTGACCCTAGTACGAAAGTTGGTGGCTTGGCACATGTTATGTTGCCAGATTCAACAACCATTTCACAGAATGGTAATAAGATGAAATTCGCTGATACAGGCATTCAGTTGCTTGTTGAAGAAATGATTAAGCTTGGTGCAAATAAGAGCAGACTTGTTGCAAAGATAGCAGGTGGAGCTCAGATGTTTGCAATGCAGAATAAATCTGACCTTGTTCAGGTTGGTAAGAGGAATGTTGATGCATGTAAGAAGAAGCTTGCCGAGCTCAAAATTCCGATTCTTGCAGAAGATACAGGCAATAATTATGGTAGAACTGTAATATATTATCCTGAAACTGGTGACTTTGTTATAAAAGCAGTAGGCAAAAATGAGCGAACAATCTAATCAGAATACAGATGATTTGTTAAATAACAAAAACGGCATTAATGATGATTCGGATAATCCTGGTGAAGATGACGAGAAGAAATCTCTCAAAACCAAGATGATTCCGGCTGTAGTGATGCTACTTGGTGGTGCTGTTTCAAGTGTTGTTTGCTATGTTAATAAATACTCTTTGAAGGACATGAGCATTGTTATTTTATGTTCGCTAGTATGTTTCCTGTTTTTAGGGTTTTTATTAAAAAGATTATTTGACTCATTTAAGCTTGTTGATAAGGTCAAAGATTCTGAGGAGAACAAGCAGAATCAAAAAGAAGGGGAGGTAATCCGAAAGGATAATCCTTCTTCAAATGAATCATAAAAATAGTGAGTGTGGTCATTTATGGATGAACTAGCAAGGAGACGAATGTGGGAGGAATATGCTCGTTCCAAGTCGTCAGAAATGCGTGAAAAACTCATAATTGAATATGCGCCTTTAGTTAAGCTTGTTGCTGGTAGACTGAGTATGTATCTCGGTTATACAGTTGAATATGATGATTTATGCAGCTATGGAATATTTGGTCTGATAGATGCAATTGATAAGTTTGATGTTTTCAAAGATGTGAAATTTGAAACCTATGCATCGCTCCGAATCCGTGGAACAATATTAGACCAGATTCGTAAAATGGATTGGATACCAAGAACTATTCGCCAGAAGCAGAAGCAAATGGAAAATGCGATGCGAGAAATTGAGGCGGAAAAAGGTCGTGGCGCAACAGACGAAGAGATAGCTGAAAAACTTGGTATATCAGGAGATGAATATCAGGATTGGCAGGGCCAGATGAAGGTTACCAATCTTGTATCTCTGAATGAATATCTTGAGGCGGGTGGTCCAGAAGTTGCTAATGATTCAGCAGGTGGATCATCAAGTTATTTTGATATGCCGGAACAGGCATTGGAAAAAGAAGAATTAAAAGAAGTTCTTAAAGAAGCGCTTGAAGATCTTACAGAAAAGGAACAGAAGGTTATTCTTCTGTATTATTATGAAGAATTGACATTAAAAGAGATTAGTAGGGTGCTTGATGTATCTGAATCTAGAGTGTCACAGCTTCATACAAGAGCACTGCAAAAGATGAAGGGAAAAATGGGATCTTACATGGGACTTCTTCATCAGTAAATATTTACATATGGGGAATTTTACATGAACGGATACTTCAGACTCTCAATCGGCGATAATGGCATAGCTGTTAAACTGTACCCTCCGACGGATGGTGGAGAGGCTATTCAGATTGCTGAGTTAATGCAATATTTGGAGAGACTAAGTATTCCGTGTGATGTAAAAGCATTAAATGCCGGTATAACGTCTAATTCTGAGACGACTGTACCGGTTTCTTCACGTAAAAGTTATGCCATTGGAGAAAAGCTTAGCATAAAAGTATCCGATGATAAAATGAGCGCAGTTGCCAGATTCTACCCACCGTCCAATGGTGGACAGGAAATGGATAAGAATGAAATTCTTGGCGAACTCAAGTTCCAAGGGATTAATCATGGAATCATCGAATCGGTTGTTGATGAGTATATTGCGAATCGTCAGTATTGTACTGATTATGCTATAGCTTCAGGTACGCCGATGGTTTATGGTAAGGACGCTTATGTAGAGTACTTTTTTAACACAGACTTAAAAGCCAGACCAACTGTTAAAGAAGATGGAAGTGTTGACTTCTTCAATCTTAATATTCTCAACAATGTAATGGAAGGTGACCTCTTAGCTAAGCTTCATCCTGAGGTGAAGGGGGAGATGGGAAGGAATGTTCTCGGTGAGCCGATTATGCCTCCTCCTGTCAAAAAAGAACTCATCCGTTACGAGAGAAACAGTATTATTAGTGAGGACAAGACTGAACTTACTAGTGCTGTAAACGGACATGTATCGCTTGTAGACGGTAGAGTATTTGTTTCAAACGTTTATGAGGTCGATAACGTTGATAACTCGACTGGAAATATCGATTATGATGGTTCGGTTAAGGTTAAGGGAAATGTTTCGGAAAATTTCTCCGTTAAAGCAAAAGGTGATGTAGAAGTTGTCGGAGTTGTTGAAGGAGCATATATAGAAAGCGGCGGTAATATAATTATTGGTCGTGGAATGAATGGAATGGAGAAAGGTGAACTTAAGGCTCGAGGCAATATTATTGCCAAATTCCTTGAGAATGCAAAAGCTACTGCAGAAGGATATGTTGAGTCTGAGTCCATTATACATAGTACAGTAATTGCTGGTACTGAAATACACGTGCATGGCAAAAGAGGTTTCATTACTGGAGGAAAAGTATCAGCGCAGAATCTTATTGAGGCAAAAGTGTTTGGTTCCAATATGGGAGCAATTACAACAGTTGAAGTTGGAATTGACCCACAGCTCAAGGTAAAAAGCCAGGAATTAAAGCAGGAAATTCAGGATATAAATAAGAGTATAAAAAAGGTTGATCCTGTTGTAAAAGCAGCTGCAATGAAGCTTAAGACTGGCGGTTCACTAGAACTCGACCAGCTTATGTATATGAAGCAGCTCGCTGATCAGAGTAGAAATCTGCACAGGCAACTTGCGTCAGATATGTTCATGCTTGAGGAACTTGATGGTATTCTTGAATGTGAAGCTGATGCAAGAATCGAGGTAACAGATGTGATGTATCCAGGAACAATTCTTGTGATATCTGAAGCTTCGATGAATGTTAAACAGAAGTATCAATATTGTCGTTTTCGTAAGATTCGAGGCGATGTAAAAATGGAAGGTTTATAAATGGCAATTACTCCGCTTGAACAATATGGAACTATATCGCGTACTCAGGATTTTTCGGTGCACAGAGGACAGGAAGATGCCAAGGAAAATGCGGCACTGCATCACACGCAGATTCAGACAGAGAATAAAGCAGACGAACATTTGAATCAGGTTAGAAGTGGGGATCAGGCACAGCTATCAGAGAAACAGGACAGTGGTAGCTCGGGGTATGCAGGTGATGGCGGAAGAAACCGTAAGAAGAAAGAGGATAAACCCACTGATGGCAAAGTTGTTTTAAAAGGAATGGGCAGCTTTGACATGAAGATTTAATGCTTTATAGAGAGGTTTTATAGATAAAATGACATTACTAGAGATTATTCTTTTAATAATAGGAATTATTGTTTTTGTTGCGAGCTTTCTTGTTGGGTCTAAGGATTCGGGAAGTAAGGATTACGAGGTTGCTGATAAAGAGATTAAGAAGCTGATAGATGATAAGATTAAGGAGGCTTCTTCTATTTTGTCTGATAAAGTTGACGATTCAGTTGATTATTCTGTTGGGATGGCTGAGAGAAATATGGAGAAAGTCACCAATGAGAAGATTATGGCTATTAGCGAGTTTGCTGAATCAGTAATGGAAGATATACATAAAAATCACGATGAAGTTGTTTTTATGTATGATATGTTGAATGATAAGCAGACTAATCTGAAGAATACCGTTCGTGAAGTTGAAGCTACAGCAAAATCAGCTAAAGAGACTGTTACTCGTGTCAAAGAACAGGCAATTGATGTCGCTAATGATCAGGCATTGAAAACAAAAACTTCAGAAGTAAGTGGTAGCGAGAATGCACAGCAGGGTGTTGATGATAATCAGTTTATGCCATTTAGCATTCCTGCGGTAAGTGTTAAGAACGCATCTGATAATAGAAAGAATGATATTGAAAATTCGTTGCCTGCTAGGAAAAATCCAAAGAAGAGTCCTCAGATAGATAGCATTCCCGTTATGCCAACAATGATAACTTCTGATGATGACATAGAATCAGAGGAAGAGGCTCAGAATCAGAATGAGAAGATTTTGTCACTCCACAGAGCTGGAAAGTCCAATATGGCTATAGCTAAAGAGCTTGGAATGGGAGTAGGCGAGGTAAAGCTTGTTATTGATTTATTTAAGGAAATGTAAAAAATTATGAAACTTAAGTTTTATTTACGTGGTTTAGGAATTGGAATAATTGTAACTGCAGTACTGATGGGTGTGGCTACATCTGGTAATAATCAGATGACAGATGAGGAAGTTAAGAAACGTGCTGTTGAACTTGGTATGGTAGATGATACATCTACTTTGACACAGGGGTATGGAACGGTTACTTTTACACCTACTGAGAGCGATCATCCTAATATTATAGTTCCAACAGAAGGAATATCATCTCTGGGACCAGCTACGACTCTTCAGTTAACTCCTGCAGCTATAACTCAGACTGCGGATGACACAGAGAATATACCGACTTCGGATCCTGTAGGTGAAGCTACGATTGAACCTACAGAGGCAGCCCAAATGACTGAAGTGCCTATGGTAACAGAAAAGCCGACTCAGGCACCGACGGAAGTGCCTAAGGTAACTGAAAAGCCGACTCAGGCACCGACGGAAGTTCCTAAGGTAACTGAAAAACCGACTCCGGTTCCAACAGAAGCACCCAAAGTGACGGAAGTGCCTAAGATAACCGATACACCTACACCAGAACCAACAAAAGCGCCTTCGCAAGGAAGCTCTTCATATAATGTAGAGGTTAGAAAGGGTGATTCATCTGGTTCTGTATGTAAGAGGATGGAGCAGGCTGGAATAATTGAGAGCGCAAAGGATTTTGATAAATATTTGTGCAAAATGGGATATGATACACATCTGGCATTTGGCGAGCATACAATTACATCAGATATGACATACGAACAGATGGCAAAAGCTCTGATGGGAAAACAATAAATTGTTATAATATAATATTGAAAAATCTCCTTGAAAAGGGAGATTTTTCTTGTTATAATCTGTAATGTTGTGAATAAATACACACGCGAACCTGATGAATCGCCGGTGTCCTTGCTCGGGATGGCTGATTTGCGTGACGGTCGCGGAAGAAATTAACCAAATGGAGGTATTAAAAATGAGCGTTATTTCAATGAAACAGTTACTTGAAGCAGGTGTTCACTTTGGACATCAGACAAGAAGATGGAACCCTAAGATGGCTCCTTACATCTTCACAGAGAGAAATGGCATCTATATCATTGATCTTCAGAAGTCTGTTGTTAAGGTTGATGAAGCTTACAAGGCAATCTCTGAGATCGCTGCACAGGGCGGAACAATTCTTTTCGTTGGTACTAAGAAGCAGGCACAGGATGCTGTAAAGGTTGAGGCTGAGCGTTGTGGAATGTACTACGTAAATGAGAGATGGCTTGGTGGTATGCTTACAAACTTCAAGACAATCCAGTCTCGTATTGCTCGTCTTAAGAAGATTGAGACAATGTCTCAGGACGGAACATTTGATGTTCTTCCTAAGAAGGAAGTTATCGAACTTAAGAAAGAGTGGGAGAAGCTTGAGAAGAACCTTGGTGGTATCAAGAACATGAAGAAGATTCCTGATGCTATCTTTATCGTTGATCCTAAGAAGGAGAAGATTTGTGTATCTGAGGCTCACTCTCTTGGTATTCCTCTTATTGGTATTGCAGATACAAACTGTGATCCAGAAGAGCTTGATTATGTAATTCCTGGTAACGACGATGCAATTCGTGCAGTAAAGCTTATCGTTTCTAAGATGGCTGATGCTGTTATCGAAGCAAATGGTGGTGTTGAGAATTACGTTCCAGAGATGGAGAACGCTGAGGCAACTGATATCGAGGAAGTTGCAGAGCAGTAAATAATAATAAATAGGAGGATACAGACATGGCAGCTATTACAGCAGCAATGGTAAAAGAATTAAGAGAGTCTACCGGTGCAGGTATGATGGAATGTAAGAAAGCCCTCACCGAGACTGATGGAGATATGGAAGCAGCAGTTGAAGTTCTTAGAAAGAGCGGAGCTGCTAAGATGGAGAAGAAAGCTTCAAGAATTGCAGCAGAAGGTATTTGCCGCGTTGCTATGAATGGCAATCAGGCAGTTGTTGTTGAGGTTAACTCAGAGACAGACTTCGTTGCAAAGAATGAGATTTTCCAGGAGTTTGTTCAGTCTGTTGCTGATACAGCTCTTGCATCTAATTACAATGGTGGTAAGAACGGAGAGGATGTACAGGCTCTTCTTGATGCAGGTCTTACAGAAGTTGTAGCAGAGAAGACACTTAAGATTGGTGAGAAACTTTCTTTCAGAAGATTTGAGAAGGTTACAGCTGATAGCGTTGCATCATATGTTCATGGCGGTGGTAAGATTGGTGTTCTTGTTGCAGCTAATGGAAGCGCTGATGCTAAAGAGGCTCTTACAAATGTAGCAATGCAGATTGCAGCAATGAATCCACAGTATATCAGCAGAAACGATATGTCAGCTGAGGAAGTTGCAAAGCTTCGTGAGATTACTGTTGACAGCTCTCTGAATGATCCAGCATCTCTTCCTAAGCCTCTTCTTCAGAAGCTTATCGATAAGGCAATTGCTGATAAGAAGTGGACAGATGAAGATATTGCTATTTATGAAGAGAAGAAGAGCAATATGAATTACCTCTTCAATTTCCTTTCTAAGGAAGCTAAGGCAGCTCTTGTTGAACTTGCTATGGCAGATAAGGATGCAATCCTTGCTGATAAGATTTTTGGCGGACTTGTTGAGGGACGTGTTTCTAAGCAGCTCAAAGAGATTTGTCTTCTTGATCAGACATATGTTAAGGCTGAAGATGGTAAGCAGAGTGTTGCTCAGTACCTTGCATCTGTTGATAAGGCACTTGTTATCTCTAAGATGGTTCGTTTTGAAGTTGGCGAAGGTATGGAGAAAAAGAACGAAGACTTTGCTGCAGAGGTTGCAGCTCAGCTCGGCTAAAAAGTATATTTCAAGGGCGTGGACCTTCTGGTCCATGCCCTTTTTTATAGCAGAAACGAATGTGCAAATATGTTCTATAAAAAATATTCAAAAAGCACTTTAATATAAAGCACCACATGTGGTATTATTTTACATAGTGTAATCGGATTGAAATACAAATTATGGTATGAATATAATGACGTGGAGGAGAATTAAATGCCAAAAAGAGAAGATATTAACAAAGTTCTGATTATTGGATCAGGCCCAATTATTATTGGTCAGGCTTGTGAGTTTGACTATTCGGGAACACAGGCTTGTAAGGCACTTAAGAAACTTGGTTATGAGATAGTTCTTGTGAACTCTAACCCAGCAACAATTATGACAGATCCTGAGACTGCTGATGTTACATACATTGAGCCTCTTAATGTAGATAGACTTGAGCAGATTATTAAGAAAGAACGCCCAGATGCCCTTCTTCCAAATCTTGGTGGACAGTCTGGACTCAATCTTTGTTCAGAGCTGTATAAGGCTGGAATTCTTGACAAATATAATGTAAAAGTTATAGGTGTTCAGGTTGATGCCATTGAAAGAGGAGAAGACAGAATTGAGTTTAAGAAGACTATGGATTCTCTTGGTATCGAAATGGCTAGATCTGAAGTGGCATACTCTGTTGATGAAGCTTTAGCTATTGCAGATAAGCTTGGATACCCTGTTGTTCTTCGTCCTGCATATACCATGGGTGGAGCAGGCGGTGGTCTTGTATATAATAAAGATGAGTTGTCTACTGTATGTGCTAGAGGTCTTCAGGCCTCTCTTGTTGGCCAGGTTCTTGTTGAGGAATCTATCCTTGGCTGGGAAGAACTTGAGCTTGAGGTTGTAAGAGACTCAGAAGGCAATATGATTACTGTATGCTTTATTGAGAACATTGATCCTCTTGGCGTACATACAGGTGATTCTTTCTGCTCGGCTCCTATGCTTACAATTTCTAAAGAAGTACAGGACAGACTTCAGGAGCAGGCATATAAGATTGTTGATAAGGTTCAGGTTATTGGTGGTACAAATGTTCAGTTTGCACATGATCCAGTATCTGACAGAGTTATTGTTATTGAAATTAATCCACGTACTTCACGTTCATCAGCTCTTGCTTCAAAGGCAACAGGATTCCCTATTGCTCTTGTTTCAGCTATGTTAGCTTCAGGTCTTACCCTGAAAGATATTGAGTGTGGTAAGTATGGAACACTTGATAAGTATTATCCAGATGGTGATTATGTAGTAATTAAGTTTGCTCGTTGGGCTTTTGAGAAATTCAAGGGCGTTGAGGATAAGCTCGGTACTCAGATGAGAGCTGTTGGTGAAGTAATGAGTATCGGTAAGAACTTCAAGGAGGCTTTCCAGAAAGCTATTCGTTCCCTTGAGATTGGACGTTACGGTCTTGGACATGCGAAGAATTTCGATAAGCTTTCAAAAGAGGAACTTCTTGCAAAACTTACTGTTCCTAATTCAGAAAGATATTTCCTTATGTACGAGGCTCTTCGTAAGGGAGCAACTGCAGATGAAATATTTGAACTTACAAAGGTAAAGCATTATTTCATTGAGCAGATGAAAGAACTTGTTGAAGAGGAAGAGAAGATTGCAGCCAATAGAGGTAGCATGATTTCCGATGAACTTCTTACCAGTGCGAAGAAAGATGGCTTCTCTGATAAGTATTTGAGTCAGCTTCTTGAGATTAAGGAAGATGTTATCCGCGAAAGAAGAAATGCAATTGGCGTAAAGGAAGCTTGGGAAGGCGTACATGTAAGCGGTACCAAGGACAGTGCATATTATTACTCAACATATAATGCGCCTGATAATAGTAAAGCTTCAGATAACAAGAAAGTAATGATTCTTGGTGGAGGCCCTAATAGAATTGGTCAGGGTATTGAGTTCGACTATTGTTGCGTACATGCTGCTAAGGCACTTAAAGCACTTGGTTTTGAAACCATTATCGTAAACTGCAATCCTGAAACAGTTTCAACTGATTATGATACATCTGATAAGCTTTATTTTGAGCCACTTACACTTGAGGATGTTCTTTCTATTTATGAAAAAGAGAAGCCCCTTGGTGTTATAGCTCAGTTTGGTGGTCAGACACCACTTAATTTGGCAGCTGATCTTGAGAAGAACGGAGTGAAGATTCTTGGTACTTCTCCAGCTGTTATTGATCTTGCAGAAGACAGAGACCAGTTCAGAGCAATGATGGATAAGCTTGGAATTCCAATGCCAGAGTCAGGAATGGCTACTACAGCAGCTGAAGCAAAAGAAATTGCTGGCAAGATTGGTTATCCAGTTATGGTTCGTCCTTCATATGTTCTTGGTGGACGTGGTATGGAAGTTGTTTACGATGATGAAACACTCACAGAGTATATGAATGCTGCTGTTGGAGTAACTCCTGACAGACCTATTCTTATTGATAGATTCCTTAACCATGCCCTTGAGTGTGAAGCTGATGCGATTTCAGATGGTAAGCATGCATTTGTTCCAGCTGTTATGGAACATATTGAGCTTGCAGGTGTTCATTCAGGAGATTCAGCATGTATCATTCCTTCAGTACATATTTCTGAAGAAAATGTTGCTACAATTAAGGAATATACCAAGAAGATTGCTGAAGAGATGCACGTTCGTGGCCTTATGAATATGCAGTATGCTATTGAGAAGGGTAAGGTATTTGTTCTTGAGGCTAATCCAAGAGCAAGCCGTACTGTTCCGCTTGTTTCAAAGGTATGTAACATCAGAATGGTACCAATTGCAACTGATATCATTACTTCAGAAATTACTGGACGTCCATCACCTGTTGCTGATCTTAAGGAGAAGGATATTCCATATTATGGAGTTAAGGAAGCTGCATTCCCATTCAATATGTTCCCAGAGGTAGATCCAGTACTTGGACCTGAGATGAGAAGTACAGGAGAAGTTCTTGGTTTATCAACTCACTATGGAGAGGCTTTCTTCAAATCACAGGAAGCCATTCAGAGTAAATTACCTCTTTCAGGTACAGTTTTGATTTCGGTTCAGGATAAGGATAAGGAAGAAGTAATTGAGGTAGCAAAGTCACTCAGTGGTGATGGATTTAAGATTGTTGCTACAAGTGGTTCTGCTAAGTATCTCTCTGAAGCTGGAATAGAAGTAACTCCTGTTAAGAAGCTTCAGGAAGGCAGACCTAACGTTTACGATATGATTACAAATAACGAGGTTGATCTCATTATCAATTCTCCTATTGGTAAGAATTCAGTTAATGATGACAGTTACCTTAGAAAAGCTGCAATTAAGAGTAAGACACCATATATAACAACTGTTGCAGCAGCTAAAGCAACAGCAACTGGTATTCATTATATCCTGACTCATCCAACAGAAGAGATTAAGTCGCTTCAGTTACTTCATAGCGAAGTAAAAGATAAATAAGATACCATGTGATATTTAATCGCAAAAGAGGACTATTTGATAGTCCTCTTTTTTTATGCACACGAATACGGCAAACATTTATAAATTCTATGGCGATTGAATTTTAAGATTGCTTTTGTTATTATATATCTATATGTGTATAGGAGGGGCAAGCTGTGAAAGACCGTGAAATTGAAGTTATAGCAAAAAAAGAAAACTTGATTTCAGTGATGGATATGCTTGATTCATATTTGAATGAGCTCGACTTTCCGCTTCCAGCGCATATGAAATTAGGCGTTGCTGTTGATGAGTTATATAGCAATGTTTGTAATTATGCATATGAAGGTGTAGATGAAACCACTCCTCATACAATAACGGTTGCTATTGAAAGAGTTGAAAATGGGGTTAAGATTACCTTCACAGATCATGGGATACCATATAATCCATTGGAGAAAGAGGATCCAGATATTCATGTGCCGCTTGCAGAACGACAGGTTGGTGGATTGGGGATTTTTATTGTCAAGAAGACGATGGATCTGGTTGAATACAAACGTGAGAATAACTGCAATATAATATGCATTTATAAATATACTTCATAGTACGTCGAGGCTATGTGTATGAATAAAAATATAGAGATTTCAGCGCAGAGAAGGAAAAGGATTAACAGGCTTAAGAAGATGATTCTTACTGTTGATGCACTCCTTATTATTGTTCCGATAATAATCTGTGTAATTCTTATTATTCGAGTAAATATATTAGAAAAACAGCTTTCTGTAGAGAATGAAATAGTATCTGATAAATCAGAGTTATCAACAGTTAATGAAACTGATGGATCTACTGATGTTGTTGAGCGCAATGAAAATGTAACAGATATATCCCATGGGAGTATTTCTGCTGATGGTTCTTCTTCAGATTTGAGTGTTGTTTCTGAACAGGAAGGAACATACATATTAAATGTAGAGGGAACTGATTCGGCAAATTTATTTCAGGGGCTTGATGCCGATGCGCTTGCCGATTATTACGATAATGTAGTAGAGAATGAAGAACTATCGGATATTGGATTGGATCAACAGATTGATGAGAACTCTGATGCAGTTTCAGATGGAATTAGAAGAGTATATTTAACATTTGATGATGGACCAAGTAGCAATACTGAGGCAATTCTGAAAATTCTTGATGAGTATGATATAAAAGCCACTTTTTTTGTTTGTGGTCGAACTGACGATCATTCGATAGAAATGTATAAGGAGATTATTAAAAGAGGACACACACTCGGAATGCATTCATATTCGCATGTATATGATGATATGTATGCTAGTGTGGATGCTTTCAAGGATGATCTCGATAGAATATATGGCCTTTTGTATGGTGTTACAGGAGTTAAGCCTTTTGTTTACAGATTTCCAGGTGGGAGCTCCAATCGTGTGAGTCGTATAAATATACATGATTGTATTGATGTGCTGAATGATAGGGGAATAACCTATTATGACTGGAATTCACAGACTGGCGATGCGTCTAAGGTTCAATTATCTACGCAGACGCTAATATCGAACGCCTTGACTAATGTCGACAGAATGCACAACATGGTAATTCTTATGCATGATGCGAAGGCCAGGACTAACACGGTGGAGGCTTTGCCTTTACTTATCGAGAAACTGATGAAGCTGGA
>JAGHUF010000079.1 GCA_018064935.1 Candidatus Merdinaster equi | reverse complement strand
CCTGTCACCCCGACTTATCCTTTTATTATATGCAGGCATTAATAAAGCGTTACATGCGGGTGTAGTTCAGTGGTAGAACACCAGCCTTCCAAGCTGGATATGTGGGTTCGATTCCCATCACCCGCTTTTTGTGTCCATAGCTCAGCTGGATAGAGCAACGGCCTTCTAAGCCGTGGGTCGGGGGTTCGAATCCCTTTGGGCACGTGTATGGTGGGTATGGCGCAGTTGGTTAGCGCGCCAGATTGTGGCTCTGGAGGCCGAGGGTTCGAGTCCCTTTACCCACCCTTATGTAAGAGAGCAGTCTTTAAGATGCGCCCTACAGCTTACATGATGGGCTATCGCCAAGCGGTAAGGCACAGGACTTTGACTCCTGCATTCACCAGTTCGAATCTGGTTAGCCCAGTTCGACATTTTTTTACAGGTATGGGCTACTAGCTCAGGTGGTAGAGCACTTGACTTTTAATCAAGTTGTCGCGGGTTCGAGTCCCGCGTGGCTCAGTTCAAATGAATTATACATAAAGTTGTCTATCAGCTTTGTATATTAGAAGAAAAAAGAAAAGCATGTGCGATGCACATGCTTTTCTTTTTTCTTACTGTTTCTTAACGTAATTATATTTTTTACTTATCTCCACTTATCTTGGATTTGAGAGAAAACTTAGTCTCAGTTCCATTAGCCAGCTTAATAAAATTCTTGTAGTGTCTTGCTATTACCAAAAGCGCAGAAGCCGCGCTTATCACCAATGTCCAAATAGGAAATGGATGTAAAAAATACAGAATAACAGGACAACAGAATGAAGAAATGCATGAACACAAAGACATATATTTCACGGTAAACAGAAGTATCAGGAAAATAACCATAGCAATTAATGCCATTCTCCAGTCTACAAACCATATCGTGGCAAAGCCAGCCATGAACGCCTTTCCGCCTTTAAATCCATACCATATAGGGAAGCAGTGACCCAGCATAGCGAATAATCCGCCAAAGGCTGCTCCAAACTGCCACAGTCCAAACATCTGCTCGAAGCATATAGCACTGGCAAGCACTGGCAATGCTGTCTTTAGTATATCCAAAAACATTACTGACCAGGCAACAAAATCTCCGCCATATACTCTTTTATAATTGGTAAATCCAGGATTACCTGATCCCTTTTGCCTTATATCCTCATGATGTACCAGATTGGACATGATAATTGCTGCGTTAACTCCTCCAACAAGGTAACATATGACCGCAGCTATTCCCATGACTATATATAACATATCAATCTCCTATTCCGCAATAAATATAAACGGATACACTTCCTGCATTCCAAATGATTCACTAATCTCAAGCATAGGATACTGATTTCTAAGATATAGAAGAATATCATCAGCCTCCTGTTTGCTTGCGTCTTTTCCACGAACTACAATCAAAAGACCATGATTCTTCAAATCCATATTATCAAGTGTACTTCTGGCAGCATCAGATACCGCGAATTCTGAAGCGACAATCTGTTTGCCAATAATACCAATATAATCGCCTTTCTTTACCTTGACGCCATTCATCTCAGTATCACGAATTGCTGGTGAGATTTCTGCAGTGACAACGCCTTCAGTGCATGCCATCATTTCCTCGCACAGTGCATCAGCGTCATCTCCTGTCAGATCAACCATTGGCAGAATAGCATATGCATCTCCAATACTCTTGGTTGGAAGAACATGAATTATCGCATCCTTATATAGACTTGCAGACAATTCTGCAGCCATGATTATGTTGCCATTATTTGGAAGAACAAATATGTGTTCAGCATCAATTCTCTTATATGCTTCAATGAAGTCCTCTGCAGAAGGATTCATTGTCTGTCCCCCATAGATTACCTCATTTGCACCGAAGGACTTGAAATCGTTATTTACGCCCTCACCATTTGCCACAGTTACGATTCCATATTTATTCTTGCTTTTCTTACTCTGAACCTTATCACGTGGCGAGATGTCTTCTGTAGGTGGAAGCAGTCCTTCTGTTGTACGACCAGCCACAGATTCTGAGTCGCGCATTGCAACTTCTGAATGCTGAAGATTCATATTTTCTATCTTCACAGTCAGATACTCACCATACTTTTGGCAGAATTCCAGAACCTTATATGGGGTCAATGTGTGAACATGAAGCTTTACAATAGAATCTGTCTGTATGCAAACAATAGAATTACCTATGCTCTTTAGATAATCCCTTATCACTTCAACATCAAAAGAAGAAATATCCGTCTTAGAATTCTGAAGTCTTAACAGAACTTCAGTACAATAACCATACTCAAGAACGGAATCTGGTCCAAAAAGACTCATGTCCATCTCAGCGGATGCGCTATTTGTATTAACGCTGCCCGAATTATCTCCAAGCTCTTCCTCTGAATATGTACCATTCAAATAACTATGCATTCCTTCAGCAATATGAACCAGACCTGCTCCACCAGAATCCACCACACCTGCTTCCTTAAGTACAGCAAGCAGTTCCGGTGTTCTCTCCAGCGAATCCTTAGCGCTCTGTGTAAAACACTGCATGAAATCTACACAGTTATCGCAATTCGCATCGCAGGCCGCATTGGTCGCATCCTTAACAACTGTCAGAATTGTTCCTTCAGTCGGCGTCATTACTGACTCATATGCCTGCTTTACTCCCTGTCTGAATGCCTCTGCAAGGTCATCTACATCTGCAATATTCACATTTTGAAAGCCCTTCGCAATTCCCGCAAAGAACTGCGACAATATAACTCCGGAATTACCTCTGGCAGACAGAAGCATTCCGTCTGCTACTTTTTTGGCACTTTCAGAAAGCGGCATCTCCTGCGTAATCTTGGCTCTAGCTCCGCCCTCAAGCGTCATCATCATATTGTCGCCTGTATCTCCATCTGGAATCGGAAACACATTCAAATCATTCACTTCTGTAACATGGCGCCCTAAATTTCTTGCTCCAATTGATACCATGGCAAGATAAGCAGCACCATCTATCTTCTGTGCGTCCATTTTAATTCTCCGATGCCTTATATGTTACTTCTTTACCAAAAGCAAAAACGCCAATTGCATCAGGTCCAACAGATGCACCTACGATTGGTCCAATATATACTACTTCAATATTCTTACATGCTATCTTTTCCTTGATAGCTACTTTGAGCTGTTCAATTTCTTCCTGTCCGCAATCTGCGTGTGCAATATATACAGTCTGTTCACCAGCATCTTCGATTACTTCAGCAAGCGAATCAACGATTAACTGAAGCGATCCCATTCTTCCCCTTGCCTTCTTAACAGCTGTCTGCTCACCATTTGCATCAGAAATAAGTACAGGCTTTACTCCCATTAAGTTACCGAAAAATGCCTTACTTGCCTTAACGCGTCCAGCTCTCTTAAGATACTCGAGTGAGTGAACAGTAACGAACTCATTAACCTTATTTCTGCTCTCCTTAACAATGCTAACAATCTCATCGAAATCCTTGCCAGCCCACATAAGCTCAGTTGCAAGAATTCCCAGCATTCCTTCTCCAATACTTGCATTAAGAGAATCGATACACTCAATTCTTCTTCCCTCATATTCTGGAAGAAGCTGCTTTGCAACCATATATCCTACATTAACTGAACCTGACTGCTTGGTTGAACATCCAACATAAATAATGTCATATCCCTGATCAAGATACAGCTTGAAGACTCTCATGAACTCTTCTACGGGAACCTGTGTTGTCGTTACCTTCTCACCATTTCTTATGGTGTCATACAACTGCTTAGGTGAATAGAACTCCCAGCTAAGAGACGCCTCAGTCTGATTGCCATCTTTTACAGTATTCATTCTGGCATAATCAATGTCATACTTCTCAAGAAGTTCCTGACTCAAGTCAGCACATGAATCTACAATTATCTTTATCATTTTAATAAGTACCTCCAGGTAATATTTTTCATCATAAACCACGGTACATTGTACAATAGTTTATTTGTGCATTCTTCATACAATAAAGCCGAAGTGCACAATTTTTGTGCACTTCGGCTTTATTGACCAACAATATGCCCAACATTTGTTATTTTTTACCCAAATTAACTCTCAAACTGTGCATCTGGATTAGCAAGACCATTTTTGAGGAGAAGTTCCATTACTCCCTGAAATAAAACTCTGATTCTCTCAACTATATGTTCAATATCCTCCGCACTCTGGGTATCGACATCCCCCTTTACCCATCTTACAAGTACTCCAAATAGAGCTTCTTCAAAGAAACCACACACGATGAACATATCTGTATGTGACAATTCCCTATTACCAAGCTGCATCTTGATGTTATCAAGGAAGATATGATGAAGCCTTTTCATTATATATTCAGAAAGTGCTTCCTGCCCCATAGTCTTAAGCAGGTTAGCCCAAACCTTCCTATACTTAGACATGAACGAAATGATATTAAGAATCGCTATATCCGGGCTCTCACTTGTATTCTCCGCTTCAAGCGACCTGATAGTATCGTCTATTGTAGAATCAAGAACATCATAAATATCATGGAAATAATAATAGAAAGTATTCCTCGTAATCCCACATCCACTTACAATATCCCTTATTGTTATCTTGTTTATTGGTTTTTTCTCTAACAGTTCAAGCGTATAATCAACAATCTGCTGCTTTGTCTGAATTGCCATGTAGCCTCCTAATGTTCCTCATTTTAATCCTGTTGTCTCATATATGAACATCTATACACTTCTCATATAATTGGTATGATTTATCTCACTTATTTATTGAAGCAATCCCTTCGCTCTTTTTAATTAACCATTTCTATGACAATGCAATTATAGAATAGCATTTTTCTAAAAGTTATGCTATTCTAATGTAGTCAAACTGTATTTTTAGGAGTTTATATATGCCTATTTATCAAATAGATCCAGCAAAGAAAAGCGAAATTTTTCAGGATGTACTTAATGAACTTGGTAACATTGGTGCAGGTAATGCTGCAACCTCTCTTGCTACCATGGTCAATACCACTATACATTTAAGTGTAACAACTGTTAGCCTTATATCTGCACAGGAAGCGGCTGCAAAGCTATTCCCAAACAGTCAGCACACAACTGGTGTTCACCTTAACATTGTCGGAGAGATACAGGGTAAGATGTTGTTCCTTCTCCCAGACAATGCAAATGCAGACAACCTTGTTTCTGCCATGATGATGGGAATGGATGCAAGCTCTATTCCTGATGAAATGAAGTCATCTGCCCTTCAGGAGGTTGGTAACATCATTACTGCTTCTTATATTAATAGTATTGCAACCATGACCGGATTAGTAATTGATGAGTCCGTTCCTACTGTTGTGAAAGATACCTTCGACAACATTCTGGCTTCCATGGGCGTTTCGGACGAGAAGCTTCTCCTTGTTCAGTCAAGATTATCTGCTGAAGCTGCTTCCGTTTCTGGTTTCTTCATGTTTATACCTACAAACCAGTCGTTCTCAATTCTCTTAAAGAGTCTGGGATTGTTATAAGATGATATACGCTTTATATGATGATATAAGGCAAAGATAAGATAGGGCTAAACCGGAAATAGAAATAGAAATAGAAATAGAGATAACGAGTAAGATAAAAAAAGAGTTTGGATTGATATCATACATCATCCAAACTCTTTTTTCATACTCATCCCAATTATGCCTGAGCTTTGCTGTCATAATACTGGCTGAACAGATCATTCACGGCATTCAGTGTATTCTTGCTAATCTCAGGAAGCTCTTTGCCCCACATCTCTGTCGCCTTATCGTAGCCCTTCTGAATAGCATCCTGCATCTTCTTCATCTTATCGACATCATCTCCGGCCAGAGCCTGTGCAAACTCGAAGAGTCTCTCTGAAGTCTGCTTCACTCCATAGAAGCCATCCTCTGAAATTGCCTGCTGTGCCTCCGCTTTTGTCTCTGGATCAACCTCGAACTTACCATCAGCAAGGAATCTCCAGATGCTTGTCTCATCTCCCTCGGCAATTCCAGCCTGCTGTCCAAACATCTTCTTAACCAGATTAATCATGTTGTTCTTAAGGGCATCCTGCTGCGCCTGAAGCTGTTTAACGAGACCAGCTCTCTCCTCTTCAGACAATTTGCCTGTAGCAAAACGATCAGTCTTGGTCTCAACACTGTCATCTGACTTAGCTACAACACTTCCATCCTTCTTATTCGCTTCGTACGCCTTCATGCCATCGCTCGAAAGTTCAAGCGCAACACCTGATTCATTCTGCTTAGGTGCATCTTCTGCTTTTTTTACACTTGACTGTGCGGTAGCTGCATACTGTGTATATGCACTTCCAACTGCTCCAACATTCATACTCATTTTCCTTTTTATCCTCCTTGAATGATTATATTTTGCGGCGCTCCATCGCCATTTTTAAAACTCAGAGATACCGCATGCCTGTACATGCAGGAATACTCATAGCCTTCCTCATGTGTATCTCTATGTAATATATCGACTCTTTCTTAATAATTATAAGACCATGCCCTTTATTTTTCCATGCTAATTTCCGATAAAATATATGACTGTTTCTATCAGTATACCGTTTATTGTGGAGGTGACGCTTATGGAAAATGTAGGAATCGTAATATGTAATTTCAATAAGCAGGACTATGTACTCGGCTGTATTGCTTCCGTGCTTGACCAGACTTATACAGATTATAAAATATACGTCGTTGATAATGCATCAACTGACGATTCAGTTAAACTCATATCAGAAAAGTACGGCGACAAGGTAACTCTCCTGGTTAATTCTGAGAACCTTGGTGGTTCAGGCGGCTTTGATAGAGGAATGCGTGAGGCAATGGCTGCAGGGCACCCATACATATGGTGCCTGGATAACGATGTTTTGGTTGACGAAAATGCCCTGAAGGCACTCGTTGAATATGCCGAGGCGCATCCTGAGGCTGGTATGTTCGGCTCAAAGGTCTACAACATGGATGATCCTGACACTATCCAGCAATACGGTGTCATGGTAAATATGGATGATTTTTCTACAACAGCAAAGCATGTCAATGAAATCGAAGCCGGAGAAAACCCTGAAATAGAATTCTGCAACAGCTGCGCAACCTGTTCACTTATGGCAAGGCGCGAGGTTATCGAAAAAATAGGAGTAATGCCCGAAGACAATTTCATTTATTGGGATGATATAGAGTGGGGCTACAAATGCCACCTTGCAGGTTATGATATTGTTTCTATTCAGGCATCTCAGGTTCTGCATCAGCAGGGTGCCAACAAAGAAATTGTAAACACATTTCCAACTTACTACGCATGGCGAAACTGGATTCATTTCTTCAACCGTTATCTCAAAGATGAAGAATTAGACAAATGGGCCGACACAATTCTCCATTCAGTCTTCATGGAAGTATACTCAGGATTGTTTAGAGATGAGCACGCAAGAGCCCGGGCAGTAATGGCTGCATACGACGATGCCCTTCACGGAGTACGCGGAAAAGCAAGAGACGGAATAATTGGTCCAATTGACAAAAACAACAAGATGCAGTCTTTGACTGAGAAAGTCAAAACAATATGTATTGAAGAGAACGGATATCCAATACGCGCTGAGCGTTACAGAAATAAGATTTTATCCTTCAATCCAAATGTAGAATTTACTACCGATCCAACTAAGCCTTATGATGTTTGCTTCTCACTTGTGGACAGTGTATTCTATGTTGAAGATTTTTCACTCAAGAAATTCTATGTAGATATTGATGAAGATATCATTTCAAATGAAGATGATATCCTGATGATAATTAACTTTAATTACTCAGAGCGAGCATTCACTTTCTCGCAGAAGCCAATGTTCCTGCAATTAGTCAGAGAACTCCGCGCTAAGCTTGGAATCACGAATTAGAAGCAACAATCATGGTCCAGTTTCACTGGACATGCTGCACCATCAAAAAAGCCAATCCCCTGTTGTCAAATCATCACACAGCGGATTGGCTTTTTTCCTTATCTATAGACTCTGTATCCCTTACCTGTCAGCAATGTTGCCGCCTCATCAAGTGCTCTCTCATCATAGAACTCAATTCTAAGTACACCCTCTTCGTATTCCCTGTTATGGATAATTCCAATGTTCTTGATTGATATCTCATGCCCCGCAAGAAATGATGCGACCTCTGAGATAGCTCCTGTAACATCCGGAATATCAACCTTACATTCAAACACCTTCGTCATCGGAACATCAGAAGTTACCTCGAAGGAATCCCTGTAGTCCTTGGACCTAGCAAAAAAGTTGCCAATACTATCGCCTTCTGCAGAAACAATATCCTTCTTTATATCTTCCAGGGTATCGATGTACTTATCCAAAAGAGACACTATGTTGGCACCATTCGTTAGGCAAATAGCTTTCCACATCTCAGGCGATGACGAAGCAATCCTTGTAATATCTCTGAAGCCTCCTGCCGCTATGAGCTTCATGACACCGCTGTTCTCATCTTCGCTCTTCACAAGATTGACCAACGCTGCTGCAATAACATGTGGCAAATGAGATATCGCACCCGTCGCATAATCGTGCTCTGAGGGTGTAATAACAAGCGGGATTGCTTTTATTGATGTGAGCAGTTCTTTTACGCTCTTAACCTTCTCATCTGAAACCTGGTCAGTTGGTGTGAGCATATAATATACATTCTCGAACATATCAGCCCTGGAATTCTCATAACCGGTTTTCTCCGAACCAGCCATTGGATGTCCTCCAACGAAGAATGCTGAAAGTCCTGCTTCTTCAATGCATTTATGAATTGTCCCCTTAACCGAACCCACATCGGTAAGTACCGTCTTATCTCCAATTATCCCGGCAATTTTCTTAAGATTGTCATCATTCGCAGTAACCGGAGCACACAAAAACAAATAATCGCATGTAGAAAAGGTGTCATCAATATCTGCAGCGCACTTATTTACTACATCATCCTCTATCGCTTTGACTGCTGCCTTTTCATCTCTGTCATACACAATAATCTCTGCATCAGGATGAGCTAACTTAAGTGCTTTTGCAATTGAACCGCCTATTAATCCAAG
>JAGHUF010000019.1 GCA_018064935.1 Candidatus Merdinaster equi | reverse complement strand
CTCCGATAATAAAGGCGCTCTGAATCTAAAAAGGGTACTTACATATGTGAAAAAGCATTTGGGATATGTGATTTTGTCCCTGCTTTTAGCAACAGGAAGCGTTCTGCTGTCGTTATATATTCCAATTCTTACAGGAAATGCTGTGGATTTGATTATTGGGCAGGGGAATGTTGACTTTGCAAAACTGATAACTGTTCTCATTAAGATGGGTGTGTGCATTGGACTCAGTGCAGCCATGCAATGGCTCATGAATGTATGCAATAATCATGTGACCTACATAATAGTTCGGGATATCCGCACCGAGGCATTCAGAAAACTTCAGAAGCTGCCGGTGGGATACATAGATACTCATGCACATGGGGACATCGTGAGCAGAGTTATCGCGGATGTTGATACTTTCTCTGATGGATTATTGATGGGATTCACCCAACTATTTACCGGCGTTTTGACGATTCTGGGAACTCTGATATTTATGGTTCTGATCAGCTGGCAAATTGCCCTTGTCGTTGTGGCAATAACCCCGATATCATTGTTTGTCGCAGCTTTTATTGCCAAGAAAACTTATTCAATGTTCAATCTTCAGTCTACGACAAGAGGAGAGCAGACTGCTCTGATTGATGAGATGATTGGCAATGAAAAAGTGGTTAAGAGCTTGGGATATGAGAAGCAGGCAACTGCAAGGTTCGATGAGGTAAATGAGAAACTAAAAAAATATTCACTTCGAGCAATTTTCTTCTCATCGACAACCAATCCAAGTACGAGATTTGTCAATTCTCTGGTATATACAAGCGTTGGACTTACAGGTGCGCTATCGGTAATAAATGGAACCTTTTCGGTGGGATACCTGACTTCGTTCCTCAGCTATGCCAATCAGTATACGAAGCCGTTTAACGAGA
Source organism: Candidatus Merdinaster equi (assembly GCA_018064935.1). GTDB lineage: Bacteria > Bacillota > Clostridia > Lachnospirales > Lachnospiraceae > Merdinaster > Merdinaster equi. The sequence continues at coordinate 48,947 of JAGHUF010000019.1, read as the reverse complement.
TTTCCGGAGTGATAACAGAGCTTCAGAATGCCCTGGCGTGTGCTGGAAGAGTATTTGAGCTGATTGATGAAAGACCGGAGTCTTCAGATGTAGATACTGGTGCGTTGTCAGCAGGTAAGGATAGAGATGTTGATCTGGAGCATGTATTTTTTTCCTATGTTAAGGATAAACCACTGATTGAAGATCTGAATCTGCATGTAAAGAGTGGAAACAGAATAGCAATCGTTGGACCAACGGGTTGTGGTAAGACGACCATTATTAATCTGCTCATGAGATTCTATGACATAAACAGTGGAGATATTAAGGTGTCTGGGACCAGTATCTATGATATTCCGAGGAGAAGGCTCAGAGAGAATTATGGGATGGTGCTTCAGGAAACATGGCTTAAGGAAGGAACCATTCGTGAGAATATTGTGATGGGCAAAGAAGATGCTACTGATGAAGAGGTCATAGCGGCAGCAAAAAAAGCTCATGCCCACAGTTTTATCAGGAGACTTCCACAGGGTTACGATACGATGATAAAGGAGGACGGCGGTGGATTGTCACAGGGGCAAAAGCAGCTGCTGTGTATAACCAGAGTAATGCTATGTCTTCCACCTATGCTAATTCTTGATGAGGCGACGTCTTCTATAGATACGAGAACTGAAATACGAATTCAGAAAGCCTTTAATGCCATGATGCAGGGGCGTACGAGCTTCATTGTTGCACACAGACTGTCGACAATAAGGGAGGCAGATACGATCCTTGTGATGAATGATGGGCATATAATTGAACAGGGTAATCATGAAGAATTAATGGATAGAAAAGGTTTTTATTATAACCTTTATAACAGCCAGTTTTGTAATAATCTCACAAATTAGTTCAAAAGCTAGTGTGAAAAACAAACAAAAATACATCACAAACCTTATTTTTTGTGGCGTTTGAATGTGACTTGTGCGAAAATTAGGGATAAGTTATTTGGCTGATTTTGCATAAAAAACAGCCGATTATGCGATGATAATTATGTGCATATCTAATCAGGATATGTCACTGAAAGGACTTTTTCGAAAGAATGGCCAATAGGACAAAGGGTAACAAATCAAAGACTGCAGATGTTATTCTGCAAAGCCCAAAGAAACTATACAATTCTTTGTCACTGCCCATGATTGTTGTTGATGCAAGTGGGACTATTTGCCTTGCCAATAAGATTGCTCTCGAAAAATTTCGTCTAGTTGAATCCAGAGTAGAAGCCCTCGAGTATACGATACATGATGTAGTAAATGATGAAGATGTAGACCTGTTTTCATTCGAGGGAGATCATAGTGTTTGTAAATGCTATGTTGGTAATCCTTCATATTATGGATATGTCCAGATTGACAAGTTGTATGAGTCAGATGAAGATGTGCCAGGGAACCAGCATATAGGATATATAATAGCAGTAAAGGATCTTACTGAAGAGTTCGAAAAGAATAAGAAGCTTCAGGAGATGATTGAGAAAACGGAGGCGGCGAATCGTTCAAAATCTGCATTTCTTGCAAATATGTCGCATGAAATCAGAACGCCGATGAATGCAATCATTGGTCTGTCCGAGCTTATGCTCAAGATAGATAATCTTCCTGACGTTGCCAAGGAGTATGCAAGGGATATTAAGATATCATCGCAGGGACTTCTTGCAATTGTTAATGACATATTGGATATTTCCAAAATTGAATCCGGCAAGATGGAAATCATTGAGGATTCATATTATATAGCCAGAATGCTTCAGGATGTTTCTCTTATTATCAGAACTCAGGTGATGGAGAAGAAGCTTGACTTCAAGGTTAATGTTGACGGAACAATTCCATGCAAGCTGTATGGTGATAAGGTCAGAATAAGAGGAGTCCTGATAAATATACTGAACAATGCGGTTAAGTATACCAATTCAGGTTCGGTTACATTTGATATTAGTGCCGAAAAAAAGAATGATGACATTGTAAATATTATTTTCAAGGTTACAGATACGGGATGCGGAATAAAGGCGGAGGATCTGCCACGATTATTTGACAGCTTTGCACAGGTTGATCAGAAGATTCATGAGGGAGTAGAAGGAACAGGACTTGGCCTTGCAATTGCCATGGGATATACCAGGCTTATGGGCGGAGATATAACTGTTGCCTCGGAGTATGGCAAGGGTTCAACCTTCACGATAGTGATACCGCAGAAGGTGCTGGATTCTGAACCGATGCGCTGGTCTTTCGAAGGAAAATCTACTGAGGTATCAACGAGCATAGGTAATCTTAAAGTTCGGGATACTCAGGTGCTGATTGTTGATGACAGCAGAATGAATCTCAAGGTTGCCAGCAATGTTATGAAGCAGTATGGATTAATTACAGATACTGCAACGAGCGGTGCTCAAGCAATTGAGATGTGCAAAGAGAAGAAATATGAGATTATTTTCATGGATCAGATGATGCCTGAAATGGACGGAATTGAGGCCATGGGACATATTCGAAATGAGATTCCTGGATACGATAGGGATTCGGGATGCAAGATAGTTGTTCTAACCGCTAATGCCATAAATGGAATGAGGGAAGAACTCATGGCCCAGGGCTTTGATGAATACCTTGGAAAACCAATGAACTATGGGCAACTTGAGAATGTAATAAAACGATTTATACCGTCAGATAGAATTTATTATGAGGAATAAGCGACACAGATTAAACGTGTCGCTTTTTTGTGGCGAGCTGCTACAACGAATTACTAAGAAAAAGGGGATTAAAAGAGGGTTATTATGGCTAAAATTGGAGAAGTATCTTTCTTGCAGGAGCAGGAGAATGGATGCGTAAGGCTGAGTATAAAAGTACCGATTTGTAAGGATGAGGATATTAAGTATAAGGTTTCTGCACAGCTGTATCCCTCTTTTTTTAATGGTGCAAAGCTCCCGAAGGTAGAAGTAATGGCCAAAACCTGTCTGTTAATGGAAGGCGACAGCGAGATAAACATGGAGTTTGTAATCGATAAGCCAAGATTATGGATGCCGGAGGGAGAAGGAGATCAGCATCTGTACAATGTGGATTTTACGATTAAGCCAGCGGGCATGAGAATGTCGGGAGGTGCTGCTGCACTGGAAATAACCAAGGTTGCACCTTTGGATGAGAAGAGTTATACAATAAGACTTACAACGATGCAGGTTGATACTATAGTAGATATGAATTAATGGAAGTGGGAGACAAGGCATGGCAATTAATTATTACGAAAATGAAAAAGTATTCAAACTGGACACTTTGAATTCAAGTTATGTGATAGGAATAGTTGATATAGAAGGGTTTGTCGGACATATTTACTATGGACCGAGAATAGAGAGCCATGACATTGCATATCTCATGCGATGCTCAGAGCCGCCCTTTGTTCCGAGTGTTAATGCCAGAGACAGACTGTCATTCCTCGATTGTTTCCCAATGGAATATCCTACCCATGGTCTTGGAGATTTCAGAGAAGGTGCTATAAGTGTAAGGACAGAAAACGGTACCAGTGCGCTGGCACTCTTTTACAAAGAGCATAAGATTTATAAGGGCAAAAAACAGCTTGAAGGTCTTCCGGCTACATTTGGTAATGAAGACGAGGTTAGCACCCTTGAACTCGTGTGTGAGGATAAGATTCTCGGACTCACAGTGGTATTGAGTTATAGCGTTTTTGAGGATACAGATGCCATCGCACGAAGTGTCAGAGTAATTAACGATAATGAAAAACCAATATACTTAACTCGCGTTATGAGTATGAGCTTTGATATGGATAATGAGGATTATGATCTCATCACTCTCCACGGTTCGTGGGCAAGAGAGAGACATATCAATAGACGCCCGGTATCACTTGGATTCCAGGGGGTATCATCTATTCGTGGGGAGTCAAGTCATCAGGAGCATCCATTTATGGCACTCGTGTCACATAATGCTGACCAGAGGCAGGGCGAGGCCTATGGAATGAGCTTCGTTTATTCAGGCAATTTCCTTGCGAAAACATGTGTTGGACAGTTTGACAATCTCCGAGTGATGATGGGAATTCATCCGGAAGATTTTTCATGGAAGCTTGAACAGGGAGAGACATTTACTGCCCCTGAGGTTGTTATGGTACATTCATCTGAAGGTATTGGAGGCATGTCGAGAAGCTTTCATGATCTTTTCCGCCGCCACCTCATAAGGGGAGAGTATAAGAACAAGAAGCGCCCTATTCTGATAAATAACTGGGAAGCAACCTATTTTGATTTCAACACGGACAAGCTTATAAGCATCGCCAGGGAGGCATCGAGACTTGGCATCGAAATGCTTGTAATGGACGATGGATGGTTTGGACACAGAAATGATGACAACTCTTCACTTGGAGACTGGTTTGTAAATGAGAATAAACTGCCAGGCGGGTTAGATAAGCTCGTGAGTGAAGTGAATAAGCTCGGAATGAAGTTTGGAATATGGTTTGAGCCAGAGATGATTTCGCCGGATTCTGACCTGTATAGAGAGCATCCGGACTGGGCTATTGCAATTCCTGGCAGAACACCGGGACTGTGTAGAAATCAGTATGTGCTTGATTTGACGAGAGAGGAAATAGTTGACTACGTATATGGTCGCCTTGAGGCAATTCTTTCGAGCGCAAATATCGAATATGTTAAATGGGATATGAACAGGCAGCTTTCTGATATCTATTCAGCATCTCTTCCTGCTGACAGGCAGGGTGAACTGTATCACAGATATGTTCTTGGTGTCTATAAGCTTCAGGAGAAGCTTATCAGCAGGTTCCCACATCTGCTTCTCGAGAACTGTTCAGGAGGCGGTGCAAGATTTGATGCCGGCATGCTGTTTTACAGCCCTCAGATATGGTGCTCTGACGATACTGATGCTATCGAGAGGCTGGAGATTCAGGAGGGAACCAGCATCGTATATCCGCTGTCAGCTATGGGTGCGCATGTGAGTGACTGTCCAAACCACACTGTTGGCAGAAATACTCCATTTGCTACGAGAGGCTATGTTGCGCTGGCCGGCACATTCGGATATGAGCTTGATGTGACGAAGATTCCAGAGGCAGACAGGGACATGATTCCTTCACAGGTTAAGATGTATCACAGCTACAATGATATTGTGAGGGAAGGCGATTATTACAGACTTGCTTCATATAGTGAAAATCATAAATACGATGCATATATGGTTGTCACTAAGGATAAAAAAGAAGCACTCCTCACCTTTGTGCAGGTAATAAACAGAGCTAACTGCCATTCACGAAATGTGAAATTGCAGGGACTGGACGCTAATAAGAAATATAAACTGACTTACGTGGATGATACAGCTGATACTTCAAAGGGTGAGGGAATTCGCGAGATATATACTGGCGAAGAACTTATGAAGGCAGGACTTATAATTCAGAACCCATGGGGCGATTACATGGGTAAGCTGATTTATTTGTGTGAAGAGAAATGAAAGATTTAACTAAAGGGTTTCCGGCGAAAATAATATTTATATATACCATACCGATTATTCTGGGGAATATTCTTCAGCAGATATATAATTTTACTGACTCAAAAATAGTTAGTATGTATGTTAGCACTGATGCTCTCGCAGCAGTAGGAAATACATCGGTTATATCGGGACTTGTCATCGGATTTATCATAGGGTTAACGCAGGGCTATACCATATTGGTAGCACGCTCTTTTGGCGCAAAGAATATGGGAGATGTCAGAAGATACGTGGGTGGTACATTTGTGCTGTCCAGTGTATTCGGAATTGTTATGATGGCACTCTCAATCATTTTCACAAGACAGATTCTGACGGTTCTTAATACGCCCGAAGAGATTATGGATATCTCGGTCTCATACCTGATTATTATCCTCGCAGGCTCACCATTTGTAATTGTGTACAATGCCTGTTCGAACGTCCTGCGTGCTGTTGGAGATAGCAGAAGACCATTGTATTTTCTGATTCTGTCACTAGTTGTAAATATTGGGCTGGATATCCTGTTTGTAGGACCTTTGAATATGGGGACGGATGGGGCAGCCTATGCAACTATTGCAGCTCAGTTTGTATGTGCGGTATGTTGCCTGATCTACATGATAATCAAAACCAAGGAGCTGTTTCCTAAAGATAAGGACGAGTGGATTCCTGGGAAAAAAGAATGCAGCAAATTATTGCCGCTTGGCTTTTCTATGGCCATGATGTCCAGCATTGTAAATATTGGAACCGTAATATTACAGTGGGCAATTAATTCGCTTGGTACAGTGTATGTAACGGCGCATATTGCTGCCAGAAGAATATTCACGATTCTCATGTGCTGCATCTATTCTTTTGGATTCTCAATCACCAATTATGTCAGCCAGAACATGGGGGCAGGAGAATTCGGGAGAGTCAGAAAGGGAATACTGCATGGCAATCTGATTGTCACGGGAATCACAGTTGTTTTGTGTGCAATTTGTCATGCGTGGGGTGACGAGCTTGTTGTGTGGATTGTATCGGATCCTAACGCTATAGATATCATTCAGCCTGCGACAGATTATATCAAGATTGGTGTTGTCTTCTATTATGCCCTTGGACCACTGTTTATTTTACGGTGTGCTCTTCAGGGAATGGGACTTAAGACAGTTCCAATAATAACAAGTATTCTAGAATGCCTTACCAAGGTTGTTTTTGCATTCGGTTTGGTGCCTTCAATGGGATACTTCGGAATAATTCTGACGGAGCCAATCAGCTGGTGTATTATGACAGCTGTTCTGACAGCCGCGTACTTAGTAACAGCGAGAAAAGGTATCGAGAATATAAGAGTGTAGCTAAAAAAAGATTGACTTGCCGCGGAAAGTGTGGTTAGTTGCTTGTAAATAATATTTATTTTTTGTGTGGAGGTTATGTCATGGGAAATTGTGCTGGAAATGCTACTGTCGCAAAGATGGCCAGTGAAATCAGAGAACACCTTGAAAAGGGAATAATTCCTTTCTGGAAGGGGCTTCGTGATGATGAGAATGGGGGCTATTACGGATATTTAAGCTATGATCTCAAACTAGATAAAAAAGCAGTTAAGGGCTGTATTCTGAACAGCCGTATCACCTGGTTTTTTGCTAATGCATATATGGTGCTTAAGGACGAGAGTCTTCTTGATGAGGCAAGACATGCTTATGAATTCCTTCGTGACTACTGTTTCGACTATGAAAATGGCGGTGTGTTCTGGTCTATGACCTACGATGGCAAGCCGGAAGATACAACAAAGCATACCTACAATCAGGCATTTGCGATATATGCTCTGTCATCATACTATGATGCAAGTGGAGATAAAAAAGCACTTGAGCTTGCGTATAAATTATTCGATACAATCGAGGAAAAATGTACAGATAATGTCGGTTATCTTGAAGCGTTTGATATTTCATTTAAGCCAGCCGAGAATGATAAGCTCTCAGAAAATGGAGTTATGGCAGACAAGACCATGAATACACTTCTTCACGTCTTCGAGGGCTACAGTGAACTGTACCGTGTTGATAAGAGTGAGAAGGTTGCTGCTAGAATCAAGTGGATACTTGATACCTTTGCAGACAAAATCTACAATCCTGAGCTTCACAGACAGGAGGTATTCTTTGATGCTAATTACAATACTATCCTCGATCTGTATTCATATGGACATGATATTGAAACAGCTTGGCTTGTAGATAGGGGCGTTGAAATTCTAGGCGATGCAGCCTATGAGAAGAAGATGACTCCAGTGACAAAGGATCTGACTCAGAATGTTTATAAGGTTGCATTTAATGGACAGGCTCTTAATAACGAATGCGACAGAGGTGTTGTCAATACTACAAGAGTATGGTGGGTTCAGGCTGAGGCATTACTTGGATTTTTAAATGGATATCAGCGCGATTCAGAAAAGGTAGAATTTCTTGAGGCGGCTCAGAATGAGTGGAATTATATCAAGGAGTATGTGATTGATAAGCGTCCAGGGTCAGAGTGGTTCTCAGAGGTTGATATCGATGGTAAATCTGATTCAATTGCAAAGCCAATTGTTGAGCCATGGAAGTGTCCTTATCACAATGGACGTATGTGCTTTGAAGTGATTAAAAGAGCTCAGATAATGTGCAAATAAACATACAGTGTATTTTCCTGCGGTTCAAGGGCTGCAGGTCAAGGAAAGGATATGGGTATCAGAGTGATTCATCCACAGTATTACGCAGAGATAGAAAAGTATAACAAAGTTGTAAGCAGGAAGAATAATAAGACTGATTTCTACAATGGAATCTTTGACAGATATGAAAATCCTGTTCTTACGAGAGAACACATTCCGGTTTTCTGGAAGTATGACCTCGATATTAAAACCAATCCTAATTTTCAGGAGAGGCTTGGAATCAATGCTGTAATGAATTCTGGTGCAATAGAACTTGATGGTAAATTTTACCTGGTTGCCAGAATTGAGGGAAATGACAGAAAATCATTTTTTGGCGTTGCTGAAAGCGATAATGGAATAGACGGATTCCGCTTCTGGGATTATCCAATTCTGCTTGAGGATACATGCCCTGAGGAGACGAATGTTTATGATATGCGTCTGACTAAGCATGAAGATGGATATATCTATGGTGTGTTCTGTTCTGAGAGTAAGGATACGAGCGTGAATGATTTATCTGCCGCGGTTGCTGCAGCGGGAATCGTTAGAACCAAGGATCTGAAGACTTGGGAGAGATTGCCTAATCTTAAAACGCTGAATTCACCTCAGCAGAGAAATGTAGTGCTTCACCCGGAATTTGTAAATGGTAAGTATGCTTTTTACACAAGACCTATGGATGATTTCATCGATACCGGATCAGGCGGTGGAGTTGGATTCGGTCTGTGTGATGATATTACACATGCGGTAATCGATGAGGAAATCATTACAAGTAAGAGAAAGTATCATACAATCACAGAGTCGAAGAATGGTGCCGGAGCTGTTCCAATCAAGACCGAAAAGGGCTGGATTCATATTGCACATGGTGTTAGAAATACAGCAGCCGGACTTCGATATGTCATCTATGCATTTGCGACGGATCTGAAGGATCCTTCCAAGGTGATTGCTGAACCATCGGGTCTTCTGATTGGACCGAGAGAAGGCGAGAGAGTCGGAGATGTCAGCAATGTTGTATTTACAAATGGTGCAATTGCCAGAGAAAATGGAGACATATTTATCTACTATGCATCAAGTGACACGAGACTTCACGTTGCGACAACAACCAAAGAAAAACTGATGGATTATGTATTTAATACACCTTCTGATCCGGGAAGATCAGTGGAATGTGTTGCACAAAGATGTGAGCTTATTAAGAAGAATCTTGGGATTCTTGGAAGATAAGTGCATTGGCAACAAGTATGAGGAGAAGAACCCTGCTTATGGCGGGGTTCTTTTTTGAGTTGCGGTTGACAGAGATGATATGCTAAACTGTTGAATGTGTGGGTGTGCACAAAATTGACTAGAAAATAGGTGCGATATGTTTGTATTAAACATTATTAATTATACATTGCTCGGATTATTTGGATTGTTATATCTCTATCAGTTCATTTTTACGATTGTGGCGTTGGTAAAGAGACCGCCTAAACTTACGGGGGAAGCTCCTTTGAAGAAATACGCAATAATGGTTTGCGGTAGAAATGAAGGCAATGTAATAGGTGATTTGATTAATTGTATCAAGAACCAGACATATCCCTACGACCATTTGAAGATATTCGTGATGGCGGACAACTGTACTGATAATACAGCACAGGTGGCAAGAGATGCCGGTGCTGTTGTGTATGAGAGAAATAATCAGCAGGTTATAGGAAAGAGCTATGCGCTTGAGGAGCTTCTTGGACATATCAAGGAAGAGTATCCGGACGAATTCGATGGCTTCTTCGTGTTTGACGCTGATAATATTCTCAAGACGGACTATATTGAGAAAATGCATCTGACTCTGGCTGCTGGCAATGATATGGCGACCAGCTACCGCAATTCCAAGAACTATGGAAGCAGCTGGGTTACAGCAGCGCATGGCTTATGGTTCCTGCGTGAAAGTCGTTATCTGAATGAAGCGCGCTACACTATGGGGTGCAGCTGTGCGATCTCTGGAACCGGTTACGTGTTCAAAAAAGAGGTTCTTGACGAATTTGAGGGAAATTGGCCATTCCATTTTATGACAGAGGATGTGCAGTTCAGTGTTTACCGTGTTCTGCATGGCAAGAAGATAGGGTATTGTGCTGAGGCGGAGTTCTATGATGAGCAGCCTCTTACACTCAGACAATCATGTATTCAGAGAAAGCGCTGGGCAAAGGGAAACCTTCAGGTGTTCTGGCATTATAAAAAAGAATTAATAAAGGGCTTCTTCAAGGGGAATTTCTCCTGCTACGATATGCTGCTGGCAGCTATCCCTGCTTTTATTCTTACAGCATTGTCAATGCTGTGCGCGATTGTCTCTTGTATTGTTAATCTGTGTACACACCCAAGTGTGATGGGAGCGCTGTTCTCAATTATCATGACAATTGGTAGCTTGTATGGCGGGGCATTTGCCATGGGACTTGTTGCACTGATTACCGAGTGGGACAGAATAGCGGCTAAGAATTATCAGAAAATTATGTATTTGTTCTCATTTCCGCTGTTCATGCTTACATACCTGCCACTTGTATTTATAGCTATGTTCAGTAAGGCTTCATGGGAGCCAATTCCACATACTGAGTCTGTACAGCAGCTTAAAGAAAAAGGAGCAATGCATGTGAAGGATTATTGATAGCATGCTCAAAAAATGAATATTTTAGGACAATTTTTGTCACCTAACTCAACTAGAAACTCTGCCTTAGGGCAGAGTTTTTTAATTAAAAAATAGCAATAAAAATTTAGTTAAAAATGATGAGTTAATAAAGTTAATAAAAACCTGTGTCAGTATTTGTGAATTATACACAAACTTGGCTAAAACGCTACGAAATTCCTTGTAAACTTATGCTCAAAAAGATATTATTATAGTGTCGGACTCCCTATATATGGGCATATTATGTTTAATTTAAAAAAGAGAAAATTAATTAAAAAGATGAAGAATTGTAAGAATAAAGGTTTTTTTAAGTTAATAAGCACTATTTTAACAGCAGCATTTCTTGTCACTGGCTGTGCTTCAGAGGGAACAGAGACATCTGGGGGAGACGATATGTCAGCTACTACATCAAGTGTTCTTGTTAAGAGCTACGAGGCTGAAGAGGGAAGCTTTTCTGGAAATGTAAAGACCGCAACTAGGCTTTCGGGATTCTCTGGTGAAGGTTATGTTGAAGGATTTCAGGAGGATGAGGATTCTTGCTCACTCACAGTTGAGGTACCAGAAGACGGATTCTACAATCTGGTATTCACAGCGGCTTCACTTGGAGGACATAAAGAGAACTATGTGTTTGTTGATGATGAGAAAGTAGGATATATTGCTTCGGACTGTGAGTCTTTTGAGGATGAGGCATCAAACTCAACTGTTACAAGAGTATACATGACAGCTGGCGAACATGTTGTAAGGCTTACAAAGTATTGGGGTTACATTGCGTTCGACAAAATGGACCTTATGACATCGGAATCACTTCCTGGTGATTATTATCAGGCTAAAGTAAAACTTAATAATCCAAACGCATCTGAGAATGCGAAGAGACTGATGAGCTTCCTTGCAGACAACTATGGCAAGAATATCCTGTCAGGACAGTACAGTTCTGAGGGACTGTATGGACATGAAAATGCATGCATCTGGTCAGAGACAGGTAAGTTTCCGGCGGTACTCGGACTTGATATGATCGAGTATTCCCCATCGCGCGTGGCAAATGGATCTACAGGAAAGAGCATTGAATATGCAATTGAAGCGTGGGACAAAAACGTTGTGGTAACGATGTGCTGGCACTGGAATGCACCGCAGAAATATTTAACTGGAACATGGTATAGCGGATTCTATAAGGAACATACCAATATTGATCTCGACAAGATTATGAGCGGAGAAGATCAGGAAGGATATGAGCTTCTTATCTCTGACATGGATGAAATAGCAAGCCAGCTTGTAAGACTTAAGGAAGCAGATGTTCCTGTTTTGTGGAGACCGCTTCACGAGGCGAGTGGCGGATGGTTCTGGTGGGGAGACTGCAAGGCAGAATCGTACAAGGCCTTGTATAGACTCATGTATGAAAAATTCACTAACGAATATGAACTCAACAATCTGATCTGGCTCTGGAATGGACAGAATCCAGACTGGTACCCAGGCGATGATGTAACGGATATGTCTGGAATTGATATATATGCAGGAGAGCATGTTTACACTTCTCAGATTAATTCGTTCATGGAAGTGAAGGGATGGTCAGGAGAAAATAAGATCGTCTGTATGTCGGAGAATGGAACACTCTTTGATCCGGATCTTGCAATTCGCGATGACGCAATGTGGTCTTTCTTCTGTACTTGGAGCGGAGAATTTGTCGCAGCTTCTAAAACCTTAAACAGAGTGTCTGAACAGTACACCGAGAAGGATATGATTAAAAAAGTATATAATCACGAAAATGTGTTAACGATGGATGAACTTCCTGAATTAAAAACCTACCCAATTCGAGAGGATGTAGCAGGTGAGTGATAGAGAGATGAATCAGGGGCCTGAAAAAGAAAAGGATCCCTATCAGAGACAAGAAAAAAGAAATGTGTTCCACCCCGAGAGTGGACTCATGGGATTCCTCACAAAGCTTGGTGAAATAATTCTGCTGAACATTGTTTGGATTCTATGCTGTCTGCCGGTTGTGACAATAGGAGCATCGACAGCGGCAATGTACTACTCGATGGTGAAGTGCATTCGAAGAAATAGAAGCACGCCGATAAAGGAATTCTGGTCCGCATTCAAAAGGAATCTGTTAAGTGGAATTCTGATGACAATTGGATTTGGCGGAATGCTTTTTCTTCTGTGGTACCTTCAGGGACTGGCACCGGTTGTTGATACAGTGGATGGAAGAGTGCTGACAGATCAGGGCAAAATGCTCACAGGTGTGTATATAGGATTTGCGATCATCATTGTGGCTATTTTGATTTATCTGTTTCCGGTTTTGTCGAGATTTTCGATGAAGATTTCGGGAATGATAAAGCTCGCATTTGTAATGTCAATCAGATTTTTCTATTTTACGCTTCTGATTATGATAGTTACAGCAGCGATAGGTGTAGTACAGTTCTTCTTTCTGCCAATTACGTTGGTGCTTATATGGCCGTCGCTTTGGTGCTTTGCGACAACGTTTATGATAGAAAAAGCAATGAAGAAATATATGCCACCACCGGAAGATGATGGTGAAGATCACTGGTATTGGGAATAAAAGTTTTTCAAATCTGCAAAGCGGTATTTACGCGAAACGGAGAAGGATATGATGAAATTTAAGAAAACACACAAATTCATAGCTCTCGCGCTTACAGCGGCAATGGCATTCGGCGGATTAAATGCATCCGTTGGAAGTGCCAGAGTATTTGCTGAAGGAAGTGAAGCGAAGACAACACTCACACAGGAAGAAGCAAAGGAAATCGTTGGAACTTATTCTGTGACCGGAGAAGTTCCTGGTTATGTTGAATACGTGGCGTCCCATTCTGATGCCAAGTCAGCTACCAGCACGATTGAAATCGAAGCTTCTTCATACACAAGCTACTGTGAAAATGATAAGGAAGTTAAGCCTGAAATCTATACCAATTATGAAGGAATGGTCGGCGATAGTGTTCTGACATCTGAGTCTGGTTATATCGAATTCGAAGTTGAAGTACCTGAGACGGCTTTTTACAAGCTCTCTGTTGAGTATTTCCCGGTTGCTGGCAAGAACTCAGAGATTCAGAGAAGCTTCTTCGTTGATGGACAGCTTCCATATGGAGAACTGTCACTTGTTGAGTTTCCAAGAATCTGGTCAACAGATGTTGCACAGTCTTTCTTCGCAAAAGGGAACTACTCTGTTTCATGGAACAAGGATATTCAAGGAAATGATATGAAGCCCACATCGGTTGAGATACCTGAGTGGATTACATCAGAGCTTCATGACAAAAACGGATATATTACAACTCCTTTGGATTTGTATCTGACCAAAGGAAAGCATACATTGTCAATCAATTCAAGAAGAGAGCCAATGCTTATTCATTCACTTACACTTGGCTCATCTGAAGCTGTAAAGAGCTATGAAGAGGTGAAGGCATCCTGGGATGCACAAGGCGCAAAACCAGTAAGCGGAATCAATATTGAGATTCAGGCTGAAGATGCTATCAAAACTTCCTCCCAAATGCTGTATCCTAAGCAGGATCAGTCTTCACCTGCCGTAGCCCCTTCAAGTGCAAAGGAACTGCTTAACAATACCATCGGTGGTGAGAGCTGGTCCAATGCCGGACAGTGGATTGAGTGGTGCTTCGAGGTTCCGGAAAGTGGTTACTATAATATCTCATTATTTGACAGACAATCATTCATGAGAGGTATATATGTATCCCGTAAGATTTCAATAGATGGTGTAGTACCATTTGAGGAGATGGAAGATTATGGATTTGTATATGAGTCATCATGGAGGACGGACGTTCTGAAGGATGCGAATGATACACCATATGATTTTTATCTGGAAAAGGGAACACACACACTTCGCATGGAAGTAGTACTTGGTGAGTTCTCGCAGGTAATAGCTAATGTAGAGGATGCAGTTTCTAAGCTGAATTCAATCTATAGAAAAATCATTCGTATAACAGGTGTAAGCCCTGACTCATTCAGAGATTATCAGATTGAAGCGTCACTTCCTAATCTTCAGGGTGAACTTATTGAGGTTAGAGATCAGCTCGATAAGGCAATTACAGATTTGAGAACTGCAGCCGGTAGAACTTCCGATAAAGAAACAGTGCTCATAACCATGAGAGACCAGCTCAATGATCTGATTGAGGATGAGGAATATTTCGTTAAGGTAATCAGCACCTACAAAACAAACGTAAGAGCCTGCGGTACATGGCTCACACAGGTTATTTCACAGCCTCTTCAGTTAGATAGAATTAATGTATATGCTTCAGATAATAAGCCTGTAGTTGCTGGTAATTCGTTCTGGGATAAGCTGATATACGAAATCAAGAGATTGATTTACTCATTCGTTATTGATTACAACTCGCTTGGTGCAACTGAGGAATCAACTGCAGAAGGCAGCAGAACAATCACCTTGTGGATTGGAACCGGACGTGACCAGGCAAATGTAGTCAGATCACTTATCGATGAATCGTTCACAAGTAAGTATGGAATAAATGTTAATGTTCAGCTCGTAGATATGAATACATTGCTTCGAGCGGAATTGGCGGGAGAGGGACCTGATGTTGCTATCCAGGTTGCGAATACCAATGGTATTGCAGGTGCGGTTCTAAATACTGGAAATGATACTCCTGTAAACTATGGACTGAGAAACGCAGTATTGGATCTGACACAGTTTGAGGACTATGACGAAGTGGTTTCACGCTTCTATGACAGTGCTTACACAGCATTTTCATTCAATGGAGCGACCTACGGATTGCCTGAAACTCAAACTTTCCCGGTTATGTTCTATAGGAAAGATATTCTCAATGAGTTGGGAATGGAACTTCCAGAGACCTGGGATGATGTAAAAGTAACAATGTCAGTTCTGGCAAAGAACCAGATGGAATTCGGAATGCTTCCTTCTGAGCAGATATATGCGATGCTCTTGTACCAGAATGGAGGAAAGTACTACAACGAAGGTGGAATATCTTCAGCCCTCGATTCAGATATCGCAGTAAATACATTTAAGGAATACTGTGAATACTACACAGATTACGGACTGGATAAGACAACAAGTGTAGAAGAGAGATTCAGAACTGGTGAGTGTCCGATTATTATTGCAGATTACACAGTTTATAACAACCTTGAGGTATCTGCTCCGGATATCGCAGGATTGTGGGACTTCACTACAGTTCCTGGAACAAAGAAACCGGACGGAACGGTAGATCATTCAGTTGGATGTACTGGTCTTGCTAGTATCATCATGGCAGATACAGATGATCCGGAGGCGTGCTGGGACTTCCTGAAATGGTGGACAAGCGCCGATGTTCAGACTCTGTTTGATAGAGAGATGGAATCGCTGATGGGATCCGCAGCCAGAGTTGCAACAGCTAACCAGGAAGCATTCGAGAAGATGCCTTGGCCGGTTGAAACATATGAAAACCTGAACGAAGCATTCAAGTGGGTAAAAGGAATCCCACAGGTTCCTGGAGGCTACTACTCATGGAGAAATGTTAACAACGCATTCTACACTGTAACAACAGATACGGATACGGCTTCTCCAAGAGAAGAGCTGATGGACAAAGTAATATACATTAATGACGAGATAACATATAAGCGTAAGGAGTTTGGACTTCCAACGCTGGATGATAATTAAGGAAGGAGGACATGAGCGTGGCTAAAAAAGAAATGCAGACAGAAATGACTTATGATGCAGCAGCGATCGCCAAGAGAACAGGCAAGCTAGGCTACAGAATTAAGAAGAACAAATCTAGCTATTTCATGATGGGACCCTACTTCATACTGTTCTTCTTCTTTACAGTATTACCAGTTGTTATAAGTATTCTTCTAAGCTTTACCTACTTCAATATGTTAGAGTGGCCTACCTGGAACGGATGGGGCAATTACGTAAAACTGTTCCTTGAGGATGATATCTTCCTTGTATCACTCAAAAACACATTGATTTTTGCAGTTATTACTGGACCAATCAGTTACCTGCTGTGTCTTCTTTTTGCTTGGATAATCAATGAATTCTCAAGCAAAGTAAGAACAGTACTTACACTTATTTTCTATGCACCATCAATTTGTGGTAATGCATACCTTGTATGGAGTTTGATTTTATCTTCAGACAGATACGGATATCTGAATGGATTCCTTATAAAACTGGGATTCATCGATGAGCAGATTCTGTGGATGCAGGATGCAAATTATATCCTTCCCTGCTTGATTGTAGTTCAGCTGTGGCTCTCGCTTGGAACTGGATTCCTTTCATTTATAGCTGGTCTCCAGACGGTTGATAAGAGCCTGTATGAAGCAGCAGCGCTTGATGGAGTTAAGAACAGATGGCAGGAACTGTGGTATGTAACCTTACCGGCCATGAAGCCTCAGCTTATGTTTGGTGCGGTAATGCAGATTACACAGTCATTT
This sequence comes from Candidatus Merdinaster equi, assembly GCA_018064935.1. Classification (GTDB taxonomy): domain Bacteria; phylum Bacillota; class Clostridia; order Lachnospirales; family Lachnospiraceae; genus Merdinaster; species Merdinaster equi. The sequence goes on along the minus strand of JAGHUF010000019.1, from coordinate 31,843 downwards.
GCTGTAGCTGATATTTCAATAATGCTGGCAGGTAACCCGTCAGTTAACTACGCCGGAGCAACGGTTGTAACGCATCTGCTTGATTATGGCTCAACAAGATTTGAAATGGGATATGCGTCAGCGATTGCGACAGTGCTATTCCTCCTGATGGTTGGAACTAATAAGCTGGTGCAGAAATTATTAGGAAGGGTAGGTGAATAATATGGCAAAGATTAGAACCGAACTTCCTAAGAAATATCACTTTTGGAATAAACCAAGAGAGAAGAAACTTAACAGATCAGTTGCAGGAAATGGATTACTGTTCCTCATCATGGGTATCTGCGGAATTTTCATGGCGCTTCCACTGGTTATGATTATCAACAACTGCTTGAAGCCACTTGATGAGATCTACCAGTATCCTCCACAGATTTTTGTTAAGAATCCAACATTTGAGAACTTCACCGACCTGTTCACTATCATGAATGATTCGTGGGTGCCATTCTCAAGATATATTTTGAATACAATAATCATTACAGGTTTTGGTACTGTGGGTCATGTAATTCTTGCCTCACTTGCAGCATATCCTCTTGCGAAGCATGATTTCCCTGGCAAAAAAACACTCTTTAACATGGTAGTGCTTTCCATGATGTTCTCATGGCAGGTTACACAGATTCCAAACTACATGATTATAAGCTGGCTTGGAATAAATAATAATTACCTTGCACTTATTCTTCCTGCCTGCGCATTTGGTATGGGTCTGTACCTGATGAAACAGTTCATGGAACAGCTTCCAACATCGCTCATGGAATCAGCAAGGCTTGATGGAGCGTCTGAGTGGAAAATATTCTGGAAAATAGTAATGCCAAACGTTAAGCCTGCATGGCTTACACTTGCGATATTCCAGTTCCAGCAGATGTGGGGCAATACAGGTGCTATGTTCCTGAGAGATGAGCAGTTAAAACCACTTCAGTTTGCGCTTCAGCAGATTGCAGCCGGTGGTACTGCCAGAGCTGGTGCCGCTGCGGCAGTTACATTCATCGTTGCGGCAGTTCCAATCATATTCTTCCTTTGCTGTCAGAGTAATGTCCTTGAAACTATGACAACATCAGGAATGAAGGATTAAGGGGGTGGCAGATATGAAGATCAAAAATCTTGCAACTAGAATTGCCGTTACCTTAATCGCAGTTGTGACAGTATTTACTGGAATATCTTTTGGCTCACATGCCGAGGATCTTCCATATGACACATATAACTATGACTATCGTGAGAATATAGTTAAGACTCCTGCTGCATATGTTCCTGCTGGATCAGTCACAGGCTTATCAAGTGGGGCTGGTGATTTCAAAGAGCCGGAAGATATGTGTATTGCACCTGATGGCAAGCTGTATGTAGCGGATACTGGAAATAACAGAATTGTCGTTCTGTCAGAAAATCTTAGAGACTGTGTGAAGATAATAGACAGCTTTGAGATGAATGGAGAGAAGCAGACATTTGGTGCACCAAAGGGTGTGTGTGTATCTCAGAATAATCAGCTGTACATTGCAGACAGTAATAATAGAAGAATCGTAGTTTTGGAGCTTGATGGTTCTTTTGTAAAAATAGTAGACAATCCACAGTCTGAAATCCTTGAGGACGGATTTGATTTTGTTCCTCTTAAGGTAACAGTGGATTACGCAGACCGTGTATATGTAATTGTTAAGAACGCGTTCGAAGGAATTCTCGTTTTCGAGAGTACGGGCGAGTTTACAGGATACTACGGAACAATCGAAGTTAAGATTTCTGTCTGGGAGAAATTCTGGAGAAGGCTTGCAAGTAAGGAAGAAAGGGCTAAACAGCAGCTGTTTATTCCTACAGAGTTTACTGGAATTGATGTTGATGATGATGGATTTATATATGCATCAAACCTCGACTCAGATGGAATTCAGGGTGTAAGAAGACTTAACCCTCAGGGTAAGGATGTTATACAGAAGGGTGAGAACGGAAACGTAGGTGGAGATCTTACTATTGGTAAGTATGGAGACTACGGCGGCCCATCAGAATTCACAGATGTAGTTTACAGAGGAAAGGGAATTTATTCTTGCCTTGATAAGAAGAGAGGAAGAATCTTCACATACGATAAGGAAGGAAATCTTCTGTATGTATTTGGAGGCCTGGGAACTCAGGAAGGTACCTTTGTTAAACCTGTAGCCATAGAGTGCGTTGGATCAAACATCCTTGTTATGGATTCACTTCACAACTCGGTTATGATTTTCGAGGAAACAAGATACGGAAATCTTATAAATACCGCAGTTGGACTTAGATATGATGGAGATGAAACACAGGCAATACAGCTGTGGCAGGAAGTTCTCGAACTCGATGAGAATAACGAATTAGCCAATACAGGTATTGGAAAAGCCTACCTGACGGCGGGCGACAATAAGATGGCAATGCACTATCTCGAGCTTGGAATGAACAGGAACTATTATTCCATAGCTTATAAGAGATACAGAAATGAAATCCTTGCAGAAAATCTCAACTGGATTATGACGCTCGTGATTGTTCTGATTGTTGTCTGGATTGTTTATAAGAAATTTTTTAGAAGCAAGGTTAAGAAACTGATAGCTGCTAAAAAAGATGAAAAGAAGAATAAGATGGTGAAAGGAGGGCATAACTAATGAAAAAGTACTTCACTAAAGAAAAATGGTCATATGCCTTTCGTACCATAAGCCATCCGGCGGATACCTATTACTGGATTCGCCACCAGGAGAGGGGAAGCGTTCCGATTGCATTTATATTCGTATTCCTGTTTTCGATAAGCTTCTCAATCAACAGAATCTCAGCAAGTTTTGTAGTAAATGATGTTGATCCTCTCACCGTAAATACGCTTACGGAATTGATATCAGTATTGCTACTGTTCATTTTATTCTGTATCAGTAACTGGTCCATTACCTGTCTCATGGAGGGAGAGGGACGACTGAAGGATATTGTTACAGCTGTGGGCTATGCACTTGTTCCAATGATAGTTACCTTCAATATCGGAACAATCTTCAGCCAGTTCGTTGCTCAGAATGAGGGCGCGTTTTATTGGATGATAATTGGTGTCGGAATCGCCTATTCAGTTTTCCTTGCGCTAATTGGAATTATGCAGATGCATAATTATACACTTGGAAAAACTTTGCTGGTTATTCTGTTAACCTTTGTAGCAATGTTTATTATTATCTTTGTGATTTTACTGTTTGTAGATTTGATTAATCAGGTCATCTGTTTCTTCTACAGTATTTATCAGGAACTTATTTTCAGAGGATAGGAGGAGAGTAAATGCGAAAAAGTAAGAAAATTTTGCTTGCGATAATAGGCGTAATTGCTCTCGCTGTTATTGGATGGTTTGCCTACTATCTTCTTCATTTTGTTTTCTATAACGATTATCGGCAGTACCTTTCAAGCTATGAAGTTGAGGAAGGCACTGAGCTCAAGGTGCTTCCTGGCGGTGGAGATGTAGAGGGATATGCTTTAGTAGCAGAGAATGATACCTTGAAGCTCTACGCACAGACTGAGACTGGAAATGTAGCTGTATACGATAAGCGTAATGGCAATATTACATATTCTAATCCGCTTAAGACGGATGAGGATACATATGCTAATTCGGAAGCAAACAGAAATTATCTTAAATCCCAGCTGATAATAAGCTACATCAATGAATCAAAAACAGAAGGAACAATGGATTCATACAGCTTCTGTGTTGCGAGAGACCAGATGAAAGTCGAGTCAATTGCAGATGGTGTCAGATTTATTTATCAGATTGGTGACCTTGAGAGCGCAACGGGAATTGTTCCACAGTATATTAGTGGAGATACGCTTGAGAGAATTCTGGCACTTATGCCAGAGGCAGATGCAAAGTTTACCAAGCTCAAATATAAAGAGAGTGGTGTTGCAGATAATTATTTCGAGCTTCTGGAAGCTACAATGAATGGTCCTAGCCAGTTGAGAAAGCTGAACAGCTACTTTGAGGCAGCTGGATTTACGATTGATGATTACAATCGTGAAATGGAAGGATCGGGAATGGATTTTGATCCACCAATTTCTATAACAATTCCATTGGATTACAAATTGAACGCGGATGCGGTGGATGTCTCAATTCCAATGAAGGCAGTTGTTGAAACTGGTGGCGGATATCTCTACAAGATTCAGCTTCTGAGATTCTTTGGAGCAGGAACCATGAACGAAAGTGGCTACCTTCTCGTTCCAAATGGAGCTGGATCAATAATTAAATTTAATAATGGCAAAACTACCGCTGAAAACTATGTTGAGTATGTGTATGGTATTGACCCTCTGACAGCAGAATATACTGTAAAAGAGAATACGGACAATTCCAGAATGGCGCTGTTTGGTATATTCAAGGATAGCAAGAATGCTATTTTTGCGACAATCGAGGATGGTGCAGCTAATTCACTTATCACGGCAGGTGTTTCAGGAACCAAGAACGGCTCAGAGTGCAACAATGCATATCCTACCTTCGTAGTCAGAGGAACTGAGAAGCTGGCCATGTTTGGTACAACGGGATCTGAGGCTGATCTTCCGATTATCGAGAAGGATTTATACGATTCGACAATAACTGTTAAGTACACTCTTCTGACTGGAGAAGATGCGACCTACGCAGGTGCAGCTAACTACTATAGAAACAAGCTCATCGGCAATGGCACTCTCAAGGAAAAGGCAGCTGATGGTGATGACATCAAAATGTACTATGACGTTATTGCTGGAGTAGGAAAAACTGAGTTCTTCCTCGGTGTGCAGTATCAGGGAATGTACGAAATGACAACCTTCGATGAGGCTGCAAAGATATCTGATGATCTTGTGGCAAGTGGTATTACCAACCAGGTCATGAACCTTCAGGGCTGGATGAATGATGGTTATTACCATGATGCAACAAGAAAAGTTGATATTCATGGTTCCCTAGGTGGTCGAGGCGGCCTTGAGAACTTAAACAAAAAGCTCCTTGCAAACGGTGGAAAGCTGTACACAGATGTTGCCTTCCAGAAAGTAACAGAGGCAGATCATTTCTATCCTAATTCTAATGAGACCTCAAGATATTATGCGAGTGGATATGTTGCCGAATTCGGTATGGTTAACCCGGCAACACTCCGTCAGACGGCAGGTCTTGGATATGAGGATAACAGATTCTACCTCGTGTCACCTAAATTCGTTCCTCGATATGTTGATATATTCCTGGACAAGATGAATGGTGTTGATGTATCAGGTTACTCATTGAGAGATCTTGGAAGCGAGCTTCATTCAGATAAGAGAAGAACCAATGTAATTAACAGGGAGCAGGCTCTTGATGTTGTAACAGGACTCATGGCTAAGATGGACGAATCTGGCAAGGACATAATGGTGAGCGGAGGAAATGATTATACATTCGCTTATGCGGAGGATATCATCAATGTTCCCGTGACAGACAACGATTACTACATCATAGATGAAGAAGTTCCATTCTATGAAATGCTTATCCACGGATGCATAGATTATTCAGGAACTCTGATTAATATGAATGATTCAAGCGATCCTGATAGAAGAGACCAGATTCTTGATATGATTGAGGCAGGAGCTAGTCCACACTTTGTATTCACCTGGAAAAATTCAAGTGAAATCAAGAAGACAGCCCTGAACTGGTATTATTCAACGACCTATGAAAACTGGAAAGATATGGCAGTAAAGGTTTACTCCGAGGTAAATGCTGCACTTAAGGATGTCAAGGATGCTCAGATTGTTAATCACGAGATTCTGTCAAATGAAGTGAGAATAGTAACATATTCAAACGGAGTAAAGATATATATTAACCGTTCGGATTATAACCGCTATGCAGATGGAATGATGATACCTGCAAATGGCTATGTGATTGGAGGTGTCAGGTAATGAAAAAGAAAAGAAAACTTTCTTTGATGACCAAGAGAAGTATCACCGGATACCTTTTCATAATGCCATGGCTGATTGGTTTCATCTGGTTTTATGCAAGAAGCTTATTCATGTCAGTTCAGTTTTCGCTGAGTGAGCTTACAGTTAATCCCGGTGGTGGTTACACGCTGGACTTTAAGTGGTTTGAAAACTACTTATACGCCTTCAGAGTTCATCCATCATTTAAGCAGGTGCTGACATCATCTCTGGGAAATATGCTGATTGATGTACCACTTATTATTTTCTTCAGTTTGTTCATGGCACTTCTTCTTAACAAGAAGTTTAAAGGAAGAACACTTGTAAGAGCTATATTCTTCCTTCCGGTAATCCTTAATTCCGGAGCTATTCAGGCAGCAATGGATCTTGCAAGAAACATGATGAGCGGTGGTATATCAAGTGCCAGTGCAGAGATGGCAGAGGCTGCTTCATCAGGTGTGAGCGTTGATTATTACATACAAATGTTCTCGGCGCTGGGACTTCCACATGAAGCGATAGAATACGTTTCCGGAGCGGTTAGCCGAATAAGTGACATAATTAATGCTTCGGGTGTTCAGATTGTCATTTTCATCGCGGCATTGCAGTCCATACCCGGATCAATGTATGAGGTTGCCAAAATTGAAGGTGCGACAGCATATGAAACCTTCTGGAAGGTTACTTTCCCAATGGTAATGCCACATATCATTACCAATGTGGTCTACACAGTAATTGACAGCTTTGCTGATTCAGAGGTTGTAGATCTGGCATATAAAACAGCGTTTACTTATAACAACTATGGACTTAGCTCGGTATTCAGTTTGGTGTCTACTGTAGTAACCTGTCTGGTACTCGTGCTTGTCTGCGGATTTATACAGAAGCGAACGTTCTACTATAACTAAGGAAGGAGGAAGAAGAATGGCACAGTCAAAAGAAGCAAAGAGATCATTTAAAGAGTGGATGAATGATATGAAGGCTGATACACAGTTTGCCAACGATCGTAAAAGATGGATGGCAAATACCAAGAAGTTTATTCTTGGTTTATTCAAGCTGATTATCATAATTGGAATCTGCTATGTTATTTTAGGTCCTGTTATCGGTATGATTAGCAAATCTTTTTTCTCCAATGCCGATAATTATAACCCTATGGTATATCTGATTCCTCAGAATCCTACTCTTGAGAGATATCAGTTATCTATGAAGTATCTGAATTACTGGCAGACGATGACATCATCACTTCTCTACGCGTTGACGTTGATGATTATTCAGGTATTTATCTGCTCGATGGTCGGATATGGATTTGCTAGATATAAATTCCCGCTTAAGAATGTTCTGTTTGCGATGGTTGTTGTTATGATTGTTATCCCTACACATACAATCATGCTTCCACTTTATATGACCTTCGCAAAATTCGATGTACTCGGTGCGATATCGCTGTTTACAGGTAATACAATCAACCTGCTGGGTACCCCTGTTCCAATGTACATATTGACTGCATTTGGATGTGGCTTAAGGTCGGGACTTTATATCTATATTTTCAATCAGTTTTTCCGGGGATTACCCAAGGAAATAGAGGAGGCTGCGTTTGTAGACGGTGCGGGAACATGGTATACTTATTTCCGTATAATGCTTGTAAATGCACTTCCATCAATTGTCACCGTAGCAATCTTCTCTATGGTATGGCAATACAATGATACTTTCTATGCGAAGCTGTTTGTAATAAGTGATGATATCGTAATCAGTAAGAAGATATCCACAATTGAGGCATCCATCTCAAACGTTGAGAGAATTCTGGATCCTGCAATTCTGGAAATCTATCTGGATGCGGGAATTGTTTTGGTAATGATTCCAGTTGTACTGATTTATGTTATCTTCCAGAAACAGTTCATAGAGGGTGCAGAACGAAGCGGTATTGTTGGTTAATTCCAGCAATCCAGGAAACAAAGGTATTTAAATTCAACAATTTTTATAAGGAGGAGAAAAAGTTGAAGGCAAAGAAAATTGCAGCATTATTAGTTGCAGCAGCTATGACAATCACAATGATTGGCTGTGGTAATGATGCTAACACAACAAGCACTACTGAGCCTGCAGCAACAGAAACACCTGCAGACAGTGGTAACACAACAGCAACAGATGTTCCTGAAGTTGAAGGACAGGGAGATCTGATTCCTGTTGATGCAAGCCTTGATTTTGAAAATGGAAATGATCAGATCATGGGCTTTGTAAACAAGCTGATCCCTGGTACTAATGAGGGTACTTACTCAATCGCAGATTTCAAGGGTACTAAGGCAGTAAAGATGGAGTCTAATGGAAACAATCCATGTGTAGCATTCGATCTCGGAGCTATTCTTGGAGATAAGATTGCTGATGTAGCTTCAATCGATCTGTTCATCGGAACAGAGACAGGAAGTGACTTCTATGCAGCATCTGGTTCATTAGGAGTTATGGCCGCAGGAAACAGCTACAACGAGAAGTGGTCTGTATATCTTGATACTGTCAATCCAAAGATTGCAAATTACAAGATTCCTGATGGTGTAACACTTCAGGCTGGAGACAGCTTCGGTGTAGCAATCACAACAGACAACTGCTTAGATAAGACAGGAGTTCCTACAATCGTTTACATTGACAATCTTGCATTCAGAGATGCTTCTGGAAATCTTATTGAAGCAGATGCAGATGCAGTATTCGCTCTTGGCGGAGTTCAGGGTGACGATCCTAACCTTACAATCTTAAGTGGTGTACAGGATCTTGGATTCTCAGCTAAGGGAGATGGATGGGCACAGGCTGGTAAGGCTTGGGCAGACATCGCTGATAAGATTCAGCCTGGATGTGTATTCGAGATTGAGTACTCATGTAAGGATGAGGCTGGAAAAGACAGCCCTGTATGGTTCGTTTATAACGGACTTGTAACACCTGATACAGAGTGGGGATGGGTACGTGGTGTAAATGAAGAAGATCACCTTGTTCCTAACGCTCAGTACAGCACCGGTAAGGTTCAGTTCAGCTATGATGACCTTGCAGCATTCTGGGGCGAAGGCTTCGAGACAGCATTTGCTGATGGAGCAGAACTTCAGTGTGAAGCACAGTATGCTTGGGAAGTATACTCAATTAAGGTTGGTATGCCTACTACTCTTGTTGCTCTTACAAATGTACAGGATCTTGGCTTCTCAGCTAAGGGTGATGCATGGAGCCAGGCTGGTAAAGCATGGGCTGACATCGCTAGCAAGATTTATCCTGGATGTGTAATCGATGTAGAGTACAGCTGTGTAGATGAGTCAGGCAATGATTCTCCTATTTGGTTTGTATACAACGGACTTGTAACACCTGATACAGAGTGGGGATGGGTTCGTGGTGTAAACGAAGAAGATCACCTTGTTCCTAATGCAGGAATGGGTAACGGAAGAGTACAGTTCCACTATGAAGACCTTGTAGCATTCTGGGGTGAGGGATTTGAGTCAGCATTCGCAGAGGGTGCAGAACTTCAGGGTGAAGCACAGTATCCTTGGGAAATTTACTCAATCAAGGTTGGAGATGTTGCTCCAAAGAATCTTGCTAATGTTGTTGATCTTGGCTTCTCAGCTAAGGGAGATGGCTGGTCACAGGCTGGTAAAGCATGGGCAGATATCGCAGACAAGATTTACCCTGGATGTGTATTAGATATCGAATACAACTGTGTTGATGAATCTGGAAATGACAGCCCTATCTGGTTTGTATATAACGGACTTGTAACACCTGATACAGAGTGGGGATGGGTACGTTGTGCAGCAGAACCTGAATGGACAATTGAAGGTGCAACACTTAGCAAGGGAAGAATGCTTGTTCCTTATGAGTCACTTGCAGCAGTTTGGGGCGACGGTTTCGAGTCAGCATTCGCTGATGGAGCTGAGCTTCAGGGTGAAGCACAGTATGCTTGGGAGATTTACTCAATCAAAGTTGGAACTATGAATTAGTTATTATGCTTTTGAAATCGGCCGGTTAGTCCGGCCGGATTCAAAGCGGATGAAACTGATTTATTAGAATTTGGAGGAAACAAAATAATGAAATTAGCTAAGAAGATTTTGGCTCTTGGACTTGGCGCAAGCATGGTTCTTGGCCTGGCTGCTTGTGGTAATGATGCTTCAACTACCACAACAACTCCTGGTACAACAACAGAAAATACTGGTGATAACACTGTAACACCTGCTGCTGAGACCAGAACAATTAAGATTGGTACATGGTACGATCATTACTATGATTCAACAATGAGTGGAATCGAAGTAAACCCTAACGTAACAGATCCAGAGCGTGATCAGGTTATGTTCGATAACCTCAAGGCTGTTGAAGCTAAGTACAATATCAGACTTGAGTTTGTAAACCTTACATGGGATGGTGTTCAGGAATCAATCAACACCTCAATCCTTGCAGGTAGCCCTGACTGTGATATCTATGAGTCAGATCTTTCATTCGGTATTCCTGCAGCACTTAACGGATATGCTGTAAACCTTGCAGAAGTTCTTCCTGCTGATGCAGATGTTCTTTCTGATCAGATCGTTCTTAACAAGGTTGACTGTGGTAAGACAGATGGCTCTGTATATCTGTTCCAGCAGAATATGGGTGAGAGCGTTCTTGCAGGAACCTATATGATGGCATTCAACGCACAGATGCTTGATGAAGCTGGTCTTGAGAATCCTAACGACCTCTATGCAAGAGGAGAGTGGACATGGGATAAGTGGAGAGAGTACCTTCTTGCACTTACCAAGGATACAAATGGTGATGGCGTAACAGATGTATATGGTTACGGTTCAAGATTCGACTTCCTTATTGATAACCTTCTTATGTCAAATGGTACTGTAATTGCAGGTGGAGCACAGGAGAACCTTTCAAGCGCTGAAGTTGGTGAAGTTCTTGACTTTATCTACAAGCTCTACAATGAGGATCATGTAGCTCGTCCATGGAATGCAGATGATTTCAATGATAACCAGAATGCATACTATGATGGAAAGGTAGCTTGCTGGATTTCAGCAGCATGGATTGCAGCATCTAACGGTAATAACGATGCAGCACTTCCTTTCAGCCAGATCTGGTGTCCATGGCCAGTAGGTCCTTCAGGTAATCAGGATACAAACGCAATGAAGAAGGTTTCTTCAGGAAACGCTTGGTTCATCGCTACTGGTGCTGAAGATCCTGTATTTGTTTACAACGTATTCTATGATTGGGCTAACTGGTACAACGGTGATGTTGCATTCCGTGATGCAGACCTTACATGGTGGGAAGATTCAGCTCAGACTGAAGAGAACTACAAGGTAATGGAGTACATGGGATCAAGAGGTGCATTCGACCTTTGGAACGCACTTGGACTTGAGTGGGATTACACAGAACTTCTCAATGGTACCATGACTGCAGCTCAGTTCCAGCAGACCTGGAAGCAGAGCGTTCAGGATGCTCTTGATAACTTCTATAACTAATCTGGATTATTATCCTTTTAGAGAGAAGATAGAGCATTACTGCAATGTAGATGCAGAAATGTAAATTAAATTAATATTCTGGGATACATCTGGCCACAAGTTGGCCAGATGTGAACAGAAATATGTGTATGCATAAATGCCCGTATCCATATGGGTACGGGTATTTGTATACGCAAAAATAGAGAAAAACAAACGATAAAACGATAATCGTGCTCAAATAATCGTTATTTAGTTAATTAAAGGTTAATTAAAACAAGAGAAATATTAAGTTAAAATAATGTTTAAAAGCGATACACTATTTGCAAAATTTATGAATACACTGTGTGACGTTCTCCTCACAGGACTGTTGTGGCTTGCTTTTTCAATACCACTGGTGACGGCTGGGGCAGCTACTACAGCGGCTTACTATGCAATGTCGAAGTGTGTTAGACACAATGCAGGATACGTTTTTTCTGAATTCTGGCATTCCTTTAAGCAAAATATTAAAGCCACAATTTTTACCAGCATTCTGTTCTGGGTTCTACTAGCAAGTATCGCCTTTGAAATATATGCGGTGTGGATATATAGAAGCAATCTAAATGATGCTTTGTTTGTAATCCTCGCATTCGCAGCTTTTATTGTATCTGGATTTACCGTGTATGCGTGTCCGGTGTTATCCAGATTTGACAAGAAGACTTTTGAACTGATGAAGACTACGGCCTTTTTGTTCTTTAAGTTTTTACCATTAACCGTTTTGGCAGTAGCCGTGTTCTATGCGGCGTTAATAGCAATCTATCTTATGCCATGGGCGATTCTGGTAATTCCTGGAATCTATATGTGGCTTCTATCACTGCCAATGGAGAAAATATTAAGAAGAATGATGCCTGATGTACCAGAAGACTCGGAAGAAGGTCAGAAATGGTATTACCAGTAGATATAAATATATAGAATCAAGTTTGAGGATATATTTTCAAACTGCATTGATGATTTTCAATTAGGAGTGTAGAGAAGAGAGAAGTACTGATTGAAATCATTTCGGAGGTAAATAATGAGCAAAGTAGTTACGATGAAACATATAGCAGATTCTCTGGGAATCAGCGTGGTTGCCGTTTCCAAGGCACTTGCTGATAAAGAGGGAGTGTCCGATGAACTTAGAGTTCAGATTAAGGACAGAGCTGATGAACTTGGTTATCATTATTCACCCTCAAAGACAAAGAAAAAAGGTGGAACCAAGACAGGAAATGTTGGTGTAATAGTAGCTAATAATTATGTTGATATGACGTCATATTCATTCTATCTGTATATGTACCACTCTCTTGTGCTTACACTTACCCAGGAAGGGTATGCAGGTATTATGGAGATCATAACAGATGAGATGGAAAGCAAGAGGATTATGCCTAAAATCATTACCGATAGAAAGGTAGAGGGCATTATAGTACTTGGGCAGTTGAAAACGGAATATGTCCAGAAGGTAAACGAGTCTGGGATTCCTCTTGTTATGCTGGATTTTTATGATGAAGCAATAAAGGCAGATGCAGTTGTCACTGATAATGTTTATGGCAGTTACCTGCTTACAGATTATTGCATCAAACAGGGGCATGAGAAGATTGCTTTTGTGGGAAGCGTAAATGCAACAAGTTCAATTCTTGACAGATATCTTGGATACCATAGAGCTCTTTACACAAACGGAATTAAGCTTCGTGAGGATTATCTGATAGAAGACAGAGGAAAGGATCAGCTCAACTACATTGAATTAAAGCTTCCAGAAGATATGCCAACGGCCTTCGTATGTAATTGCGATGAAATTGCTTATCTGTTAACCAATCAGCTAAGAAACTTAGGATATAAAGTCCCAGAGGATATTTCTGTGACTGGCTTTGATAATTATACATTAGTTGCAGAGAATACACTCAAGCTGACAACAATAGCAGTAGATGTTCAGACGATGTCAAAAGAAGCTGTTGCACTTATTTCGGATCAGCTTGAAAACGGAAAGAGAAGCTATGGAATTCGCAGAGTAATAAGTGGCAAGATGATAGTGAGAAATTCTGTTACGCCGAAATAGTTTCTTTAGTTAAAAAATTTTTTCCCAGAAAAAGAGAGAAGAAATAAGAAATAAAAAATAGGAATAAAATAAACCGGAAAGATAAGCAAGAAGGTATAGAAATGTCATACAATATTCATCCAGAATTAGGACTAATAAATCGCGGTAATCTGAATAGAATTAAAAAGGTAATGAGAAGAGCGGAAGCCGGAGACAGAATAACTGTAGGTTTTCTTGGGGGTTCAATTACTCAGGGATCATTAGCAGAGTTCCATTCGAACTGTTATGCACATCTTGTATTTAAGTGGTGGACTGAGAAGTTTCCTAAGAGTGCATTTACATATGTTAATGCGGGTATTGGCGGAACTGATTCTGAGTTCGGTGTAGCAAGAGTAGATCGTGACCTTATGCAGTTTTTGCCGGATATGGTGTTTACAGAATTCTCTGTAAATGATTCTAACAATGATTTGTATAAGGAAACATATGAGGGATTAATTCGCCATGTTCTTGATAACAGAATTAAACCGGCAGTAGCGCTAATTCATAATATCTGTTACGATACGGGAGTCACAGCCCAGGAAATACATAGCGAGATAGGCAGGCACTATGAGTTGCCATGTATAGCAATGCAGCCTACAATTTATGCGAAGGTAATAGATGGAACCATTCCAAACAGAGAGATAACTCCGGATGATTTACACCCAAATACTCTTGGACATTCTCTTGTTGCATCTGTTATTATACATTTCCTTGAAATGGTGTATAGTCAGATGTATGAAGAAGAAGCAGCAAGCGTGTGCGACGAAAAGCTTCCAGCTCCAATCACTGATAATAGATACGAGCATAGCTATAGAATTCAGAATGGTGTGAATTTTGATAACGCCCTTTCGTCAGTTAATGGGACAGTAAATTGTGATGGATTTACAATAGATGAGCAGATTCAGTATCATGTCTATGAAACCGACAGGAACGGATGGAAGGGGAGCAGGCAATCAGACAGCATTAGGTTTGAAGTCGATGCAGATACCCTTGCAGTCCAGTATATAAAAACAGTTAATCTTCCAGCTCCAATTGCCAAAGCAATTGTTGATGGAGATGAAGAAAACGCTGTGATTCTTGACGCAAATTTTGATGAGACCTGGGGAAATTGTCTGTATCTGCAGAATCTTCCAGTTCGCGAAGCTAAAAAGAGACATACAGTTGAGATTAAGGTTGTTGAAACCCATGATAATGATGCGTATCCATTCTATCTAGTTAGCCTTATTGCGGGTCTTAAATAAAACTGTAGAGTAGTTGAAAATGACAAAGATAATCAAACTCAAACCATACTTCAAAGAAGTTTTATGGGGAGGAAAAAAACTAAATACAGAGTTTGGATATAGTATTCCGTCAGATAAAACAGGAGAGTGCTGGGCCGTTTCAGCACGCGAAAGCGGTGAGTCCATTGCCTATGGTGGTGAGTATGGAGGAAGAACTTTATCAGATTTGTGGGCGAACGAGCGAGAACTGTTTGGAAATGCTGAAGGGGATGTATTTCCTCTTTTGGTAAAAATAATAGATGCGCAGTCTGATTTGAGTATTCAGGTTCATCCAGATGATCAATATGCTCAGGAACATGAGAATGGTTCGTTTGGAAAGACAGAATGCTGGTACATTCTCGACTGCCCTGAAAATGCAAAGCTTGTCATAGGACACAATGCAAAGAGTCGTGCTGAGCTTGCCGAAATGATAAACGAGAACAGATGGGATGAGCTGATCCGCGAAGTTACGGTAAAAAAAGGCGATTTCATCCAGATAGTTCCGGGTACAGTACATGCGATAGAGAGCGGAATACTTCTTCTGGAGATACAGCAGAATTCTGATATTACTTATCGTGTTTATGATTATGACAGACTGCAGGACGGTAAGAAAAGACCTCTTCACATTGATAAGGCGCTGGATGTTATTGCTTGTCCTTCAAAAACTTTCATGGAGGTGTTCATGGACGCCTCGTCAGAATGTGATAATGTTCTAAAAGAGATAATAAGCTGTAATTGCTACTCTGTGAGTCGAATAACCGTAGATGGTAAAATGGAGTTTGAGATGAATAAGCCATTTATGATCGCCAGTGTACTGCAGGGTGAGGGTGATATTAATGGGGAGCCACTGAAGAAGGGGGATCATTTTATAATACCTAGCGGATATGGTCTTGCGCAGCTTACAGGAAATATGGAAGTTATTATCACAAGCATATAAGACTAAAATAAGACCGAATATAAGAATGACGGCATATTCGCAAAATATATATGAATGAACATAAAAAAAGAGCAGAAATGCTCTTTTTTTATGCGTCACAAGATGATACAGAAGAAATGTAATGTGCGTATGTTTATGTAGGCTAATTCATGGAGAAATGTGATATAATATTTAATGTACGCGTATAAGTATAAATGCGCAGAAAATAAACATAAAAGAGAGAAGCGTACGGAGGAATTGCATGTTTTACGATAACAAAGTTTACTTTGGAAAAAGTGGTGAAGAGAAGGTTTATATCTATCCCAAGATGGCCAATCGTCACGGAATGATTGCTGGTGCAACCGGAACAGGTAAAACAGTAACTCTTAAAGTTCTGGCAGAGTCTTTTTCAGATATGGGCGTACCTGTATTTATGGCTGACATTAAGGGTGATCTCGCAGGAACCTGCAAGGCAGGTGTTTCATCCGACAATATGAATGAGAGAATAGTCAGATTTGGTCTCGCGGAGACTGGCTTTGATTATAAAGCATATCCAGTAACATTCTGGGATATATATCAGGAGAAAGGAATACCACTTAGAACTACTGTTTCTGAGATGGGACCACTTCTTCTTGGAAGAATGCTTGGACTCAATGATACCCAGTCGGATATCCTTACAGTATGCTTCAAGATAGCAGATGATCAGAATCTGCTTCTCGAGGACACCAAGGACTTGAAGGCACTTCTCAATTACGTTGGAGAGAATGCAGCTGATTTGGCGCTTCAGTATGGAAACATTAATAAGACTTCACTTGCTGTAATAGTGAGAAGTATCGTGGCACTTGAGTCGGAGGGTGGCGAAAAATTCTGTGCTGAAAGAGCACTTGATATGCATGACTGGATGAAGGTCAATGATTCCGGAAGAGGGCTGATTCAGGTTCTCGATTGTCAGACTCTTGTGAATAAACCAACAATGTATTCGACATTTATGTTGTGGCTCCTTACAGAGCTGTTTGAGACATTGCCTGAGGCTGGAGATCTGGACAAGCCTAAGATGGTATTCTTTTTTGACGAAGCACATCTTCTGTTTAGCACAGCAAGCAAGAGTCTTCTTGAGAAAATAGAACAGGTTGTAAAGCTGATTCGTTCCAAGGGCGTTGGTGTTTATTTCATAACACAGAGTCCTAAGGATATCCCAGATGGAGTGCTTGCGCAGCTTGGAAATAAAATACAGCATGCATTGCACGCATATACCCCGTCTGAGCAGAAGGCTGCAAAGGCCGTTGCTGACTCGTTCAGAGCAAATCCTGAAATTAATACATTCGATACCCTGATTAATCTTGGTATTGGTGAAGCACTGGTGTCAGTGCTGGATGAAAAGGGCGTGCCAACTGTAGTTCAGAAGGTGAATATACTTCCTCCTCAGAGCTTCATGGGAGCAATTGATGATATGGAGAGAAGCAGCGTCATCAATAATAGCATGTACACCATGAAGTACGAGGAAACGATCGATAATGATTCTGCGTATGAATTCCTCATGAGAAAGCGTCTTGCTGATGAAGAAGAGCTTGAGAGAATGAAGAGAGAGGAAGAGGAGAGAAAGCTCGCGCAGAAGCAGGAAGAAGCTGAAAGAAAAGCGGCTGAGAGAGAGGAGGCTGCTGCACTTAAGCAGGCTCAGAGAGAAGAGGCTGCGGCAGCTAAGGCTGCTGAGAAAGAAGCACTTGCAAGGGCAAAGGAAGCGCAGAAAGCATCCGAGGCAGGAAGCAAGGCTGTAAAGAGAGCAACTAAGTCAGTTGCAAGTACCGCAGCAGGAACTATTGGTCGAGAAATTGGTAATACATTAGGTAGTTCAATTGGTGGAAGCTTCGGGAAGAAGCTTGCGGGTAATGTAGGCGGATCACTTGGAAGAAATTTGATGGGCTTATTCTTCAAGGGCTAAAGTAACATTTCCTGAACGATTATTTCAGCCAGATTAATAAATATTACATGGGATGTAAGCTAAGATAAGAGAAGAAAAGAGAAGACGGAAAAACGTATGGCAAAAGATAGAAATGTTAAAATTCAAAGAGTTAAACAAGCGGGTTTTGCTGGGCATATAGTAAGAGTTGTTTTCTTTACTTTGTTTACGCTCGCTGCAACCTGGTGTGTGATTGCAGTCTGCTGTATGGGATTGCTAAACCAGAAATGGAGCGATGCCACCACAGATGTGAATCATATCTCTGCTTCAGTCAGTGACCTTGAATATATGGATGAATCAGCTCGGACGCAGGTGGTTAATAATTATTTTGCGCTGAATAGTCATATTCAGGGAATTACTGTCATGGATTCTGACGGAAATGTGAAGCAAAGCTACGGTGAGGATGCTGAGTTGCCAGAGGGAAAATTAGCACTGACGGAATATCCCCAGCTCCAGGATATTCTGGGAAATACAAATGCATATATTGCGGAAGAAAATATGGTTATGCTCGGTGTGAACTCTTTTTCGCCTAGCAATATAAAAGTCCTCATCAAGCAGTTGGCTGAAGCTATGTCGGAGCAGAAAGCGACCACGCGTGAATGGCTTGACCAGGAACTTAGTGTGATGGATGTCTGGTTTGAGTTCCCATATGGCGACACAGCAGATATTCTTTGTATTAAGTACAGAATGTCACTGCTGTTTGGAGACATGGCATATATTCTCGTTGCAATTGCAATCGTATTACTTATTACTTTCATAGTGCTTATATATCATGTGATTTCGATTGTTCGACTTATTCTTACCAGAAGAGCTATGTACAATCTGGTATATATGGATGAAATCACCAATGGAAAGAATAAACTCTATTATGAGGATTATGGAAAGCGACTTCTCAAAAGATATTTCCGCCGTGCTAATTCAGCGCTTGGCGACAATGTAGAGGGAAGAGCGGGATATGCTTCGGTATGTATTTCTTTTACAAGATTCAGAAGCTATGTTGCATATAATGGAGTAAAAAAGGGTAATGAGCTCGTAGAAAAATTCTACAAAATCATTGCACCGAAGATGGATCGTAGAGAACTGGCTGTGAGATACGAAAAGGCAGACTTTGCCCTGCTTGTATCTTATTCATCACCAGAAGAATTAAATGAAAGAATTGGTGGTATCATTCAGGAACTAGCGCTGTGCGAGGAGGGCGAGAGATTAGGCTTCGCCGCAGGTGTATGCCATGTCGCAACAGAGAAGGATGATCTTGTAAGTGTTTATAATGATGCGACTGTGGCAAGAGCTATGGCACTTGAGCAGGGTGAAAATACAATCGTCTGGTTCACTGATGAAATGAGAGCTTCTCAGCTGTGGGAGAGAAGAGTCGAAAACGAGATGGAGGATGCACTTAGCAGGGGCGAATTCCAGATGTATCTTCAGCCTAAGTATATAACTAAGGATGAAACATTGGGTGGAGCTGAGGCATTGTGCCGTTGGAAACATCCTACAGAGGGATTGGTTCCTCCATATAAGTTTATCCCGATATTTGAAGAAAATGGTTTCATCGTAAAGCTTGATGATTTTATGATTGGAGAGGTCGCAAAGTACCAGGCAAAATGGATTGCCGAAGGAAGGAAAGTTGTACCTATTTCGGTAAATGTATCAAGAGCGCATTTTGCTATGGATAATCTTGCGGAGCATATCAGAGACATTGTTGATAAGTATGGTGCACCACATGACTGCGTTGAACTTGAGCTGACAGAAAGTGCTTTCTTTGATGACAAAGAGCAGCTGCTTCGTACGGTTAGCAAGATGCAGGAGTATGGATTTGCTGTGTCGATGGATGACTTTGGTGCTGGTTATTCTTCACTCAACTCACTTAAGGAACTTCCTCTTGATGTTATAAAGCTGGATGCTGAATTCTTCCGTGGAAAAGACAGCGAAGACAGAGGAAAGCTCATCGTTGAAGATGCAATTGCTCTTGCACGAAAACTTGGTATGAGTGTGGTTGCAGAAGGAATTGAGACCAGAGAGCAGGTGGATTTTCTTGCGGGTATTGATAACGACATTCTCATTCAGGGATACTATTTTGCAAAGCCCATGCCTGTAGAAGAGTATGAGGAGAAAGCGTTTACAAAAGTTGTGACAATTAATGCGCCAATTCAGTAGTGGTGCTGGAATGAAGCGCTTTAGTGTGGTATTCTAACGAAAGAAAAGGAAAGACAAGGTTTTAGTACATAGTATTATTAAAGCGTTCTTATAAGAGGAGTTGCATATGGCAAAGAAGATTAATACAATTGCAGTGCTTACAAGTGGTGGAGATGCTCCAGGCATGAATGCTGCTATCAGAGCAGTTGTTAGAAAGAGTCTGAACAATGGGGTCCGCGTTATGGGAATAAAGCGTGGATATCAGGGATTGTTAAATGAAGAAATCTCAGAGATGGATCGCCATTCTGTTTCAGATATCATCCAGAGAGGCGGTACCATTTTGGGAACAGCCAGATGTATGGAGTTCACGACAGAGGAAGGACAGAAGAAGGCTGCAGAAATCTGTAAGAAGCATGGAATCGATGGAGTGATTGTAATCGGTGGAGATGGATCATACAGAGGTGCACAGGCTTTGGCGCGTCAGGGAATTAACACAGTTGGTCTTCCTGGAACAATTGATCTGGATATCGCTTGTACAGAATATACCATAGGTTTTGATACTGCGATTAACACAGCGATGGAGGCCATTGATAAGGTACGAGATACATCTTCTTCACATGAGAGATGCTCAATCATCGAGGTAATGGGTAGAAATGCAGGATACATTGCTCTGTGGTGTGGCGTTGCGAACGGTGCAGAAGATATTCTTCTTCCAGAAAAATATGATTATAACGAGCAGAATATAATTAACAATATTATCAGTAATCGTAAAAAAGGAAAGACACATCACCTTATCATCAATGCAGAGGGAATCGGACACTCAACTTCTATGGCTCGTAGAATAGAGGCGGCTACTGGAATAGAAACCAGAGCAACAATTCTTGGTTATATGCAGCGTGGAGGTAATCCTACCTGTAAGGATCGTTTCTATGCATCAGTCATGGGAGCATATGCAGCTGATATACTTTGCGAAGGAAAGAGCAACAGGGTAGTGGCATTTAATCATGGAGAGTTTGTAGATTATGACATAGAGGAAGCTCTCGCAATGCAGAAGGATATTCCTGAATATCAGTATCAGGTCAGCAGAATTCTGTCAATGTAGTATAGTCATGAGGGTATGCGGTTAGTTCGCGTGCCCTTTTTTATCTTAGTAATATGATTTCTAGTACATCTAATAAGAAAATAACGGAAATAACTGAATTACAGAATAAATCCAAAGCACGCAGAGAAAAAGGGCTGTATATCATAGAGGGAAGGAAATTGTTTCTCGAAGCACCGGTTGATGATATTGTCGAGGCGTATGTCGAGGAGCGTATATGGGATTCTCCAGATACAGTGCTGAAGGATAAGCTTAAAAAGGTAAAAGCGGAGAGTGTTTCTACTGAGGTGATGAAAAAAATGTGTGATACAAAAACTCCTCAGGGAATACTTGCCGTACTAAAAACTCCTAAATATGCTTTGGAGGATATGATTAAAAACGAGAATGTGAAGCCACTTCTTCTTATTATAGAAGAACTTCAGGATCCGGGTAATCTGGGGACTCTTTTAAGGACTGGCGAAGGAGCGGGAGTAACAGGAATTATTCTTTCACCGGGAACTGTGGATATATATAATCCAAAGGTAATACGCGGCAGCATGGGATCAATATTCAGAATGCCAGTATGTCAAGTGGATAACCTTGACAGTGCTATAAACCGCATAAAATCTGAGGGAATCAAGGTATATGCAGCTCATTTAAAGGGTGAAAAATTCCATGATGAATTCGATTATGCGACCGGAACTGCATTCCTGATTGGAAATGAAGGGAATGGTCTTACGCAGCATACAGCAGATCAAGCTGACTGCTATGTTAGAATTCCGATGGAAGGAAAAGTGGAATCATTGAACGCAGCAATTGCCGGAACACTTTTGATTTATGAAGCAAATCGGCAGAGGCGAAGAGAATCTGAAAGGAAATAGAAGATGAAAATTGGATTTATTGGATTGGGTAACATGGCCAAAGCAATCATTGGAGGATTGTTAGAAAAAGAGATAGTTACTCCAAAGGATTTGATTGGCAGTGCAGCAACACAGGAAACCTGCGATAAGGTTTCAGCCATGTTTGAGAAAAATGGCGAGAGAGTTGAGACGACTTTGGACAACGGCTATGTAGCAAAGGTAAGTGACGTTCTGTTTCTTGCAGTTAAGCCACAGTTTTTTGGTGACGTTATTCCGCAGGTAAGAGAAAATGTCGGAGAGAGAACGCTGGTCATTTCAATTGCTGCTGGAAAAACACTCGAGTTTATTGAAAATGCATTTGAAAAGAAAATCAAACTTGTTAGAACAATGCCAAACACACCGGCACTTGTCGGAGAAGGATGTACAGGCGTATGTTTCAATGACCAGGTGGAAGAAAACGATAAGGAACTGGCACTTAAGTTATTGTCATCATTTGGAGCTGCACATGTTGTTCCAGAGAGACTGATGGATGTGGTAGGAGCTGTGTCGGGAAGCTCACCAGCATACATTTTCATGTTGATTGAGGCAATGAGCGATGCAGCTGTACTTGGAGGTATGCCAAGAAAACAGGCTATCGAGTTTGCGGCGCAGTCAGTACTCGGATCAGCCAAGCTTGTTCTTGAAACAGGAAAACATCCGGGAGAATTGAAGGACATGGTATGCTCGCCTGCAGGAACCACAATCGAGGGCGTGAGAGTCCTTGAGGATAACGGTTTTAGGGGCAGCGTGATTGAAGCTCTTAAGGCTTGTATTGATAAATCAAGAAAATTGTAAAATTTGACAAAACTAAATGACCTCTGATAATATTTGCGATACGTAACTTTGATAGATCAAATGAAGTGCATGTTTTTTGTGCACAACCCGAGGTCAATTACAGTATGGAAACAAAAGGAAAGAAGCTATATACAATTCTTTTTTCCATGATGTTTATGCTTCTGTCAGTCGCAGCATTCCTCTTGGCAGGAAATAAAGGCAGTGCAGCATCGGATGAGAATGATGATGAGTTGTATATGGATTATCTGTCCGGAGAAGTTAGTTCCGGAGTGGATAGAATTCTGAATGTTGACATTTCGCTTGATGATCGCACGCTTCAGGAAAATGCGATTAATGCAAATGGATCCAAAGCGAAAATACAAAGTGAAGATACGGGCGTGACGGCTCAGTCGAACGACTCGCTCTTCATGGTATACAATGTCACAAGTAAACTGAATGTTCGAGAAGAGCCCGACAAAGAGGCCAAGACAATCGGAGCACTATATGCAGACTGTGGCGGACGTGTTCTTGAGAGAAAAAATGGCTGGGCGAAGATTCGTTCTGGTAATCTAGTTGGTTGGGCGAGCGATGAGTATCTGGCTTTTGGAGATGATGCTAAAGCAATAGCATCGGAAGTTGGAACAACTCTGGGAACAGTTCTTGTAAATGGACTCACTGTTCGTAAGGAGTCAACGAAGAAGGCATCCAGCTATGGAATCCTCTCGCAGGGGGATGTTGTAGAAGTGTATGGCATGGCAGATAATGGATATCTGGCAATAGTTTACGAAGGATATGACGGTTATGTTTCTGGTGAATATGTCAAGCTGACATTCATCATAGACGAGGGAGAGACCAACGAAGAGATTGCTGCTAGAGAGAAGGCAGAACGCGAAGCAGCCGAAGCGGCGAAAAGAGAATCTGAAGCTCGTAAGGCGCAGCTTGATGCAGAGAGAGTTGCTGTGTCATCGACATACACCGATCTACAGATGTTGGCAGCTATCATTTATACAGAGGCAGGTAATCAGCCATATGATGGACAGGTTGCTGTTGGAGCTGTTGTGCTTAACAGAGTGAAGAGCCCTGCATATCCTAATTCGGTCGCGGGAGTATTGTATGCGTCAGGTCAGTTCTCACCAGTTCGAAGTGGACGTTTTGCAAAGTGCCTTGACAAGGGTAGCTATGAGAAGTGCATGAAAGCAGCGCAGGATGCAATGAATGGAGTTAATCCAATTGGAATTGCCTGCCATTTCCATAGGAAGGGTTCAAGGACTGAAGGAATTGTAATCGGAGATCATATTTTCTATTAATCAGTTTGAGAGTTATTGGGTAATAGTTAGAAATGAAGCTTGGTGAAATACAGAAATTAATATATGCGCGCAAAGTCGAATTCGGTATTTATCTAAAGGATTCGGAAGATGGGCAGGAAGTTCTGCTTCCAGGCAAGCAGGTTCCACCGAATGCGAAGATAGGAGACGAAATACAGGTTTTTCTGTATAAGGATTCGTCAGACAGAAATATAGCCACTACAAAAACACCGCTTATCACACTTGGTCAGGTGAAGAGACTCCGCGTTATACAGGAAGCAAAAATTGGAGCGTTTCTCGACTGGGGACTTGAGAAGGATTTACTTCTCCCATTTCGTGAGCAGACATATCCTGTAAAGGTGGGCGATGAGATATTAGTCGCACTCTATGTCGATAAGACAGGAAGATTGTGTGCGACCATGAAATTATATCCGTATCTGTCTAAAGAGCACCCATATGCGAAGGATGACAGAGTAGAAGGCTATGTTTATGAGCTGAGCAAAAATTTTGGGGCATTTGTTGCTGTAGATGATATGTACTCAGCCCTCATTCCTCAGAAGGAGTGTGTGGGAAACATAAAGGTAGCTCAGAAGATAAATGCAAGAGTGGTAGGCATCAAGGAGGATGGCAAGATAGATCTGGCCGTCAGAGAAAAAGCCTACGAGATGATTAATTCTGATTCTGACAAGCTTATAGAATTGATGGAAGAAAATGGCGGAAGTTTTCCGTTCACTGATAAAGCGGATCCCGAAATTATTAGAACTACCACAGGCATGAGCAAAAATGAGTTCAAAAGAGCAATCGGACATCTTCTGAAGATTCGCAGAGTGAAGATTGAGAAAGATGGTATTTTACTTTTGCCATAAACTTAATATCTGAATATGCCAAATTATTGAATTAGAAATAATAACCAAAATCCACAGGATTTCCTGTGGATTTTTTTGTGAAAATAGGTTAAAATGGTCTACGAGTATTGTCATAAATTACAAAAAACAGCAGTTTATTTTGTTGAATAAGAGGAAAATGTATGATTTCAAATCAGATTATGCAAAGTACAATCGATGGCCTCAAAGCTATCTGTGGAATGGATTTGTGCGTTTGTGACACAGAGGGAAGAGTGATTGTAACAACCAATGAATATGGCGATAAGGGACTTGCAGATGTTCGCCCTTTTGCTTTGTCGGAGGCAGACTCACAGCAGATTCGCGGAAGAAGATTTTATAAGATTTTTGATGAGGATCAGCTGGAGTATATATTGATTATTTCCGGAGATGGAGAGGATCAGCTCCTGATTGGCAAGATGGCAGCGTTCCAGCTTACAAATCTGTTGGTGGCATATAAGGAGCGATTCGATAAGGATAACTTTATTAAGAATCTTCTTCTGGATAACCTCTTATTGGTTGATATTTACAGTCGAAGCAAAAAGCTTCGTATTCCGATTGAGAAAAAAAGAGTTGCGATGATAGTCGAAATTGATGGCGACAAAGACGCAAATGTTCTTGAGATGCTGGTTGATTTCTGCAGCGACGGAATGGAAGCATTTGTTACAGCAGTCGATGAGTCAAGTGTGATTGTAATCCGTTCGCTTGAGGAAAATGAAACTGCAGCTGATATTTCAGCTGATGCAGAGAGAATACATACCTTCCTTGCAAAAGATAAAAAACTTCCTCAAGTATTAGTTGCCTGCGGCTCAATTGTAAATGAGCTTAAGGATGTGAGTAGATCATACAAAGAGGCTAAGATGGCACTCGATGTTGGCAAGATTTTCTTTGATGAGAGGAATGTAATTGCGTATGCCGAGCTTGGAATTGGTCGTCTGATTTATCAGCTTCCAGTACCTCTGTGCAGAATGTTTATCAAAGAGATTTTTGGGGATCGTGATCTTGATGAGTTTGATGATGAGACTATCAAGACAATTAATAAATTCTTTGAGAATAACCAGAATGTATCCGAGGCCAGCCGTCAGCTTAACGTACATAGAAACACTCTTGTGTACCGTCTGGATATGATACAGAAGAGAACAGGTCTTGATCTGCGTGTGTTTAATGATGCAATTACAATTAAGATTGCACTCATGGTTGTTAAGTACATGCGATACATGGAAAAATTGGATTTCTAAAACGCTGATTAATACAGCAGGAGAATAAAAGTGGCAAAAAAGAAAAGAACAGAAATTGATGAGAATATTGCTATTCAGCTAGATAATGTAGTGAAGGTCTATCGTGATGGAAGAAAGCCTGCGCTCAATGATGTCTCACTCCAGATTAAGAAGGGTGAGTTTGTATTTATTGTAGGTAATTCCGGATCGGGAAAATCAACACTGATTAAATTGCTTCTCAGGGAGCTTCTTCCAACAGAGGGAGATATCTATGTTAATGGAACAGATGTTGTACATTTAAGACGTGGAAGGGTTCCGAGATACAGAAGAAGTATTGGCGTTGTTTTCCAGGATTTCAGACTTCTCAAGGATAGAAATGTATATGATAATGTGGCCTTTGCTCAGATTATTGTTCAGGCGCGCAGAAGAGATATCAGAAGAAATGTGCCAACAATTCTTTCGATGGTTGGTCTTGCAGGCAAATATAAGGCAAGACCCAAGCAGCTGTCAGGTGGTGAGCAGCAGAGAGTGGCTATAGCGAGAGCTCTAGTCAATAATCCACCAATTCTTTTGGCCGATGAGCCAACAGGAAATCTTGACCCAACCAACTCATGGGAGATTATGAAGCTTCTCGAGGAAATCAACGAGAAGGGAACAACTATTCTTCTTGTTACCCATAACAAGGATATAGTTAACGCTATGAAAAAGAGAGTTATTACGATGAAACAGGGCGTAATTGTCAGTGATGAGGAACAGGGGGTATACATAGATGAGGATTAGTACCTTTTTGTTCGCTATCAAGCAGGGATTTAAGAACTGCGTAAGAAATAAGCTGTATTCTTTTGTTTCAATAATGACAACTGCAGCTTGTCTGTTCCTGTTTGGCGTTTTCTTTGCAATACTGTTGAATGTTCAGCACATAGTAAGAAATGCGCAGGAAGGAGTATGTGTTACTGTATTCTTCACAGATGAGGCGACTGCGGAAAGAAAAGAAGAGATTAACTCGCTCATCATGAACAGGGTTGAAGTTAAGGATACTTATTATGTCACGGCAGATGAAGCCTGGGCTGAGTTCTCGCAGGAATACTTTGGTGAAGAGTATGTTGCGGGCTTTACAGAGAATCCGCTGGAAAAATCTGACAACCTTCAGATATACATGAATGATGTCTCAATGCAGAGTGCACTTGTTACATACTTGAATTCATTGGAGGGAGTGCGCAAGGTTAATGAGTCTGCAATCACGGCTAATATGCTTACGAGCATGGATTCGATGGTGACGTATGTTGCCATAGCAATTATCATTCTCTTGCTTGTGGTATCTGCATTTATTATTAGTAATACAGTTAATCTGGGAATCTCGTTGCGAAGAGAAGAAATATCGATTATGAAATACCTGGGTGCGACAGATTTCTTTGTGCGTGCGCCATTCGTTGTGGAAGGTCTGATTCTTGGTTTATTTGGTTCGGTGGTTCCACTTGTTGCGATTTATTTCATGTATGGTCAAGCGATGGATTTCCTTGTTGACAATTTCTTTTCTCTTCAGTCAATGCTGGCATTCATGCCAATCGAAGAGGTTATGGGACTTCTTGCGCCGATATCAATTGCAGTCGGAGTGGGAATTGGTTTCTTAGGAAGTTTCTTTACAGTAAGAAAACACTTAAGAGTGTGAGGAAGAAGATTGAACAGAGTTGCTTTTCGACTAAAAATAAGACATGTTATTGCGCTGGTTCTGATTCTGTCATTTGTACTAATAAACGATTCTTCTGTTGCATTTGCGGATAAGCCGACGAATGACTACATTAAGGAGAAGGAATCCGAGATTGAGAAGGCTCAGCAGGAGCAGAAGAAGCTTCAGAGTAATATTAGTGGGTACAAAAAAGAACTTCAGAATCTGAAGAATCAGAAGGCAAACCTCGATGAATATGTTTCTCAAATCGATGATGCGCTCGTTGAACTTGGGAACAATATTGAGGATTTGTCATCTAAGATTACTGCTAAAGAGATAGAAATTGAGAATGTTAAGCAGGAACTTGCGGAAGCTCAGCGTATAGAAAGAGAGCAGTACGAGGCTATGAAGGTCCGTATCCGTTTTATGTATGAGGAGGGGGATACCTATGCATTGGAACTTCTCTTTTCATCAAACGGTTTTGCGGATGCTTTAAATAAAGCTGATTACATTGCATCCATATCTGAGTATGACAGGAAAAAATTAGATGAATATATTCTGAATGAGCAGCTGATCAAAGCAATTCAGGAAGAACTTGAGAGCCAGGAACAGCTTCTTCAGGAGCAGAAGAGTTCGCTCGAGCAGGAGCAGCAGGAGCAGAAGGAACTTCAGGAAATTGCTGAGGCTAATATACGTGAGCTGCAGTCTGATATAGCTGAGACGGCTGAGACAATTGAAAGCATTAATGCGAAGATCAAAGCACAGAATGCAGCAATTGAAGCACTTGAGAAGGCTGTAGAGGAAGAGAGAAAGAAGTTAGAGAATCAGATCAATTATGATGGTGGAACTTTCAGATGGCCTGTGCCAAGCTGCCATTCTATTTCGTCTGAGTTTGGTAACAGAGTGCATCCTATTCTTCATACCGCTAAGTTCCACAATGGTATCGATATTCCTGCTCAGGCGGGCAAAGATATTGTTGCGGCTTATGATGGAGAGGTTGTTGCTGCAAGTTACACCTCTGCAATGGGCAATTATGTAATGATTGACCATGGATCAAGTATATATACGATTTACATGCACTGCTCTAAGCTGTATGTAAAAAAAGGACAGATGGTTTCTAAGGGAGAAACTATCGCTGCTGTTGGAAAGACAGGACTTGCGACAGGTAACCACTTGCATTTTACTGTCAGAAAAAATGGTGAGTATCAGAATCCACTTAATTATGTTTCACCATAAAATTAGAATTGTATCAGGTTGATATATGAGCACTGAGAATAACAATAGGATTGAAATGGAACCAGAGATTGAGGATAAGGAAAACGAGCCGGAAAGCGATTTGGAAAGTGGTCTGGAATCCGAGAATGATGATGAGGAAAATGAAATAGAGGCAGAAAAGGAAGATCCTTCTGCACTGACTCCGGAGGAGAAAGAAAAGCTGTCCTATGTAAAAGGACTTATTACAGGTGCGGCAATAGTGCTCCTGACCTTCGGAATTGCTTTTTTCATACGCTGTGTAAATAGCGGCGCCGGTTCAGAGACACTCAAAGACTTAAATGCCAATAATTCTGCGGCCAGCAGCAATTCTGGAAGCAGTGTTTTGACGAAGGAAAATGAGAATAAAA
Source organism: Candidatus Merdinaster equi (assembly GCA_018064935.1). Lineage (GTDB taxonomy): Bacteria > Bacillota > Clostridia > Lachnospirales > Lachnospiraceae > Merdinaster > Merdinaster equi. The sequence goes on along the minus strand of JAGHUF010000019.1, from coordinate 2,748 downwards.
TCAAGAATGTCGAAGCGCTTATCGACCAGTACTATCTTGAGGATGTTTCGAAGGAAGATCTCATGGATGGTATGCTCGCCGGCATGATGTATTCGCTTGAGGATCCCTATTCTGTTTACTACACCAAGGAAGAACTCACCAAGCTGATGGAGAAGACTGAAGGTGCATACTATGGAATAGGTGCATATGTCGGTTTAGACAAGGATACGGGGTATGCTTATATACCCAGCGTCCTGCCAGACACTCCTGCCCAGGCGGCTGGAATTATGTCAGGGGATCTCATTTATGCCGTTGATGGAGTGGAAGTGTACGGACTGGATACGAGTGAAGTCGTATCTATGATTAAGGGCGAAGAGGGAACGGATGTTGTCATAACTATCTACAGGTTCAATAATGAGAAGGGCTATTATGATACCTTTGATTTTACAATAACCAGAAAAAAGATTGACAGAGATACTGTTCAATATGAAATGCTTGATAACCAGATTGCCTACATTTGGGTGTACGAATTTGACAAGGTGACAGAGCAGCAGTTTAAGGATGCGTTGGGCAAAGCGCGCGAAGAAGGAATGAAGGGTCTGATTATAGACCTTAGAGATAATCCGGGCGGAGATTTTAATGTGGCGATTGATATGGCCAGAATGATTCTGCCAAATGGAACTGTAGTATATACAGAAGATAAGAACGGAACAAAGCAGAATTATGATAATACTAATGACAACAGACTGGAGGTTCCGCTGGCGGTATTGATTAATGGCAATTCTGCTTCGGCGTCTGAGGTACTGACTGGTGCTATTAAGGATTACGGTGTTGGACATATTATGGGAACAACCTCTTACGGAAAAGGAATTGTTCAGCGTGTAGTAAATCTGGCAGACGGATCGGCTATCAAGCTTACCATATGTAAGTATTTCACGCCAAATGGAGTCTGCATTCATGGAACTGGAATAGAGCCGGACGAGGAAGTTGTATTTGATTCGGATACATACCGCGACAGCGGCTATGACAATCAGAAGAATGCCGCATATGAATATGTTCTTGGTCAGATTCAGTAGTGAAGAATTTGCTTGAGGGAATCATTAGTATTATGTACAATATTGTACGTAGGTGATTTTGATTGAATACGACTACAAGTGGAATGTAGTTTTTTATCTTTTTATTAATAATGGGAGGAAGAAAAAATGGGATTAATTAAGGCAGCATTGGGATCAGTAGGCGGAGTTCTTGCAGATCAGTGGAAAGAGTATTTCTATTGTGAAGCACTCGATGCGGATGTTCTGTGTGCAAAGGGACAGAAGAGAGTATCAGGAAGATCAAGTAATACAAAGGGAAGCGACAATGTCATCAGTAATGGTTCTGTAATAGCAGTAGCTGATGGACAGTGTATGTGTATAGTTGATCAGGGTAAGGTTGTTGACATTTGTGCCGAGCCTGGAGAATTCACATATGATTCCTCTACAGAGCCTTCTATTTTTGCTGGAAAGTTTGGAACAAGTCTTCTTCAGACATTCCAGAATATTGGAAAGCGTTTCACATTTGGTGGTGAAGCTCCAAAGGATCAGAGAGTTTACTACTTCAATACAAAGGAAATAATTGGAAATAAGTTCGGTACTCCAGCACCAGTTCCATTCCGTGTTGTTGATATGAACTGCGGACTTGACATGGATGTATCACTCAAGTGCTTTGGTGAGTACAGCTATAGACTGACAGATCCTATTCTTTTCTATACAAATGTATGTGGAAATGTTTCAGGTGTATATAGAAGAGATGAACTTGAGAGCCAGCTTCGTTCAGAATTCCTTACAGCTCTTCAGCCAGCATTTGCTAAGATTTCTGAAATGGGTGTGCGTTATTCAGCACTTGTTGCTCATACAGAAGAACTTGCTCAGGCAATGAAAGAGAACCTCTCAGCTAAGTGGACTCAGTTCAGAGGAATCGAGATTGTATCTGTCGGTATCTCAAGTGTTAAGGCAGATGAAGAAGACGAGAAGATGATTAAAGAGCTGCAGAGAAATGCAGCTTTCAAGAATCCTACCATGGCTGCAGCTCAGCTTGTTGGTGCACAGGCAAATGCTATGCAGCAGGCTGCAAGCAATCCTAATGGTGCTGCAATGGCATTTATGGGTATGGGAATGGCACAGCAGGCAGGCGGAATGAATGCACAGAATCTCTATCAGATGGGAGCTCAGATGGGCGGTGTTCAGCAGCCTCAGATGGGAAATGTTGCTCCTAATATGGGATTTGGTACAGCACAGCAGGCAGCTCCTGCACCAGCGCCAGCACAGGCAAACGGCTGGACATGCTCATGTGGAACAGTTAACCAGGGTAAGTTCTGTCAGAATTGCGGAGCTAAGAAACCTGCCGGAGCTCCACAGTATAAATGTGATAAGTGTGGATGGGTTCCTGCAGATCCTTCAAACCCTCCAAAGTTCTGTCCTGAGTGTGGAGATCCTTTTGGTGATGAGGATATTCAGTAATTATTTTTGAAATCCAAAACTGCCGGATTTTTCCGGCAGTTTTTTTGATGTTTGCGCGCCATGGGCGCGCTCATAAAGGTGTGTCCGGCGAGGTGGGATTACGCTTTCATATTAGAATAATATTTACAGTCGAACATAAGTTTGGTAAAATATAAGGCATGGAATTTAAACTACATTCAGAATACAAACCAACAGGAGATCAGCCACAGGCTATAGACAAGCTCGTTCAAGGCTTCAGAGAAGGTAATCAGTTTCAGACGCTTTTAGGTGT
>JAGHUF010000013.1 GCA_018064935.1 Candidatus Merdinaster equi | reverse complement strand
TATCTGTGCATTAAATCAAAGACTGATACTATCGCTGGTGTCGGCATCATAAAAGAAATCTTATCTGCACACGGATAAATACAATAATCTATATGGTCTTTCTTAAGCGCACGTCCGAACGGATGAATCTTGGGACATATCTTCCTACAAGCATTGACACTCAACAATTTCTCGCAAAGGTAATAAAAACCTTTTTCAAAACCATTCTTCATAGCATACACTGTACGAAGTCCCATACCATTAGTAATTTCTTCCCACTCATGGTACATTACATATGCAGTTATCTCGTATTCTTCTTTATCTTTTGCTATTTCCGAAAGGCTCTTAAGCATAGCTAAGCAATACTGATAAGCCCCACCAGAATCCGGTTTTCTCTCCAGATATATACCGATTCTCTTCACTATAATTCTCTCTCCAGAAAAATGATTATTTACCAAGTAATATTTTAAAATATGGTGATATCGACCTGGTTATCGCAGTCCACAATCCAAAATGCTTATTTAAGAAATAAAACCATTCTTTGTGAGGTAGTCCTTTAGGCGAACGTTTTAATTCAAATCTTTCTTTTCTTGAAAGATTTCTATCAGACCAAGTCTTTTTGAGCGGATTTCTCTCACATATCCCCACATATCTTCTAGTACTCTCTATAGGGATTCCAGATTTTTTAACGCGGAGTCCATAATCAAAGTCTCCCATCGAATGGGTAAAATGCTCATCAAAATTCCCCAACTGATGAAATACCTGACTTGGAATTAATACCAGATTGCAGTTAAATGAATCACAAGATAAGTCCTCACTTGTCACATCGACATGATCATATTTGATTCCATTCTTTCTGTAGCGTATTCCCCCATACGTCATATTTCCATCATGGTCACAGGTCACTCCAACCACAACGCTTCCACCATGCTTCTTGCTCTGCACTACCATCTCATATAGGGCATGATCGAATACATCTACATCATCGTTCGCAAATACATAATAATCAGACTTAATATTCTTGTTTAGAATGTAGTCTACCGCCTTGCGCATTCCACCACACCAGTAAAGTTTACCATCACCTTTGACAATATCCAGATGATACCCTCTATCAATCAGCTTCTGCAGGTCAATATCTGTTCCGTCAGTACTCCCATCATCGGTAACTACAAATCTTATATCAAGGTTCTCATCCTGAACCGACTTCACAAATGCTGCCGATTTTTCTTTTCTGTTATAACATGTAAATATGATTGTTACAGATGTCATTTTGCACCTTTTCCAAGTAATACAACTCCGACTGTCTGGAGCAGTATCTTAAAATCTAAACTAAGTGACCAATGGTCAATATAATGAAGATCGTATTTTACTACGTCATCGAAGTTTTCTATATTACTTCGACCACTCACCTGCCATAGCCCGGTTAGACCAGGCGTAATACACAACCGCCTTTTATAATATGGCGTATACTTTTCGAATTCATCCTCTGTTGGAGGTCTTGTTCCGACAAGACTCATATCACCAATAAGGATATTATAGAATTGAGGTAGCTCGTCTATACTCGTCTTACGAAGAAATTTCCCAACACCAGTAATTCTTGGATCATTCTTCATCTTAAACATGAGCCCTTCAGCCTCATTTTGGGCTTCAAGCTCTTTCTTCCGTTCTTCAGCATCTATATACATCGAACGATACTTATATATTTTAAAACGCCTTCCATTTTTACCTATTCGAGTTTGAGCAAAGAAGATCGGTCCTTTTGAATTGACTTTAATCGCTATGGCTACAAAAGGGAAAGTAATTGCTGTTAATATAAGCCCAATAATTGCCCCTACTATATCAATTAAACGCTTAACCATCCTGCGTCTATAATCAAACTGAGCCTCGGAATAGGTGATAACCGTAAAGCCACCAAATTCTCCCACATGACTATAATTTCCTGTCATTTCTGTGACATCTATACTGTAGTGGCAAATTGCTCCCATCATCTCGAAATTATGTATGAGATTATTAACATACTTACGACTCGCATCTGGGAGTAGTATGAACACCTCATCAATAGCCATCTGAATGGACACATTCAAAATATCGTCATCATAAGCTACAACTGGTACCCCTTCTATCTCCTTGCTATCTGCTCTTGAACTACACAGGGCTACTGCACATATATCCCAAGAATAGTCAGCCCTTTCATAAAGCTCTTTTATTAGTCCTTCAGCATGCTCTATATCCGTCACGACCAGTATCTTTGTCTTGTTACGGTCTTTCTTAAGTCTGTTCCTGGCAATCTTTTTGGCCACGATATGTGCAAGTAAGGTGACTACTTCATTTATTACAATAAAGTATGCAAAAACAAGTCTTGAATAGTTTTCTGCTTCTTTAATCGCAAACAGTAAAAAACCTGCTATTAATGTAATAATAAAATTTCTCTTTGTAATTGCCTTAAATTCAACAAAATATCCTCTTCTGGTGAAATTGCGATTGTAGTCAACCGCTGAATTGTATAGTAATACAAATACCATTATTCCCAGAAATACAATCCAATGAAGCTGTGGTTCATCGATAGAGCTTCTATATGCTCCAAATCGAATTAAAAGAGCCGCAATGTACGAACCAAGCAAGCACACTAGATCAAGAAACATTAGCAGAAATAATTCAATTGCATCAGACTTTTTAGTAAGTCTAGCCATGGCTTATTCCTCCACCTCTGCTTCCGGTTGGCTTAATTTCACAACCAAAACCCCATCTATCATATCCATTGAACCTTTACGGGGGTATGTTGGCATCTCATTCAGCTTAGATCCACACTCTAGAGCTCTTGCATCTAGCTCATCCTGGGTCTCTGCATCAACCTTATTCACTGTGAAGTTCATATATACTTCCAGATACTTAACTACAGCATCATAATTGTACCAGGGCTTTATCTCCGTACCGTCTATTATTGGAAGCTCTTCAAACAATGGGTTAGTATATGTGTTCTCGTTGAACAGCTTATCTGCTCCCAGCAAGTACACTGGCACTTCAGAAGAATACTCATCATATTCCTCTATCCTGGCAACAAGTCTATTCAAATAGTTATTCTCACTCTTAGTCATTGCATCAGCTCTAAAATAGCCCTGATTAATTATGTAAGCATTACAAATTACCGCCAATAGAATTGATGCATATATAACGCCCGGAACAAGCTTCTCTTTCTCAACTCTGCTCGCCATTGCTATTACTAGACAAAAGAGAATCATCATGGAGAACATCATATATCTGTCAACACCATTGCCAACACGATCAGCCATTAAAAATGGACACGCATTTACTCCAAGAGGCATGAATATTACCAAGAAAATCAGACATGCAATATTCTTCGTTCTCTTATATGCAAATGCCAAGAAGAAAAACGCACATAAAACAATTCCATTCCAAACCGCCAAGATAAAACCGCCAGTATATCTTCCTGCGAACAAATACTGTGCGAAATATCTGTAGGTATATACAAAACCTTTTGCTATTCCTTTAAGGCTAAAGGAAGTCATCTCATTGATGCCATGATAATCCCCTACCTCAATATTCATCACCGCATTGAAAATCTTGAGAACAATATAATAGATGACGAATCCAACTAACAACGATAACAAATATAATACAAACTTCTTAAAGAATGCCTTAATTCCAATCCCATCATTCCATATATCTAAGAATAGCCTTGCAAATATAAGCGCTATTGTCACAGACATAAACGGCTGATATGTTGCAACACAGAGGGCAAGCAGTATAGCAGACGCACTGATTCCAACAATTCGATTCGATATTTTTACCGACTCTACGCCTATTACATCGTCTTTCTCTTTTTTGATATATACAGCTTTGGTCTTATATAAAGTCCATGCTGATAACACTGCAAGCAATAGTGCCACACTGAATACATCGCTATTAACACCATAGGACAAATAACTGGCCACCCCAGGGAAAGACACCAAGATTGCTCCAACCAGAGCCCCACATATTCTGCCCTTAATCTCTAACATATCCACGATCAAACACGCTATTATCCCAAGGCAAAATAGGCAAATCAGTCCATTAATTACAGGCATACTAAAAACAGAGCTAATCTTACTGACAATTGGTAAAAACCATCTACCCATTGCAAGGGTATCACCTTTGTCATAAGACATCTCTGTCAAAATATTGTTCATCTCGAAATAGTTGTATAGTTTATTTGTGAACATATATATATGCACTAATAAACCTGCTAGCACCGTGCTAGAAAAAACAAACAATTTCGACTTATGCTTTTGAATGCATCTTTCTAATAGGGATATAATCTCCATTTA
>JAGHUF010000060.1 GCA_018064935.1 Candidatus Merdinaster equi | reverse complement strand
CATCTGTGGAGCCGCCTGCTGAACTACCGGCTGCTGCATCTGCACTGGCTTGGGCTGCTGTGCTACCGGCTGCTGCATCTGCGCTGGCTTATGCTGCTGTTCTACTGGGTGTACCGTCTTTGGCTGCTGTGCGACCGGCTGCTGCATCTGCGGTGGCTTGGGCTGCTCTTCTTCTGGCTGTAGCGTCTTAGGCTGCTGCATCTGCGCTGGCTTGGGCTGCTGTGCTACTGGCTGTACCGTCTTAGGTTGCTGTGCTACTGGTTGCTGCATCTGCGCTGGCTTAGGCTGCTGCGCTACTGGCTGTACCGTCTTGGGCTGCTGTGCTACTGGCTGAGCTACCTGAGGCTGTTGCACCGCTGGTGCGCTCGGTCTAACTGGATTTCCACATTTAGTACAGAATTTAGATCCATCCGGAAGTTCATTTCCACAACTTGTACAAAACATTTTTCATTTCTCCTCAATCTATCTTTTTATCGTATTATTTATCTGTCTATTTTTTGTCCGTCTTTTTGTCGGCTTTCTTGTCAGTTTTTTTATCAACCTTTTTCTCTGACTTATCTACTTTTTTATCATCAGATCCAACGAGCTTATCTCTATACGCATCAATCAGCTTCTCAATAACAAACTTCTTGAGATACAGATCATAACCGAGCATACTTACCATAGTAAACAGTTCCATATACTCCCTGTCCTCGTCTATTTCGGCATCTTCGAAGACTGCCCCGGCTTTCTGAGCTTTATCAAGAATGTCATCACGAAGCTCACTCACACTAGACATCTGACATTTTACAATACGGTCATATATCTGCTGAATTTTCAATTCCTTTTCACCTGAGAAAAAAGAATCCTTCATCGGTCCCAATATAGCCCCAATATCAGACATAGACATAAAATTCTTAAGATAATATATGAACACAAGAAGCATCATATGATCCTTAGAATATTTCTTTTTATCCGGTGGTGGTATTAGATTGTTCTTCGTATAATTGTTAATCATTGTCTTTGTCAGGAACTTATCTGATTCATCTCTGGCAGCTCCTGCCAAATGCGAGTCAAGAAATGTAGTTACCTGATCCATATACAAATCAATCGAAGGAATTTCTGATGACTTAACGTTGGTCATCTTGAACGATTCCTTTAGTATATGATCAACAATTGATTCAAGCGAAGCCTTATTACTCTTATCTTCCTTCATTGGTAATACCTGTGATAAACTAATCTTCTATTTTCAAAAAAGACCGCAAGCAAAATGGCTTGCGGTCTCTTTTGGTTCTAGTCAAGTTAACGTCCCTGAATCAGGGAATTTAATCCGTAAATACAACTGCTGTTTCCTAAATCTTTATTCTATAAATAATGACAATTAAGAATTGGCATCGAAACCGAGATTAAATAGCGCGCCGCAATTAATTACAGCTTGGTTACGTTTACTGCCTGAGGTCCCTTCTCACCATTAACTACTTCGAACTCTACTGCAGCTCCCTCATCAAGAGACTTGAAGCCTTCCATGTTAAGTCCGGTGTAGTGTACGAATACATCATTGCCGTTCTCGTCAGAGATGAATCCGTAACCCTTCTGGTTGTTGAACCACTTAACTGTACCTTTGTTCATTTTCTAATTCCTCCGAAAATATATATCTCGTCGCAGAACTCTGCAACATTGATAGAATAGCACTTAAGGGTGCAAAAGTAAATATAAAAACGCCCCAAATTTGCTTTTTGAACCCATTTTCTGATAGAATAACATCCGGAGGATTACTTATGGAACAGAACAAGCCATCCTATGGAATGGACATCGAAATTAATAGTGGCAATCCCGATGGAATTCACAAAAGAATCTCCATGACACCTCGTCTGTGGAAAAGCGTAAAAATAACGGGAATATCTCTGGCCAGCATTATATTGTTATGGGGAATTACTATGACAATTCTATTCTGTGTTGCCTCAGGTAATCACTCTGCTGCTTCAGAAGAAAACTCAAATCTTATAGCCGAAAATGAATCTCTCAAAAATGATATAGCGGATTTAAACAGGCAGAATTCTGTATTATCTGCCACGGTAACGCACAAGACTCAGGAAGACGAGTCACGCGTTCAGGAAGAAATCAAATCCTATGTTCCAGATGGAATCCCTGTAAATGGAGCGTCTGAATATAAAGAAAAGGAATCCGAAGAAAAAGGCAAATATCTTGAATTCACTGCGGACCTTGGTACTGAAGTTGTCGCTTGTGGATCTGGCGTAGTAACCTTGTCCGAAGCTGATCCCGAATGGGGATACAGAATAACAATAGATCACCAGAATGGTTATACTTCAAGCTACCACGTTAGAGAGAATCCCAAATTCATCGTTGGATCAGATGTAAAAAAAGGCGAAGTACTCTTCGCCGTAACCAGAAACAATAGAACACTTGAATATACCGTTTTTTATGAAGGTTCTTCTATTGATCCTATCTCAATAATGGAAGTATATGGCTAAAGATTACTTTTGCTTTAGCCTGTCAATAACAAGTTCATACCCATCTGCACCATAGTTGAGTGAACGATTCACTCTGCTTATAGTCGCAGTTGAAGCACCTGTTTTTTCTGCGATATCAAGATAAGTCTTACCTTCCTTGAGCATATCCGCTACTTCAAGTCTTTGTGACAGTGAAATCATCTCATTCACTGTGCACAAATCCTCAAAAAATTTCGATGCTTCTTCTTTATTTTTCAAACACAAAACCGCATCAAGAAGTTTCTCGACAGCGGGCGTATTTATCTTTTTATTCATGCGCTTTTCCTTCTCACAACCCCATTTAACAACCTGATAAATTATCTAATATCTCTCTGGTTTAATCCAACTACACTATCTATAATTCTTTGCATAGACAATAAACCACCATAGATATCAAGGGCGCTTCCCACTGTAACATTTATCTTCCCGGCACCAAAGCGATAAATCTTGTATAAATCCTCATAATCATGAACTCCGCCTGCATATGTCACTGGAATCTTGCAGTAGGCTCCAAGCACTTTAAGTACTTCCTCTTCAACTCCACTGCCTTTTCCTTCTACATCTACTGCGTGCACAAGTAATTCAGAGGCATGCTCACTCAGAAGATCAATTGTTTCTTTGTTCACAATTACATCCGTCATTTTCTGCCAACGGTCGGTGACTATCTTATATCCTTCCTCCGTTTTTCTGCAGCTGAGATCGAGAGTCAAATTCTCCTTGCCAACAGTCTTCTCCAATTTCTCAAGATTGTCCATGTTGATTTTGCCATCTGAGAATACATAACTTGTAACAATTACCTTATCAGCGCCAGCCTTAAGGAATTCCTCCGCATTCTCTGGACATATTCCACCGCCAACCTGAAGTCCCTTTGGATATGCTTTCAGCGCGCTAATAGCCTGTCCCCAAGTAGCCTCATAATAAGGTGAATCCTTGGAATTAAGTAGAATAACATGCCCTCCAGAAAGCTTCTTCTCTCTGAACAGTTCAGCATAATACGCTGCACCTCTTGCAGATGCAAAATTGACTGTTGCCATATCTCCCTGATCTGACAAAGTTCCTCCAACTATCTGCTTAACCTGCCCGTTATGAATATCAATACAAGGTCTGAACTCCATACTCCTCACCTCCGCTAATTTGCATTAGTCTTTTTCAATGATGAGACCTTCTCTATATGCTTGAAGAAGTGCCTCAAGTTGCCTGATACTTTCCTTTAACTCTGTGCCAATATCTGTATCTGCTACATGTATTCTCTTGGAATAGCTCTCAACAATAATAGAATCTGAGAATATATCTGATTCCTTTCTTATTGCCGCTTCAGTCGATTCAAATGTCTCGTGAGCCACTAATCTCATTCCATATGAATTAGCAACAAGAGTATAGCCTGCTATTCCTGTCTTTCCCTGATATGCTTTAGAAAAACCTCCATCAATAATCAGAAGTTTCCCTCCACATCGAAGTGGCGTCTGTCCTTTTTTAAGTTCTACAGGAACATGGCCATTTACTATATGACCTTTGGCTGGATCAAGTCCGAATTCCTCAAGAATCTTATTGAGTATATCCTCCCTGTCATTCAACCTATAATAGCTATTCTTATTCTCCACATGAGCCTGCTTATCATCAATAAAATATCGCTCAAAGGTTGTCATCTTATCCTTGCCAAACACAGGTGAATTGGGACCTGCCCAAATATACCACAATATATCAAGGCCTCGTTTTTTCTCCTGATAATCCTGGTTGGAATAATAGCCCTTTCTCGCATACGAATCGAGAATGTCATACAAATCTTTTCCGGCATATTCTTTTCCGAACACATTCACGCTCTTGAAATTACCTTCTTCATCCATTGGAACACAGCCATGATAAAGAAGATTTCCATTATATACCTTATAAAGGCTTCCCTTTGAGAACAGGAAACGAACATGCTTCTGCAGCTTATCTGATCTAATAAAAGCTTGTCTGAGTCTTTCCATGACTTCAGCTTCTTCTAGTGAAAGTGCATATGGATTATCCCTGTCAACTGTTGGGAAATCTACATCTTTCATATCATAGGTCACGCCGTCGATTACGACTGTTTTCTTGTCATAATCTATCGTTTCCATAAAAAGTCTGTTATCCATCTCAAACTCAGGACGTCTCTTTACAATCTGTCCCTCAAGCTTAAACTGAATAATAGAGATAGCCTTATGCATCTTGGTATCAAGGTCTAAATCCTTGGTATTGTAGTCTGTATTGTATTTAATAGCAAACGCGCTACAGTCTGCATCTGCATACTGCTCCATAGCAAAAGTAGCAAGTGGAATCAGATTAATACCATATCCCTCTTCCAAAGTTGACAAGTTACCATATCTGGCGGACATTCTCACTACTGATGCGATACATGCCAATGAACCAGCGGCTGCTCCCATCCATACAATATCATGGTTTCCCCACTGGATATCAACACTGTGATAATGGCGAAGTGTATCCATTATGACATGAGGACCTGGCCCCCTGTCATATATATCTCCGATGATATGGAGATGATCAATTACAAGCCTCTGAACAAGGTTGGACAGTGCAATAATGAAGCCTGGCGCTGAACCAATTCTTATTATTGTATGAATGATCTCATTGTAATAACCTTCCTTGTCCTGAACTTCCTCTTTTTCTGTAATTAATTCTTCAATTATGTATGCAAAATCTTTTGGAAGAGCCTTACGCACTTTAGATCTTGTATACTTACTGGCAACTCGTTTTGTTATCTGAACCAGACGATGAAGCGTTATCTTATACCAGTCCTCGATATTGTCTTCTTCCTTCTGAACAATCTCAAGCTTCTCTTCCGGATAATAGATAAGTGTAGCAAGCGATCTCTTATCCTTCTCTGACAGTGTATTTCCAAACTCTTCATCAATTTTCTTTTTAACTGATCCAGAACCATTTTTGAGCACATGGTTAAACTGCTCATATTCTCCGTGAAGATCCGTCAAGAAGTGTTCTGTTGACTTTGGCAGATTCAGAATAGCCTGAAGGTTAATTATCTCAGTCGAAGCCGCAGCAATAGTCGGATACTGCTTTGACAAGCTTTTCAAAAAACGAAGTTCATATGCTTCCATCATTCTTTCCCCTTGCTATATAAATCATTGGGCCTTACATACCTATCTTATCGCCCTTCAAATATCAGCCAATAACATCAGCCATATCATACATTCCGGCACCTTTTCCCTTGAGGAATTTTGCTGCCTGAACTGCGCCCTTGCCAAATACAGCTTTAGAATAAGCTCTATGCGAGAAGGTAATTACTTCGTCCTCTCCGGCATAAATCACATCATGGTCACCCACAATTGTTCCTCCTCTAACAGCACTGATACCTATTTCCTTCTGAGTTCTCTTCTCTCTAACCTGACTTCTGTCATACACATATTTGTACTCATTATCCAGTTCTTCATTGATTGAATCAGCAAGTGCAAGTGCTGTTCCTGAGGGCGCATCCAATTTCTGATTATGGTGTTTCTCAACAATTTCGATATCAAAGCCAGCCGGTGCTAATGTTGCTGTTGCTTCCTTAAGCAGTTTGAGCAGCATATTAATACCAAGTGACATATTGGCACTTCTGAGCACGGCGATACTTTCTGAAGCCTTCTTTGCCTTCTGAATCTGCTCCTCTGACAATCCTGTAGTACACAAAACAACTGGAAGTTTTTTTGCAACGCAATCATCCAGAAGCTTATCTACTGCCTTTGCATTAGAGAAATCAATAACAACATCTGCCTGCTCTTTTACCTCGCCCACAGACGGGTAAACTGGATATGCGTTCTTAATTCCATCGAATAAATCTACACCAGCAACAATCTGCGCATCGGGATCAGCTGCTACTATCTCACTTATCTTCTGCCCCATTTTTCCGTTGCAACCATTCATAATTATGTTAACCATATCTAATCTCCTTTATAAATGCGTAATGAATACCGCACATTTTCTCACTTCACATCACTAAAGTATTATACTACAGAAAAAAGCGGTGTAAAACCGCTTTCTTCTTTTTACAACTCTTTTTTCTCACTTAATAAGATTACAGAATTCCGTATTTCTTCATCTCTGCCTCAAGCTTAGCTGCATTAGCATCCTCCATCTCTGTCAGTGGAAGTCTAAGCGAACCAGCTGCATATCCCATTAGGTTCATCGCTTTCTTTACAGGTATAGGATTAACCTCGCTGAATAATGCTTTAATAAGTGGAAATGCCTCAAGCTGCATCTTAGTTGAAGTAGCTGGATCTCCGTTTAAGTAGCTCATTACAATGTCATGTGTCTGCTTTGGTGCAACGTTCGATAATACAGAAATAACACCTATACCACCAAGCGCAAGGACTGGTGTAATCTGATCATCATTTCCTGAGTAGATATCAATACATCCGTCCGCAAGATATGCAAGTTTAGCAATCTGGGAAATATCTCCACTTGCTTCCTTAATTGCAACAATATTCTTTACATCCTTTGCAAGTGCCACTGCTGTCTCAGGCTGAATATTACATCCGGTTCTTGAAGGAACATTATACAGAATACATGGAATATTTATCGCCTCAGCGGTTTTAGCAAAATGCTGATACAAGCCCTTCTGAGTAGCCTTGTTATAATATGGTGTAACGAGCAGAACTGCGTCTGCACCTGCTTCCTCAGCACCCTTTGATAAATAAATGGCAGTCTCAGTTGAGTTGGATCCTGTTCCTGCAATAACAGGAACTCTGTGATTTACTGTCTTTACACATCTTGCAATCACATCCAGATGCTCCTCATGACTTAATGTTGAAGCCTCTCCAGTTGTTCCACAGATAATGATAGCATCAGTTTCATTCGCAATCTGGAATTCTATTAATCTGTCGAGCTCCTCATAATTAACACTACCATCCTGATTAAATGGTGTTACGATAGCAACTCCTGCTCCCTTAAAAATTGACATTTCTTTCTCCTTCCTTTTCTGGCTTTTGCTCGAAAAAAAGAAAAATCCTATAAAAACGGCGTCCGCATACGGACGCCGAAAATCATTCTTCTCTTCCGATAGCGCCCCATCTAATAATAGATGACAGTTATACAGGTATTCCCTGCATCCCCAAGGTTTCAGTGCGACCCCTTAACCTTTCGGCGTACCTCCCTTTTATACTGCTTCGTATGTGTTCGTCACATCCACAGCATTACTCTTGAAATACGCAACCTCTATCACTTGATTTAATTGTTCTGTGTATCGTTATAGCACCGCAATTTAGCAATGTCAACCTATGAATATAGTTAACTGGCAAATTCATGCTATTTTTTGAAATTGGAACGCTTTCTAAGAAGTGGATCCAATATCTTCTTTCTTATACGAAGGCTCTTAGGCGTAACCTCAAGCAGCTCATCTGTATCAATAAACTCAAGGCTCTGCTCAAGACTCATTATCTTCTTAGGCACCAGGCGAAGAGCCTCATCAGCTGATGAAGATCTTGTGTTGGTCAGATGCTTGGTTTTGCAAACGTTAACCTCGATATCCTCAGCTTTTCCAGTCTGCCCAATTACCATTCCAGAATAAACCTTCTCGCCAGGACCAACAAACAGAATTCCTCTCTCCTGTGCATTGAAAAGGCCGTAAGTTACAGTTTCGCCAGGCTCGAATGCAATGAGTGAACCCTGCTTACGATAAGACAAATCTCCCTTATATGGACCATATCCATTAAATATCGTATTGATGATACCATTTCCCTTAGTGTCAGTCATAAACTCACCACGGTATCCGATGAGACCTCTTGATGGGATAGAAAACTCTAGTCTGGTATAACCACCTGTTCCTGTTCCCATATTGAGAAGCTCACCCTTTCTCTCAGACAGCTTCTGGATTACTGCTCCTGAGAATTCCTCTGGCACATCAATATATGCAAGTTCCATAGGCTCAGTCTTCTTGCCGTTTTCATCCTGCTTATACAGCACCTCTGCTTTTGAAACAGCGAATTCATACCCTTCTCTTCTCATGTTCTCTATGAGAACAGACAGATGCAGCTCACCTCTTCCTGATACCTTGAACTGGTCTGTTGAGTCAGTATCCTCAACTCTGAGCGACACATCGGTATTAAGTTCCTTATATAATCTGTCCTTCAGATGACGGCTAGTAACAAACTTGCCCTCCTGACCTGCAAGAGGAGAATCATTAACGATAAAATGCATTGCAATTGTTGGCTCAGAAATCTTCTGAAAAGGAATTGGTGCAATGCTGTCTGGACTACATAAGGTATCTCCAATATGTATGTCCGCAATTCCAGATATTGCAACAATTGAACCAATACCTGCAGAATTTACCTCTATCTTATTAAGTCCATCATATTCATACAATTTGCTAACCTTAACCTTCTTGCACTTATCAGGCTCATGATGGTTAACGATAACAACCTCCTGATTGACTTTAATCTCTCCATTATCCACCTTACCAACACCGATTCTTCCAACATACTCGTTGTAATCGATAGTGCTGATAAGTACCTGAGTTCCGGCCTCCGGGTCACCTTCCGGTGCAGGAATATGCTCGAGTATTGTATCAAACAAAGGTGTCATGTCCTTATTTTTAACCGTGAGATTCAGTGTCGCTGTACCTGCCTTTGCCGATGCAAACACAAATGGGCAATCAAGCTGTTCATCACTCGCATCAAGGTCCATAAACAATTCCAGAACCTCATCTACAACTTCTTCAGGACGAGCCTCCGGTCTGTCAATTTTATTTATACATACGATGACCGACAGATCCAGCTCGAGAGCCTTCTTAAGAACAAACTTAGTCTGTGGCATTGGTCCTTCAAACGCATCAACGACCAATACTACTCCATTTACCATTTTGAGAACACGCTCAACTTCGCCTCCAAAATCAGCATGTCCAGGAGTATCAATTATATTAATCTTAGTGTCCTTATACATTACGGCTGTATTTTTGGACAGAATAGTAATTCCTCTCTCCCTCTCAATATCACCCGAATCCATAACACGCTCTGCAACTTCCTGATTGGCACGAAATACGCCGCTTTGTTTAAGAAGCTCATCTACGAGCGTTGTCTTACCATGATCTACGTGCGCAATAATTGCTATGTTTCTTACGTCTTCTCTCTTCTGAATCATAATTGCCTCCAAATGATTTCACACTGCCAGCAGATGCGGAACCATCAAAAATTTACGATATATAATATTCTCTCGATTGCTTTTAGCATGATGCCTAATGCACGCCTAAAGCCCGAGTAAGTATAGCACCATGCATTTTCTCTTGTAAAGAATGCTATAAAACAATTTCATCGAATTCCTGTCTGCCAAGTTCTTCGAGCTCACATCTTCCAGCCGTTGCTTCAGTCAGTTCTTTTACGAACCTATCCTTTACCTCTGCTGAAATCAGTACCTCTACACAGACGTCCTCTGCATAATCACTTGATTCCTGTTTCATTTTTCTTTCTTCCAGGAAAAAAAGCACCTTGCCAATATCTGAATAACTGACCCTTATCTTCATGCGAACACCCGGAATTCTTCTTGCAATAACGCAGTTATCCAGCCCCGCTTTAGTAGCATCAGTATATGCCCTTACAAGCCCACCTGTTCCGAGAAGTGTTCCCCCGAAATATCTGGTTACAACGCAGCAAATGTTCCTGACACCACTTCCGCTTAGAACCTCTAGGATTGGTTTGCCAGCTGTTCCGCCAGGTTCTCCATCGTCGGAGAATCGCATGATGTCAGCATTTTCTCCAAGAATAAAGGCATAACAGTTATGCCTTGCATCCCAGTACTGCTTCTTCATCTCATCTACAAAGTTTCTTGCTTCTTCTTCAGTTGTAACAGGTCTGATTGTCGCTATGAATCTGGACTTTTTCTCTTCAATTTCGCCAGTTCCACCCTCATGCAATATCAAATATGCCATCCGTTATTTCACCCATTCTTCAATTATCTGCAATGCATATTCCTTCCACATTGCATATATTTTATCAACTCTGGCACTTTCTCGTATTTTTATCGCATTTATAGAAAGTGATTTACTAAATTTCTCATCTGTTACCACTCTCTCGATAGCTCTTGCCATCTCATCTGAATCTCCCACGCTGGTGAGCAGTCCATTTACTCCATTCTCAATCAGCATTGCAGGACCGCCACATGGGCAATCCGTAGATATACATGGCATTCCCATCGCCATAGCCTCCATAAGAGCATTCGGCATTCCCTCAT
>JAGHUF010000009.1 GCA_018064935.1 Candidatus Merdinaster equi | reverse complement strand
ATCCTGTTTATGTATAAGGAGGAAACGAATATGGAAGAATTAGTACAGGGTTTGTCGACCGCGGTCGAAGGCTTACAGGATTCAGTTTCCGGCCTTGATGGAACTATATTTGGTGTTTGGTTTCTGATTGGCGCGGCATTGGTATTCTGGATGCAGGCCGGATTTGCAATGGTGGAGGCAGGATTCACAAGAGCTAAAAATACAGGTAATATCCTGATGAAGAACTTGATGGATTTCTGTATCGGTACTGTTGTGTTTATCTTAATTGGATTTGGTTTGTTGCTTGGTGAGGATCTGGTTGGATTAATCGGTAAGCCGGGATTCGATCTGTTTACAGATTTTGAACATTTCAAGTTTAAAGAGTTTGTATTTAACCTGGTATTCTGTGCAACAACTGCAACAATCGTATCTGGTGCAATGGCTGAGAGAACAAAGTTCTTATCATACTGTGTATATTCAGCTGTTATCTCTGCTCTTATTTATCCTATCGAGGCACACTGGATTTGGGGCGGCGGCTTCCTTGCTCAGATGGGATTCCATGATTTTGCAGGTTCATGTGCAATTCATATGGTAGGTGGTATCTCAGCACTTATTGGTGCTAAGATTCTTGGACCAAGACTTGGTAAGTTTGTAAAAGATAAGGCAGGAAAGATTACAAAAGTTAATGCTTTCCCTGGTCACAACATTCCAATTGGTGCGCTCGGTGTGTTCATTCTCTGGCTTGGCTGGTATGGCTTCAACGGAGCGGCTTGTAAGAATCTTGATCAGCTTGCAGCTGTATTTGTAACAACAACAATTGCTCCTGCAATTGCAACTGTTGTAACTATGATTTTCACTTGGATAAAATATAAAAAGCCTGATGTTTCAATGTGTCTCAACGCATCACTTGCCGGTCTTGTAGCAATTACAGCACCCTGTGATGTAACTGATGCAGCTGGTGCTATTGCAATCGGTGCTGTATCTGGATTACTTGTTTGCTTTGGTGTATGGCTTCTTGATTATAAGCTTAGAATTGATGATCCTGTTGGTGCAGTAGCAGTTCACTGTTTAAATGGTATCTGGGGTACAATAGCTGTTGGTCTTTTTGCTACTCATACAGCTCCTGGATATGCAGTTGCAATTGATGATGGAGCAATTGTTGGAGAAGGATTATTCTATGGTGGTGGATTTACACAGTTAGGAATTCAGCTCACCGGTTTTGCAGCAGTTGCGGGCTGGACTATTATTACAATGATTATTGTGTTCCTTGTAATTAAGGCAATATTTGGACTTCGTGTAACTGAAGAAGAGGAGATTACTGGTCTTGATGCAACAGAGCATGGTCTTCCTTCAGCATATGCTGGTTTCTCTATCATGGATATTTCTAACACAATGACTATGGATATCAACGAAAATACATCGCTTGGAACAGAAGATTACGAGTCTGCATCACCTGCTGTTAAAGAGGCATCTTGCAGCGTAGCAGTTGACCCTACACCTTCAACTGGTATCCATAAGATTGTTATTATTGCTAAGCTCTCTAGATATGAGAACCTCAAGAAGGCAATGAACGACCTTGGTGTAACTGGTATGACAGTAACTCAGGTAATGGGTTGTGGTGTCCAGAAGGGTGCTGGTGAAATGTACAGAGGAGTTGAGATGGATGCAACCCTTCTGCCTAAGGTTAAGGTTGAGGTTGTTGTCAGCAAGATTCCTGTTGAGGCTGTTGTTGAAACTGCTAAGAAGGCACTGTTCACTGGACATATTGGAGATGGTAAGATCTTCGTTTACAACGTTGCTAAGGTTGTTAAGATTCGTACCGGTGAGGAAGACTTCGCAGCTCTTCAGGATGTTGAATAAATATGTTGCGTATATTGAGTTGAATTGCGAAAGTGCGTAACACAAAACAATATATAATAATAATTCCGCTCGGCATATATTTTGGTATGTGTCGGGCGGTTTTTTTGAAAATATTGCATTTCAGATATGAATGAAGATGGGAATTACGAAATCATGATATTTAATGTGAAATAAAAAACTGATATAATTATCCTTAATAATATAACAATGAAAATAAGGAGAAAAATCATGAAAGAAACAAAAGGGAAGGCTAATCTGTTATTAATTTTTTTGATGGCGGGTATACTTCCAATGCTAATTGCGGTTGTGTCATTGGTGCTGGTTGTCTCAAATGATTTCAAAACGGAACTTGAAGAGGATGCTTACTCTCGTCTTAAGGCATGTGCTACTTCTGTAAGAAAATACTTTGAATGGGATATCAATGAAGATATCCTGTGTAAAGACGAGGTTAGTTATGACTTTATCGACTCATTAACTGGACAGGATATTGAGCAGACATTGTTTGAAGGAGATACAAGATACATCACCTCAATTAGAAATGCGGATGGTTCCAGAAACGAAGGAACTCAGGCTAGTGCTGAAATATTTGCACAAGTTAAAGCGGGAAAAGAATACCGTGCTGATAAGGTTACGATATCTGGCAAACAGTACTATGTATATTATTTGCCTGTATATGATGAAGTGGGCGAATTCTGGGGAATGGCATTTGCAGGAGAACCAGAGGACGCAATCGTGAGTGCACTAAATAAATCTGTTATGTCTGTTACATTAATTGCGGTGGGAATTGCAGTAGCGTGTATAATTATCCTTATTTTTGTGGCACTTGCTGTTACAAGACCAATCAAAAGAATAAGTGCAGGACTGGCTACTATGGCAGATGGTAATCTTAATGCGGAAGTGACTGTCACTACTAGTGTTAAAGATACTGCTGAACTTGTAAATAGTGCACTAAGATTGAAGAATAGCCTCAGTGAAATAGTTTCACAGATTAATACTAATATGGATTCACTCAATCAAAACATGGTTGAGGTTTCGACAGCTGTCTCCACCTGTAATGAAGCAAAAGATGGAATTACATCAGCAGTTGAGGATCTTGCTAAGGGATCAATGGAGATGGCTGAAAGTGTTCAGAATAATGCATCATCCATGTCAGAAATGGGAGTTCAGATTGATAGTATATCTGAATTGGCAGATGCTGCAAATGATAACGCAAAAGAGATTATAGGTATATCGGCAAAAGCTAAAGACAACCTAGAAAAGCTGATGGAAGCAAACAGAGAAACTGTATTGATTTCAGATGAGGTTGTTGATGGTATTCTGGAATCACAAAGTGCAATTGAAGAGATAAATAAGGCTACACAGGCGATTACTTCAATTGCAGCCCAGACCAATCTGTTATCACTTAATGCGAGTATTGAAGCAGCCAGAGCTGGTGAAGCAGGACGTGGCTTTGCAGTTGTTGCCGGAGAGATTTCAAATCTTGCCAAGCAGTCTGATGATTCGGCAAAAGAAATCCAGAATATTGTTGAGACAATCATTCAGGCTTCGAACAAGAATACTCAACTTGCAAACAAGATAAAAGCATCAGTTGAAGAGGAAGGAACAGTTCTTGTCTCAGTCAACACATCTTTTGGGGAAGTTAATGATTGTATAGATAAGACCTCTAGAAATATTGCAAGTATATCGGATAGTGCTGTTGAACTCAATAAGAATAAGAATTCTGTTCTTGATGAAATTGCAAATCTGTCAAGTATATCAGAGGAGAATGCTGCTTCAACAGAAGAGACAAGTGCTTCAACGCAGGAACTTGGTGCAAATATCGAGAATATTAATCAGCAGACGATAGATGTAAACAATATTGTTTACAAGGTATCTGAAGCAATCAGTTATTTTAAATCGTAGATTGATAGTACTAGCAAAACTGATACGAATATGTATTTTACATTTGAGTTGTTTTTGGTTGTGTTTGTTCTGAATGTGGAATAAATATTAATTATTATTATATTTGAAGGAGAGATTAGCATGAAACTAAAGACAAAAATAACGATTGTGGCATGTCTTTTACTGATTGTAAGTATGGCTGCCGCAACAATTATCACCCTGTTAGATGTTTCTAATTCAACAACCGAACTGGTTGATGGCAGAGCGACTAATAATGTTAAGTATTTTTCGGCCGTTATTGATGGTTGGATGATTGAAAACAAAGGATTAATCGAAGGCGTAGCAGATTATTCTAAGACTGTTTCCTATAAGACAGATTCAGATAATATCTATGCATACTTAGGGGATATTGTTGATGGGTCTGATGTTATTTCTGATTGTTATATTGGTATTGACACAGGATTTTTATTCGATGGCTCTGGATGGGTTCCGGATAAAGATTGGTCATGTCTTACAAGAAGCTGGTATATTAATGCACTTGCAACTGATGAGATTTGTTATAACGATCCTTATATTGATGACAATACAGGTGCGCTTTGTATTTCTCTTTCAAAGAAGACTACCTTCAAGGATAACGCTGAAGGTGTAATTGGAATGGATTTGAACATTACTAAGCTCATGGAAGGAGTAACTAGCCTTGTAGCAAGCAATCTTTCAGGTGATGCATATGTAGTTGTTGGTGCAGGAAATGATTCGGTTTTATTCCATCCTAATTCAGATTTTATCAGTACAGTAAATAGTACACAGTATGTTAGCACTATCAACAATGGAAACTATGTGAAATATGCTAATACAGGTGATTTTTTCAAAGATTACGATGGCAAAGAGAAATTCGTAGTAAGCTTTAAGCTGGCGGACAATGGTTGGACTGTATATTTAGTTGAACCCAAGGATGTTGTTACAAATACTATTTCTAGTGTTGCAGTAATTTGTATTATTTCAACAGTAATATGTCTTGTTATCGTAGTAATAGTAATGATTATTCTTCTTAGTGTTTTACTCAAACCTCTCAATGTTGGTATAAGTGCATTGACTACATTGTCTGAGCTTGATATGAAGAAAAATGAAGAAGTATCTAAGTATATGACTAAGAAGGATGAGATAGGAGATATTGCGAGAGCAATTGATAACCTGCAAACATCTCTTAACAGCGTTGTAATTGATGTAAATGAAACTGCAAATTCACTTGGAAATGCTGTTAATTCTGTAGATAAACTTTCGGCAACTTCAGCAAATGGTGCTGATCAGATTGCTCAGGCGGTAAATGAACTTGCAACCACTTCTCAGAGTATGGCAGAAACCGTCCAGGATGCAAATACAAGCATTATTGAAATGGGTAATGCAATTGATAATATTTCTAGCAGAATTAGCGAAATGCAGGCTTCTTCAACAAAGTCAATGGAAGCTAATGATGCAACCATAAGCTACATGAGAAAGCTCAAGGATGCAAGTGAGAATTCAAATAAAGCAGTTATTGAAATATCTGAGAAAATTGCTGACTGCAATGAATCTGCTGAGAGCATTAAGGTCGCAGCTGATGTAATTACTAGTATTGCCAGCCAGACTAATCTGCTTTCATTAAACGCATCTATTGAAGCAGCTAGAGCTGGTGAAGCAGGAAGAGGATTTGCGGTAGTAGCAGGCGAGATTTCTAACCTTGCAACACAGTCTGATACTTCTGCTAAAGAGATTCAGGAAATAATTTCGAATATTGTTAACAAGGTTAACTTGTGTGTAGAGCAGGCAACTAAACTTCAAGAGATAATTGATGACCAGAATAAACTTCTTAAAGAAACAGAAGAGAAGATTCAGCTTATGAGTGAGAGTGGAACAGAGATGGCAACAAGCACTGGCATCATTCATGAGGAATCTGATAATCTCGAAAAGATTAAAGAGGGTATTCTTGCAAACGTTACTGATTTGTCTGCTATTTCAGAAGAGAATGCGGCATCTTCAGAAGAGGTAACTGCATCTGTTGAAAGTATTGCAGAAGCAATCAGAGGAACTAAGGAAGAATCAGAAATGATGAAGTCTATGGCTGATGTCCTTGGAAATAAGATGATGCAGTTCAAGTTTTAATAAATAAAAAAATGTTGACAGTGTTTGTATGATTGTATACAATGTCATTTGTAAAGCGACAAGGGTGTCGTGGGTAACCACGAGACCCTTGTCGCTTTTTTCCTTTTCTTACACGTTTTACATACCACAAGGGTCTGCTGCACGGAATTGAAGCCGGGCAGCGGATTCTGGGGGAAAAGCGTGAGAGAAATGGATAGTAAGATGTAGGAAAGGAACGATGTGGTATGTGTTCAATTATTGGATTTTTAGGAACTAGCATTTCAAAGGAAAAGCTTAAAGAGTTCTTTGACAGGACAATTTCAAGAGGTCCTGATATGCAGAGATTTTCTGAAGTAGATGGTGGAATACTCGGATTTGAAAGACTGTCTATCATGGGACTCTCAGAGGCTGGTATGCAGCCGTTTGTACTTGGTGCAAACCAGGTTGTTTGTAATGGTGAGATTTATGGATTTAGGAAACTCAAGGAGGAGCTTTCGAAGGATTATACCTTTGTGAGCGAGTCTGATTGTGAGATCCTTCTTCCAATGTATGAAAAATATGGCACAGATATGTTTGGTATGCTGGATGCCGAATATGCTTGTATTATTTATGATGCTAAGAGAAAAAGTCTTGTAGCTGCAAGAGATCCAATTGGTATCCGTCCTTTGTTCTATGGTTATCCTCAGGACGGAGAGATTATTTTTGCATCTGAGGCTAAAAACCTTGTTGGACTGTGTGACAAGATTATGCCTTTCCCTCCAGGTCATTATTATGCAGATGGACAATTCGTATGCTATAGAGATATGACTGAAGTTAAGAGCGTTGTTGCAGATGATGTAGAAGAGATTTGTAAGAATATTCATGACAAGCTGGTTGCTGGTATTGAGAAGAGACTTGATGCTGATGCACCGCTTGGCTTTCTACTTAGTGGTGGTCTTGATTCATCACTTGTTTGTGCTGTTTCGCAGAAACTGCTCAATAAACCTATTAAGACCTTTGCAATTGGAATGAGCACAGATGCTATTGATCTTAAATATGCAAAAGAGGTTGCAGATTACATTGGAAGCGATCATACAGAAGTAATTATCACAAAAGATGATGTTCTTGCTGCGCTTCCTGATGTAGTTCATCTCCTTGGGACTTTTGATATTACTACTATTAGAGCTAGCATTGGTATGTATCTTGTATGTAAGTGGATTCACGAGAATACAGATGTACGTGTTCTTTTAACTGGTGAGATTTCTGATGAAATATTTGGATATAAATATACTGATTTTGCGCCAAGCGCCAAAGCATTCCAGGACGAAGCGGCAAAGAGAGTTAGAGAATTGTATATGTATGACGTTCTAAGAGCAGACAGATGTATATCAGTTAACTCTCTCGAGGCACGTGTTCCATTCGGAGATTTGGATTTTGTACAGTATGTAATGTCAGTTGATCCTGAGAAGAAGTTAAATACATATGGAAAAGGAAAATATCTTCTCAGACATGCATTTGTTGGTGATTATCTCCCAGAGAGCATTCTTATGAGAGAAAAAGCTGCATTCTCAGATGCAGTTGGACATTCAATGGTAGATTACCTCAAGGCTTATGCTGAAGAGCAGTATACCGATGAGGAGTTTGAAGCTAGATGTAAGAAATATTCACATGCAACTCCATTTACAAAAGAATCGCTTTTGTACAGAGAATTATTTGAAAGATTCTATCCTGATCAGGCGCAGATGATTGTGGACTTCTGGATGCCTAATAAGGAATGGGAAGGATGTAATGTAAATGATCCTTCTGCGAGAGTTCTTTCTAACTATGGTGCAAGTGGTGAATAAAGACTAGATAAGTTGAGGTAAGGAAAGGGAAAACAAAATGGTGAAATATGTTTTTGTAACAGGCGGTGTGGTATCCGGCCTGGGAAAAGGTATCACCGCAGCATCTCTTGGAAGACTGTTAAAGGCAAGAGGCTATCATGTAACAATGCAGAAGTTTGATCCATACATCAATATGGATCCAGGAACAATGAATCCTATTCAGCATGGTGAAGTATTTGTTACAGATGATGGAACTGAAACAGATCTTGACCTTGGTCATTATGAGAGATTTATCAATGAAAGTCTTGATTACAATTCAAATGTAACGACCGGTAAGATATACTGGTCAGTCTTAAACAAAGAACGAAGAGGTGATTATGGTGGAGGTACCGTTCAGGTAATTCCACATATCACCAATGAAATCAAGGATCATTTCTATAAGGCAAAGACTGATGATGAAGAAACGATTTCTATAATTGAAGTTGGTGGAACTGTTGGTGATATTGAATCCCAGCCTTTTCTGGAAGCGATTCGTCAGTTTCAGGCAGAGATAGGAAGAGAGAATGCCGTAATTATACAGGTAACACTTATTCCATATATCAAAGCTTCCGGGGAGATGAAGACCAAACCTACTCAGATGTCTGTAAAATCACTTCAGAGTATGGGTATATGGCCTGATATCCTGGTATGCCGTTCTGATTATCCAATTGATGACAATATGAGAGAGAAGATTGCTCTTTTCTGTTCGGTAAAAAAAGAGCATGTACTTCAGAATCTGGATGCGCAGTCACTCTATGAGGTTCCACTTATGATGGAAGAGGAGAATCTTGCGGGGGCTGTTTGTGAGTGTTTGCATTTGCCTTGTCCAGATCCTGACCTGAGTAAATGGATACAGATGGTAGATGCATTCCATCATCCTACCAGCGCGGTTACTATAGGACTTGTCGGTAAATATGTAGCTTTACATGATGCATACCTGTCAGTTGCAGAAGCATTAAGACATGGAGGAATAGCGCATACAGCCGAAGTTAACATCAAGTGGATTGATGCGGAGGAAGTAACCGAAGATAGTGCGGGAGAAATCTTTTCAGACGTTGACGGAATACTTGTTCCAGGCGGCTTTGGACAGAGAGGAACTGAGGGTAAGATTCTTGCTGCACAGTACGCCAGAGAGCATAAGATTCCATACTTAGGAATATGTTTGGGAATGCAGGTCGCAATCATTGAATTTGCAAGAAATGTTTTGGGATTGTCCGATGCACATAGTATTGAACTTGACCCAGATACCAAACATCCGGTAATAGCGCTTATGCCAGAGCAGAATGGCGTTGTAAATCTTGGTGGAACGTTGAGATTAGGTGCTTGTCCATGTGTACTTAAGGAAGGAACGACTGCATATAAGTTATATGGAACAAAAGATATTTCTGAGAGGCACAGACATCGTTATGAAGTGAATAACGATTACAGGGATGATCTTGAAAGAGGAGGACTTACTTTATCAGGTATATCTCCAGATGGAAGGATTGTTGAAATGATTGAATTGGAAGCACATCCCTATTATGTGGCAACACAGGCGCATCCAGAATTCAAATCGAGACCTGATGCACCACATCCATTATTCAGAGGTTTGATAAAAGCTTCACTCGATTATAAAAGTGGAAAATAGTGTAAAAGATGAAATAGTTTTTCACACTAAGAAAGGGCGAGGATATTAGAAATGGAAAATAAATTTATACCGGCTTTATATGATAGCCGTTTTGAACATGATAACTGTGGAATAGGAGCTGTTGTTAATATTCATGGAAAGAAGAGTCATGAAGTAGTTGGCGACGCATTAAAGATAGTTGAAAATCTTGAACACAGAGCAGGTAAAGATGGAGAAGGCAAGACAGGAGACGGTGTCGGAATTCTTGTACAGATTTCACATAACTTCTTCAAGAAGGTTTGCAAGGCTGAGGGAATAAAAATTGGCGGAGAGAGAGAATATGGTATTGGTATGTTTTTCTTCCCTGCTGATGAACTTAAAATCTCTCAGGCTAAAAAGATGTTTGAGGTGATTTGTAAGAAGGAAGGAGTTAAGTTCCTTGGTTGGAGAACAGTTCCAACTCATCCTGATGTTCTTGGACAGAAGGCTAGGAGCAGTTGCCCCGTTATATGTCAGGCTTTTGTTGAAAGACCGGCAGGTATGAAAGAAGACCTCGAGTTTGACCGCAAATTGTACGTTGTCAGACGAGTATTTGAGCAGAGTAATGATGATAATACATATGTTCCTTCTTTGTCATGCAGAACAATAGTATATAAGGGAATGTTTCTGGTTAATGAACTTAGAGTGTTCTTCGATGATCTTCAGAGCGAAGATTACCAGTCTGCTATCGCAATGGTTCATTCAAGATTCTCAACCAATACAAATCCAAGCTGGAGAAGAGCTCATCCAAACCGTATGCTCGTTCATAATGGTGAGATTAATACCATTCGCGGTAATGTGGACAAAATGCTTGCCAGAGAAGAGACCATTTATTCTAATAAATTCTCTTCAGAGGATTTAACCAAGGTTCTCCCTGTAATTCCTTCTGAGGGTTCAGACTCTGCAATGCTTGATAACACACTTGAGTTCCTCACAATGGGAGGAATGGATCTTGCACTTGCTGCAATGATACTTATTCCTGAACCATGGGATCACAATGATACGATTTCTCAGGAGAGAAGAGATTTCTATCAGTATTATGCAACAATGATGGAATCATGGGATGGCCCTGCATCAATTCTGTTCTCAGATGGTGATATCATGGGTGCTATTCTTGATAGAAATGGACTCCGCCCATCAAGATATTACGTAATGGATGACGGCCGACTTATTCTGAGTTCAGAGGTAGGTGTTCTGTCTCTTGATGAATCACATATTGTTCAGAAGGAGCGTTTACACCCTGGAAAAATGCTTTTAGTTGATACTGTAAAAGGTGTCATTCTGTCTGATGACGAAATAAAGGAAAGATATGCTAACAAAGAGCCTTATGGTGAGTGGCTTGATTCTAATCTGTTAAGACTGCATGATATTCATGTTCCAAATGCCAAGGTTCCATCATATACAAGATTTGAATTATCACAGATTCAGAAATCATTTGGATATACATATGAAGAGTATATGGATGAAATCAGAAACATGGCACTGAATGGCTCTGAGCATATTGGTGCGATGGGTGTTGATACTCCAATTGCTGCTCTTTCTGATGAATATCAGCCTCTTTTCTATTACTTCAAGCAGCTTTTTGCACAGGTAACCAATCCTCCTATTGATGCTGCAAGAGAGAAGATTGTAACAAGTACAACTGTATACCTTGGAAAGAACGGTAATCTTCTTGAAGAGCAGCCAGAGAATTGCCAGATGCTTAAGATTGAGAATCCAATTCTTGCTGATCTTGACCTTCTGAAAATATCAAGAATGAATAAGCCTGGGTTCAAGGTTGTTACAGTACCGATCATCTATTATAAGAAAACTCCAATTGAGAGAGTAATGGATCACCTCTTTGTTGAGGTGGACAGAGCATATAAGGACGGTGCAAATATCCTTATTCTGTCAGATAGAGGGGTCGATGAGAATCATGTAGCTATTCCATCACTTCTTGCTGTTGCAGCTGTTCACAGACATCTTGTTCAGACCAAGAAGTGCACCGCTATGTCACTTATTCTTGAATCAGCTGAGCCAAGAGAGGTGCATCATTTTGCAACTCTTCTTGGATATGGTGTGAGTGCTGTTAACCCATATCTGGCACATGCTTCAATTGCGGAATTGATTGAAGATGGACTTCTTGAGAAGGATTATTATGCTGCAGTTGAAGATTATGACTATGCGGTTCTTCAGGGTATTGTAAAGATTGCATCTAAGATGGGTATCTCTACAATTCAGTCATATCAGGGTAGCAAGATTTTTGAGGCAATTGGTATTTCAAGCGAAGTGATAGATAAGTACTTTACTGGAACCGTAAGCCGTGTTGGTGGAATTACGCTTAAAGAAATTGCAGAGAGAACAGATGCTCAGCATTCTAAGGCATTCGATTGTCTTGGATTAGCAACGGATTTGTCAATCGAATCTGTAGGACGCCATAAGATGCGTTCACAGGGTGAACAGCACAGATATAATCCTGCGACCATCCATATGCTTCAGATGTCAACCAGAGAAGGGGATTATGAAAAATTCAAAACCTATACTCAAATGGTTGATGCAGAGAAAACAGGTTATCTCAGAAGTCTTATGGACTTCAATTATCCAGAAGAAGGAATTAGCCTAGATGAGGTTGAGAGCGAAGATGAAATCGTAAAGAGATTCAAGACAGGTGCAATGAGCTATGGTTCAATTTCTGAGGAAGCACATGAAGCACTTGCTATTGCAATGAATCATCTTAAGGGTAAGTCAAACTCAGGTGAAGGTGGAGAGAGCGATGAACGCCTTGAGTCTGCTGGAACTGACCATGATAGAAGCTCTGCAATCAAACAGGTTGCATCAGGACGTTTCGGTGTTACAAGCCGTTATCTTATAAGTGCAAAAGAGATTCAGATTAAAATGGCTCAGGGTGCTAAGCCTGGTGAAGGCGGACACCTTCCTGCCGGAAAGGTTTATCCTTGGATTGCAAAAACCAGACATTCAACACCAGGTGTATCTCTGATATCACCACCACCTCATCATGATATATATTCAATTGAGGATTTGGCTCAGCTGATATATGACCTAAAGAATGCCAATAAGAATGCAAGAATATCTGTTAAGCTTGTATCTGAGGCAGGTGTTGGTACAATTGCTGCCGGTGTTGCAAAGGCCGGAGCAGGTGTAGTTCTTATTTCAGGATATGATGGAGGTACAGGTGCAGCACCTATTAGTTCAATTCATAATGCGGGTCTTCCATGGGAGCTTGGTCTTGCTGAAACCCATCAGACTCTTATTATGAATGGGCTTAGAAATAAAGTTGTAATTGAGACTGATGGTAAGCTAATGAGTGGCCGTGATGTTGCTATTGCTGCTATTCTCGGTGCAGAAGAATTTGGTTTTGCAACAGCTCCACTTGTAACTCTTGGATGTGCAATGATGAGAGTATGTAATCTTGATACCTGTCCAATGGGTGTTGCAACTCAGAATCCAGAGTTTAGAAAGAACTTTACTGGAAAGCCAGAGTATGTTGAGAACTTCATGAGATTTATCGCAAGAGAACTTCGCGAATATATGGCTAAGCTCGGAGTGAAGACTCTTGATGATCTTGTTGGAAGAACAGACCTTCTTAAGAAGAAAGAGAATCTTTCAGCTCATGGAAGTGAAATACAGCTTGATAAGATACTTCAGAATACAAGTCTTGAAGATAAAACATTTAATCCTGCATGTGCATATAATTTTGAACTTGAGAAGACTAAAGATGAGTCAATTCTTCTGAAGGATAAGCAGATTCAGAATGCTATAGCAAAAGGAACAAAGGCTTCAATTTCTGTTGAAATTGGTAATACTGATAGAACCTTTGGTACACTTCTCGGTGCAGAGATTACGAGAAATCATCATGCAGGTCTTGCTGATGATACCATTACAGTTAATTGTTCAGGCGCTGGTGGTCAGAGCTTTGGTGCATTTATACCTAAGGGACTTACACTCAATCTGACAGGTGATAGCAATGACTATTTTGGTAAAGGATTATCAGGTGGTAAGCTTATATTAAAAGCACCTAAGAATGCAGGTTATGAAGCAGAAGACAATATTATTGTTGGTAATGTTGCACTCTACGGAGCAACAAGTGGTGAAGCATATATTGCCGGACGCGCGGGTGAGAGATTCTGTGTACGTAACTCTGGTGCGATAGCAGTTGTTGAAGGTGTGGGCGAGCACGGATGTGAATACATGACAGGTGGAAAAGCTGTTATCCTTGGCCCTACAGGTAAGAACTTTGCAGCTGGTATGAGTGGTGGAATTGTTTATGTCCTTGATGAAGAAAACCATCTGTACAAGAATCTGAATAAGGATCTTGTACTTATGGAGAAGGTTGAACTGAAGGCAGATAAAGAAGAACTTAGAGGTATGCTTGAGGCTCATAAACTTCATACAGGTTCTGTAAAAGCAACAAAGGTTCTTGATAACTTTGATGAGTATGTAACAAAGTTTAAGAAGATTATTCCTGCAGATTACAAGAAACTCCTGGCACTTATCAGTAAATATGAGGAGCAGGGAATGAATCGTGAGGATGCTCAGATTGAAGCATTCTACGAGAGCACAGGAAAGAAGCAGAACTAAGGGGGAAAAGGATATGAAGAAACAGATTGAAAGTTTAAACTTTGAAGAATTCCACAAAATGCCCTCTTTGGAGGAGCAGACAAAATGTACAGGAAGTTGTAATAATTGCGGAGTACCTTTTTGTCAGGCCGGAATGATGATAGCAGGAATGGCATCAGGATGCCCATTACATAATTTGATTCCAGAGACTAATCAGCTTGTTGCACAGGGTAATTATGATCAAGCTTATAAGAGATTATCAGGCACGCACAGTTTCCCTGAGTTTACTTGCAGAGTATGTCCTGCGTTATGTGAGCATGCCTGCACAGGTGGCCTTCATGGGACACCTATTCCTACTAAAGAAAACGAGATGGCTATCATTGAATATGCTTATGAAAATGGCCTGGTTGAGGAAAAAGAGCCTGCTGTTAGAACAGGTAAAAAAGTAGCAGTAATCGGTTCTGGCCCTTCAGGTCTTGCAACAGCTCAGCTTCTCAACAGAAGAGGACACAGTGTAACTGTGTTTGAGAGAAGTGACCGTGTTGGTGGTCTTCTCCGCTATGGTATTCCAAATATGAAGCTTGATAAGCGTGTGATCGACAGGCGAATTGAGCTTATGGAAAAAGCAGGGGTAGAGTTCAAGACATCGGTTAATGTAGGTGTGGATGTTAAGGCTAAAGATCTCCTGAAAGAATACGACCGCATAGTTTTATGTTGTGGAGCATCTAATCCAAGAGATTTGAATGCGCCAGGAAGAGATGCGAAGGGAATCTATTTTGCAGTTGATTTCCTCAAGGAAGTAACAGCGAAGCTTATTGATAATGATTATGATTCTGATGCAATTATGTCTGCAAAGGATTTTACATTTGGCGATTTGACAGGAAAGAATGTAATCGTTGTCGGAGGTGGAGATACAGGTAATGACTGCGTTGGCACAAGTATTAGACTTGGAGCAGCATCTGTTACACAGCTCGAGATGATGCCTGAGCCTCCAAAGGAAAGACTTGAATCTAACCCTTGGCCAGAGTGGCCGAAGGTTCTCAAGGTTGATTATGGTCAGAAGGAGGCAATTGCTGCTTATGGACATGATCCTAGAATCTATAAAACAACAGTTAAAGAATTTGTTAAGGATAAAAAGGGACAGCTTAAGAGTGTAATCATTGTTTCACTTGAAAGTAAAAAAGATGAGAAGACTGGGCGTATGAACATGGTACCTGTTGAGGGTTCAGAAAAAGAATTGCCATGTGATCTTCTTTTGATAGCAGCTGGTTTCCTTGGCTCAGAGAGTACCATTACTTCTGACTTTGTTGTAGAATGTAATGCAAGAACTAATGTAAGCACAGCAGATGGTAAATATGAGACTTCTGTTCCAAGAGTATTTACAGCAGGAGATATGCACAGAGGACAGTCGCTTGTGGTATGGGCGATTGCAGAAGGAAGAGGTGCTGCAAGAGCTGTAGATGAGTCTCTTATGGGATATACCAATCTGTAATTTAGGAGAACGTGTATGAGAACTAAAGATGATATTTTAGAACAGATTGAAGCTGAAGGCGTAGAGTTTATACGCCTTCAGTTTACTGATGTCTTGGGAATCCTTAAAAATGTTGCGGTTACCCCCAGCCAGTTTGAACGAATCATGGCTGGCAGATTTGCATTTGAAGGGGATACTCTGTTTAATGACCTTGGTGTCTATGATGGGTATTTATATCTTAAGCCGGTCATGGATAGTTTTGTTATTTTGCCATGGAGACCTCAGACGGGTAAAGTTGCAAAAATGATTTGCGATATTACCTATGAAGATGGAACACCTTTTGAGATGAGTAGCAGAAGGGTTCTTGAGAAAGTCGTTTCAGAGATAGCGGAAGAGGGTTATATGGCTGTTGCGGATCCTCAGTGTGAGTTCTTCTTATTTCATACTGATGAAAATGGCAATCCTACAACAATCACCCATGAAAAAGCTGGATATATGGATGTAGGTCCAACAGATTTTGGTGAGAATACAAGAAGAGATATAGTTCTTAATCTTGAGCAGATGGGATTTACTGTTAAGAGCTCACATCATGAGAAGGCACCAGGTCAGCACGAAGTTGACTTCATTGGTGGTGAGACTCTCTCAACAGCTGATGATATAGCTTCTTTTAGATTTGCAGTTAGAAGTATTGCAAAGCGATTTGGATTATATGCAACATTTATGCCGATGCCACTTCAGGGTAAGCCTGGTTCTGGTATGCATTTGGATTTTACACTATACAAAGAGGGTAAAAATGTATTTGCCAGCGAGGGAGATAATATCTCTGAGGAAGCACTGGCGTTTATGGCGGGTGTAATTAAGCATGAAAAAGCAATATGTGCTTTTGCTAATCCTACCGTGAATTCATATAAGAGACTTCTTACTGGTGATGATGCACCAAGATTTACAGACTGGGATACTAAGGGTGAGAAGTCTAGCATAAAATTCCATGCCAGAAATGAGTTCTCCAGAGTGGAAATCAGATTCCCAGATTCTTCTGCTAATCCATACCTTACACTGGCACTTTGCCTAAAAGCAGGTATTGAAGGAATAAGAAAATCTATGAAGCCTGGAAAACCAGGTTCGAAGAATGCAGGTAAGCTTCCAGAGAATCTTAAGGAAGCCATGGATGCGGCAAAATCAGATAAGCTTGTCAAAGACACTTTGGGAGGAGAATTCCTTGATATATACCTTATGCAGAAATCAAGTGAATGGGACCGTTATATGAAACAGGTATCTGATTGGGAAATTGAAACTTATCTGGTTAAGATTTAAGTTTTCGATTTTGGAGAGGAATGGACATGAGCCTTATATTGCTGATGCCTAATCCGGATAATGCAAAAATAATAGGAGATAAACTGCAACCTTATGGTTTTACTCCAGATTATATCTGCCAAAGAGGGGCGGACGCACTGTCGCACGCTGGAAATGATGAAAGCGGAGTAGTGATATGTACACAGAGATTCAAGGATATGAATTATCTGTCCCTCTTAGAATATCTACCGGCAGGTTTTAAGCTTATCGTTATGTCGAGGGATCAGGATGTAGATACTTCCTCAGGGAGAGTATTTCTTCTGATTAATCCATTTAAGACGATTGATCTGGTAAATAAGCTTAAAGAGGTAATGGATACAAGCTATAAGCCGAGTGTGAAAAGAGTAGTATCCAAAGCAAGAACACCTCAGGAAATGCAGATTATTGATGAAGCAAAGAGGCTTCTTATGGGGAAGAATGGAATTTCAGAACCGGAGGCCTTCCGGTTCATTCAGAAGAGTAGTATGGATTCAGGTAGAAACATGGTTGAATCCGCTCAGATGGTCATTCTCCTAAATAGATAGCCGGGTTGGTGAAAAAAGGACGTGAAAACGTCCTTTTTTTATTTGACGAAAACAGTAGCTAAATCTATTAATTATACGGATTGTGTTTTTTGTAGTCCTCATTATTATGAAGGAAAAACGGGAGGCTATTTATTATGGCTATTTGGGGATATGCTCGAGTCTCAAGTGCTGATCAGAATGAGGTTAGACAAATTCTTGCACTGGAAGAGGCAGGTGTGAGAGATACGCATATATATATGGATAAAATATCAGGAAAAGATTTCGACAGACCAGAATACACTAAGCTGACAATGAGAATGAAAAGAGGAGACCTACTATATATCTTAAGTATTGATAGGCTTGGGCGTAATTATGAAGAGATACAAAATCAGTGGAGATATCTGACGAAAGACAGGGGGATAGATATTTGTGTAATTGACATGCAATTACTGGATACAAGAGTGTGTAAGGACTTGCTGGGAACATTTATAGCGGATCTGGTGCTACAAATCTTATCCTTTGTTGCTCAATCAGAGAGAGAAAATATTAAAAAGAGGCAAGCTCAGGGGATTGCAGCAGCAAAGGCAAGAGGTGTGCGAATGGGTAGACCTGCTAAGGGGATGCCAGAGGAGTTTGTGCAATTAGTAAATCAATGGGAAAAGAAAGAGCTTTCCATGGGCGAGATGCTTAGTAGATGCAATATATCTGAAGCTACTTTTTATAGAAGACTCAAAGAAATACGGTATATAAAAAAATAACTCTCATAAGGTCTACCTTTTGAGAGCATATAAACATTGCAAAAATAGCCAAAACATAGCGAGCAAAAATCTTAGTTATATTGAGTTTTCCATGTTTTTTTGATAGAGTACATATGTATTGTCTCAACTCTCAAAAGGTAGACCTTTTGATTCGGTAGAGGATTAAATTCGCAAAATTTTTTGCTTATAAATTGAATACACTGTTCTCTTATATATCGCAGAGCAGAATATATAGTAGAGATGAAAGTGGAGAAAATATAGACGGGGAAGGTGATAAACATGTATTTTAAAGCAGATTGGAATGGGATGAAGAAG
Source organism: Candidatus Merdinaster equi (assembly GCA_018064935.1). Lineage (GTDB taxonomy): Bacteria > Bacillota > Clostridia > Lachnospirales > Lachnospiraceae > Merdinaster > Merdinaster equi. The sequence goes on along the minus strand of JAGHUF010000009.1, from coordinate 4,187 downwards.
GGGAATAATAAAATAGAAGGTGTATATATGAAGAAAATGGTAATAGCAGCAATTGGTTTTGTTCTGTTCGGACTAGTGGGTTGTGCATCATACGATGAAAAACTTGCTGAAGACATTAAGAACCAATCTGGAATAATGGAGAACGAAGCTTACTTACAGTATATGGAATATGATAAAAAACATGCCTTAGATGAAAATGGGTATGTTAAGAAGGAATACGTTGATGATTTGCGACGTGAAGCCATTACAGAAAAAAAGAAAGAGGGAAAAGTTTACTTGACCTTCGCTAGAAATAGTATGATCGATGCTCGATATTTTCTTGATTCGGATCACAAAGAGCAGATTGATACTAGCTACTGCTTTATAAATGCAGGAGATACAGTATATGCGACATCTACACTTAGATATGATGAGAATGAGTTCTATAGTCCGAAGGGATATAGATTATATTCTTATGTTGACGACAGGAAATCTCTGGTCCAGGAAATTGGTATGGATGGTGTCATTCAGATACCTGAATCTGCTACAGCGGGAGATTATGCGATTGAACCATATGGTGAATATGTAACAGTTCAATTAAATTTCAAAGCCTCATATACTGATGATTTAGATAAAGAAAAGCCCGCGGATGATGTTAAGTGGTATGTTGGCGATAGAGAGGTAAAAAACGGAACATTTAATCTGGAAAAAGACACGGATATGATTATTACCTGCAAGTATGATGCTGACAGGTTCTTTCTGTTATCGTCAACTCCTGAATATTATTATCACGACATGGATAAGGTGATTTTTAAACAGAGGGACTCAGATGAGAATAATTACGAACTAAAATTAAAAGAATATTTGACTGTTTCGCTATATTCAGATGTTGAAAGAATAGTGCAAATTAACGATGAGGACGAGCAGAGGGTTGATTCAAAGCATGCACTTTCTATTGAAAAATTAAAGTATGGTGATACAGTCAGAATCCGCACCGACAAGGAATGGAAAATGCTAGAATCATATAATTCTGATTTAGTAATCACGAATTATGATAAAAAAGGAGCAACATACATATATACGCTTGTTGTACCTGAGAAAGGGTCAGAATTTGTTTTTGATCCAATGAAATATAACTATGAGCATGGTTCGATAGATTTTTACTGCTTTAACAAGTTAGTTACTACAACACAGTATCTTGCAAAGGGAACTTCTATATATTATGAGGCAAAAGATGTTGAGGAAGGGTTCATGCTTGCTCCTGGCACGCATAGAATTGTTGTAGGAGATCATGATGAGACCGAGCGTGAACTAAATAGCATTTCATTTGCAGAAAGTGTTAACGTGCGTGTTGAACTAAATCAGCCAGCTGCAGGAGGAAAGATAATCTATTACTTAGATGATGAACTCATTAATGGAAAGAGTTGTGAAACAATAAGTGGTAAAACTATAAAGATGCAAATCCAGCACTGGGAGGGTTGGAAGTGTGATTACAAGGAAGCGACTTATACAGTTTCTACAGATCCGAATCAGACAGCTACCATAAATAACACGCTGTATGTGGATGAAATATTTATAGAGGATGATGAGCACAAACCAGAACTCACGGTTACAGTCGACCAGAGTGTAGGAACAGATATGCTGATACGTGTTGATGCGTCCGGTCAAAATGCCGACAGAGAAGAACAGGCATTTGAAAGTGGTTTTTTAGTTTCAGATAAGAAAGTGGTGGATGCGTTACGAATTGGAACAGAACAGCCAGTATATATTACATTGACTAATCGAGCATTGCAGGATGGCAAGGCTGTAAAATTTGAAATTGAAAAAGAAGAAATTTCCGGAAATATAAGGAAACAGAGCCCAATCTATTTTGCAGATTTGACAGATGTAAATGACTACCCTGTCCAGATATATTCAAAGAATGAATATGCAACAACGAAAGTTTGGTACAAGGCAGTAAGAATTAAAATCTCGTTGGTAGATGTATTGAAATATAAAAATCCGCAAACGCCATCGCATGCTACGCTTCTTACAAAATATGAAGATTCTAAATCATATATAAAGGACGGCGATTTGATAGAGGGAAACCGGAATGTGCTGGTCTCAATATCGCCAGAAAGAGGATATTACATTTGCGGTGACAAAGTGATTGGTGCTTCGTATGTGAACACTATGTGCTATTCGGATTACATACGCGATATAGATAAGATTATTAATGATCATCCAGCGAAGAAGTTCAATTCTGTTTCTCTACGACATAAAGATAGCTTTGCTACATATAAGTATTGGTTAGATGGAAAAGAAGTGGATGGGAATATTTCCTATAAAGATGGCCAGAAGTTGAAACTTGAATATACTATCACGGATGATGTTCACAAATTTAGTGAAAATAAGGGCGGATGGCTGTTTGGAATTGGATCATCAGATAAGAATGCAACTCTCGAGGTTGAATTGAAGGAGGAGCATAATGGAACTGAGGTGGATCGAGAATTCTTCGGAATTCTGTTAGACGGAGAAGTATAAAATGAAAAGTAAAATTAATAAACTAAAAAACGGATTAAAAAAACTAGGGAAAAACGGTTTCTTAATAACTGTGATTGTGATTGTAGTTATCGTATTTGCAATAGTGCTTTTTCTGCGTAACAGTGCTATTAGTGCGGGGGCAGACATAGGAAAAGGTTTAGGAACTACTGTTGCTACTGCAGTAGGTTCATTTGAGGGAATGCTGGAAATTCCGCAAGCTGTTTTGGATGGAAAAAAAGAAGGCCTAAGTGCAAAAGATACTAGTATAGAACTTGCAAACAATATTAAGTCGGTTGGAAATCTGATTGTGTTGAATGCAAATGTGAAGATTAAGGATTTGGAAAGAATAGGAGATCAGTACGCCGCTCTGTATTTATTGAAAGGCAATGTAGTATTCTCGGTTAATCTTAGCAAAGTAGAGGTTACTTATTCTGATGATGGAATAGAAGTTATACTGCCTCCGTTTAATCCAAAAGAAGATGTCAGATTGTATGTAGATGCAACTGAAACAGAAAAGATTGCAGAATATCAGAAGTACTTTTTTTCGGGAAGCACAGAGGATGGGTTTGATGCCTTTATTAACAGCTTTGCCAATGTAATTGACGAGGCTGAAAAACGAATTGAGAATTATGATTCGCTGGTTCAGATTGCGAGGGAGGAGGCTGTTAAGCAGGTAACAGCACTTGTTGATGCAATGCATGTGGAAACTATGGATACGCGAATTGTATTTGAGGAGACAAAATAATGGAAGAAAAAAAGAATGAGATAACACCCGTTGAAGAGAAGGAAAAAGCTTCTGTGGGCAAAAAACCAACTGCTAAGAAAGCAACTGCTAAGAAAGCAACTGCCAAGAAAAGTACTAGTAAAAAACAATCTTTTTCGTTAGGAAATGTTATAGATAAAGCAAATGAGATACAAGCTGGAGATAATAAACCGCTAAAGGTATTGTTAACGGCAGTTATTATTATCATTACGATATTTGTAATTATTTTAGCGTTGGGAATTGTTGGCGCTGGGGCTGCTGAGCTGCAAAAGAGTTTTGAGGAACAATATGCTACGACAAAAGAAGAAGTGAGTAGTGATATATATAATACCTACTATGATGCGGCAGAAAAAGCATATCACACGAGCAATACGGGTACAATTATGTTAGGTGATCTTGAACAGAGCAGTGAATTAGAGGTGCTGAAGGTCAGTGACATCGAATATGTAATTGATGAAGAAGCCGATAGTGCTGCATGGGTTGAAATTGAAGGTGAGGGGTCCTTTGTTGTGGATTTAAAAAGGGCAGAATTCATTGTAGATTCTGACAGAAAAACTGTATTGGTAAGATTGCCCGAACCCAAACTGGGTAATATTGATATGAAGACACCCAAAAAAGTATTCTTTGCTACTAATGGCTGGGGGAATGGAAGCTTTAAAGAGGGTACTGAAAAAGCACGCAGAATGTTGGCTGATGGAAGGGTGTTGATTCAAAAGGAACTCCTTTCTAATCAGAGAATTCTTCAGAATGCAAAAGAAGCCGCAACAAGAATTATAGAAAATCTAATATATGTTTATAACTCTGATGTGAATAATCTCCAGGTAACAATAGAATTCTATAGCAATAATCGTAATGAATAAGTGAGAGAGGCCATTTTTGGTGGCCTCTCTTATTTTTACCCACACATGAGGTGTATAATATA
>JAGHUF010000097.1 GCA_018064935.1 Candidatus Merdinaster equi | reverse complement strand
TGGTTCATTTTCCCCAAACATTTCTCACAATATTTCCCCGATAGAATCGGTTCTCCACATTGCAGACATTCCAAAAAACTGCCAGAAGTAGTCGCAAACTGGAGCCTGTTTTCACGCATCCATTCTTTTACCTGTCTCTCCTCAACATCGCATTCATTAACGACATCTATAATAGAGCAGCCCTTATGTTCCCACACATAGGACTTCACTTCCTGAAACTTCTTCTCATCTGCCTCCATGCAATCCGGACAGAATGCTTTATTTATTACGGACTGGTACATGCGTCTGCATCTTTTACATATCTTAAGATCCATTTTTTCTTTCCCCTTGTTTGTCACAGAGCGCGTCAACGTGACATCTTTTTCAGCAGAGTCTATCGTATCATTTTTACCTCTGATTCTCAAGGCAAAGGCTAATAATTAATTACATATACTTCTTAAGCGCATCAACCTTATCTGTTTTCTCCCAAGGAAGGTCGAGGTCATTTCTTCCAAAGTGACCATATGCAGCTGTCTGCTTATAGATAGGTCTTCTAAGATTAAGCATCTGGATAATTCCAGCTGGACGGAGGTCAAAATTCTCACGAACAACTTCAACCAGTTTCTCATCAGAAATCTTTCCTGTTCCAAAAGAATCAACCATGATTGAAGTAGGCTGTGCTACACCAATTGCGTAGGAGAGCTGAATCTCGCACTTGTCAGCAAGTCCAGCAGCTACAATATTCTTTGCAACGTATCTTGCAGCATATGCAGCAGATCTGTCTACCTTTGTACAATCCTTTCCAGAGAAAGCGCCGCCGCCGTGACGTGCATATCCACCGTAGGTGTCAACAATAATCTTTCTTCCAGTAAGACCTGCATCACCATGAGGACCACCGATTACAAATCTTCCAGTAGGATTAATGAAGAACTTAGTCGCATCATCAATCATATCCTTTGGCAGAATTGGGTCAAATACATATTTCTTGATATCCTCATGAATCTGTTCCTGAGTCACATCTGCATCATGCTGTGTCGAAAGAACAACAGCCTCGAGACGAACTGGCTTGCCTGCCTCATCATACTCAACAGATACCTGAGTCTTACCATCAGGACGAAGATACTTAAGTGTTCCGTCTTTTCTAACCTTAGTAAGCTGAAGAGCAAGCTTGTGAGCAAGTGAAATTGGATAAGGCATAAGCTCGGGAGTCTCATTTGAGGCATATCCAAACATCATACCCTGGTCACCTGCACCGGTATCGAGTGCATCTGTAAGGGTTCCCTCTTTTGCCTCGAGAGCCTTGTCAACACCCATTGCGATATCAGCTGACTGCTTATCGAGCGCTACCATAACTGCACATGAATTACCATCAATTCCCTTATCTCCATCATCGTATCCAATTTCAAGAACTGTCTTACGAACAATAGCAGGAACATCAAGGTTAGCCTTGGTTGTAATCTCTCCTGTTACAAGTACAAATCCTGTACAAGCTGCTGTCTCACATGCAACACGGCTCATAGGATCCTGTTCCATGCAGGCATCAAGAATTGCATCAGATACTGCATCGCATACTTTGTCTGGATGTCCTTCTGTAACTGATTCTGAAGTAAATAGTCTTTTTTCCATTTTCAGATTCCTTTCTTCTAATACACATTCATGTCTTTTTATTACATAAATTCTTGCCGTAAAAAAAATCCGCTTATCTCAAATAAGCGGACTCGAAATCATTAATCAAATCCTCTTATTGTTCGATTAATCGCTCAGGTTGGGCACCTTCCTTATTTGGGGTTGCCGTGGTTTCATAGATCCTATGTATCTCCACCACTCTGAATAAGAGAATACGGTATTCTTTTTTCAACAAAACTTACGTTACTACTTATATCGGTTACTTGTCAAGATTCATTAGATTATTGCTTCAATTGATAAATCTTTTCTCATAGCCAAATCAATGAACTCATCTCCAACCTTTACAGTTGGTCTTGCCGGATGGTTTGGATTTATGAAAATGATATCGCCCTCAGCTCCATTAGAAAGCCTCACTCTATTTAAAAGGTACGTTGTCACCACATTATTCATAAATGTCATGTAAAAATCCGGATCATATTTCTGGAGTCCTTCAGACTCGAAAATATCTATAACTACAAACGGACAAAGAGGACCTCTGTATACTCTAGCACTTGTCATCGCATCATACACATCGGCAATAGCCACCATGCGAGCAAACTTATCTATCTTAGCGCCACTTACTCCCAGAGGATAACCCGAGCCATCCCATCTCTCGTGATGCATCAGCGCAGCATTCATAATATGTGGATCAATTGGGTGCTGTTTCAGAATATTATAACCCTCAAGACAATGCGTTTTTACGACTGAATACTCATCGCCTGTAAGCTTGCTTGGCTTACGCAGAATACTGTCTGGGATAGCAAGTTTTCCCACATCATGAAGCATTCCACACATAGTCGCAAGTTCAATATCTTCCTTGCTCATACGCATCCATCTGGCAAACACATTACAAATAAGTGCAACATTCATACAATGCGCATGCGTCTGATCATCATACTGACGCATATTCTGAAGCATGGTGAAAACGTTATTGGGGAATCCCATATCATCCTCTAACAGATTGAGTGCATGATGAAGAAGCACCTCTGGTTCAATAGGCGCGTTCTCTCTTACTATCGCATTCATTTCATTTGTGAAATCAGCCAGCTCCTCATCAAAATGCTGGACGAATGCCCTGTAGGCATCAGAATTCATCAGACGCTCTGAATAGGATAAATCCTGCTGTTTCTCTACTTCAGCAGTCTCACCATCTTCAACTCGAATTGACAATATAGAATAGAATTCCAGTTTTGTAATAGACTTATCGTTTAATACAATTCCCTTAGGAAGCACCAGCTGGTTGTTAAAGGTATAAACATCCTCTGCTGTTGTCATTCCAGGAACCAAATCCTTGACACTTACTTTTCTCATGTAACCCCTACCCCATTTGGTTTCAGCCTGCATATCTTCTTACCCCTAAGAAGACTCTCCCCATTATACAGCCTGAAACTTATATTTTTTTGTATCCTCGCCAGCTCCAACTTTGTGGATTGAAGCACCAAGTCCCTGAAGTTTCAAATCGAAATCTTCATATCCTCGTTCAATATAGTGAATATCATCCAAAACCGATGTTCCTTCAGCAGCGAGCGCTGCAATAACCAAGGCAGCTCCTGCGCGAAGATCAGGTGAAATCATATTTGCACCTGTATACTTGCCAACTCCATCGATGATTGCGGTATTACCTTCAACCTTAATCTCCGCACCCATCTTTGTCAGTTCATCAACATATTTAAATCTGTTTTCAAAAATACTCTCTGAAACAATGCTGGTTCCACCTGCAAGTCCTAATGTGACAACCATCTGAGGCTGCATATCAGTCGGAAAACCCGGATATGGAAGCGTCTTGACCTGTGTATTCTGAAGCTTATCTACTCCAATAACACGAACTGCATCATCGGACTCCTCTACTCTGCATCCAATTTCCAAGAGCTTGGCTGTAATAGATTCCAAATGCTTAGGAATAACATTCTTTACAGTGATATCTCCCTTAGTCGCAGCGGCAGCCATCATGAATGTTCCCGCCTCAATCTGGTCAGGGATAATCATATACTCGGACTTATGGAGTTTCTGCACGCCTCTGATACGAATAACGTCAGTTCCGGCTCCCTTAACATTAGCTCCCATAGAATTAAGGAAGTTCGCAAGATCTACGACATGTGGTTCCTTGGCAGCATTTTCAATAATAGTCTGTCCTTCTGCCATGCAAGCAGCCATCATAACATTAATCGTCGCTCCTACTGATACCTTATCCATAAATATGTGAGTACCGCGAAGCTTTTCGGCCTTTGCTACAATTGAACCTTTAACAATTCTTACATCAGCTCCGAGTGCCTTGAAGCCTTTTATGTGCTGATCAATTGCTCGAATACCAATATTACATCCACCTGGAAGTGGAACTTCTGCATGTCTGTACTTACCAAGAAGTGCACCAATCAGATAATATGATGCTCTTATTTTCTTGATAAATTCGTCTTCTATAACAAGCTCAGTAATCTGTGAGCCATTAATCTTAACAGTATGTCTGTCCACACGCTCGATGATGGCACCAACACTCTTCATTGCCTGAATAAGCACATTGGTATCCCTTACATCTGGCATATTTTCAATCAGGACAGTCTCATCCGTCATAATAGCAGCTGCGAGAATCGCAAGCGCCGCATTTTTTGCACCGCCTATCTCAACTTCTCCCTTTAATGGAGCGCCGCCTTTAATTGCGTACTGTTCCATAACGCACCTCGTTTATATTCACTCGCGCAATATTATATATCTATATGCGTAGTGTGTAAACGTATAACTTCGTCAAAAATAACGAAGAAAACATTTCTCTTTTGTAATATATCACCAATTAATTCAGGTAATTAAGCGGATTAACATGCGTACCATTTATCAACATCTCAAAATGGAGATGTGGTCCGGTGCTTCGTCCTGAGTTACCTGAAAGTGCTATTCTTGTTCCCTGTGATACATACTGTCCCGTCGTAACAATAATCTTGCTAAGATGGGCATATCTTGTCTCTCTTCCGTCCGGATGCTTGATATAGACAACATATCCATAACCACTTCCCCAGCCCGCTTTCGTGACGGTACCACCGCATGAAGCATAAATGCTTGTACCAATTGGAGTAGCCCAGTCGATACCTTTATGATTGGTAGATGCACCCTTCGTAGGCGCATTTCTGTTTCCAAAATATGAGGTCAGATGACCACCGTTCAAAGGCTTTACATATGTAGGAGGAACCTTGGTTCCCTTCTCAATTATCTGGGGAACAGCTGCGTGTACATCTTCCTCATACACAATCATCCTATCAACAACAGATTGATTTCTATAGCTAATCTGTGCCGCAACTTTTCTAAATCCAGGCACAGCCTCCTGAAGTGTCTTGGTTTGCGTCGTATACCAGCTGTCATTGTAAACGTACTGGATATCCGCATAATAGTCTTCTTCGTAATACTTAGTCTCGGTCCAGTCTACTGACAACTCAGGCTCAGGCACTGTAATTACAATCTCATCACCTATATGAAGCATTGAACTGGCAGAGCTAAGCTTTGCACTATTCATCGCCAGAATTGCGTCGATACTTGTGTTAGTTTTATTGGCAATTCCAGAAAGGGTATCCCCTGCGACAACTGTATATATCTGCTGCATCTCCTGATTCTCTGTCAAGAGATTCAGTGCGACATCAAGCCTGGTCAGATCGACGCTTGGCACATATGCCTCAACAACCTCGATTTTGTCATCAAATCCTACTGCTGTAAGTCCGTAATCAAAATCCTCAAAATCAACGCCGTCATCATAATCTGCATCCATTTCACACTCTGTGAAAAAGCTCTCAATTCCAGCTTGCGTTGCAGTATTCTGTGCGAACTCTTCTTCTTTTTCAAGTTCCTGCTCAGCCTTCTCTTTGTTTCTAATCTCAGGAACCAGAACCGCAAGTTCTCTGTTAGGATCTAGGCTAAGTGTCGCATCAAACTCATCACTGGAATCGTAATTGTTGATTGTCTGATTTAAGAAGCTCAAAACCTCATCAGATGATGCAAGATTTATTGTTCTTTCATCGACCTTGACTGTGTAGGCTCTGTTAAAACGTTCCTGCTGCGTCGACTTCAACGCTCTAACCATATTTGCAACTATATTTTTACGCGAATCAACGTCAGCAAACAGCTCCTCGCTAGCTTCAACCTGAAGATTACTCTCCATAAATATGAGTTCTTCTGAATTCGCAACAATTGCCTTACGAGCCTCCTGCATATACGCATCAATCAGAGACTCATCGCCCACACTACCTACATACAACCCGTTGAGTGTTATCTTGAAATAGTTATTTCCAGTAGGTTCTATTTTGATATAATTAGGAAAGAAAAAGCAGCACACAAAAAGCGCGTAAATCACTCCCCTAATCAATCGGGAAATGATGCAACGCTGTGTACGCCCCCTCTTTTTCATTGTTTCTACTTTACTCATAAGCTTTACCCGATGGCGCACCATCGTGCTTATTTTACCAATTTCTGCGTTTATTGTAAAGGTTACACAAATGTCACTCTTTTTTCATATAGATGTCAATTCAGCTTTTCTAAGCTGGACAAGTGTTCATAACTTGGAATTCGGAACAGGCCCGGATTTACGTCTCGTTCCAGCCATAATAGGTGGTGATGAGAGCACCCGCCACGGCATCGTTTTAGCCAAGTCCATTCCCGCCAAAAGATACAACATCCAGACAGCAGAGCCCATCGTAATGGCACTCAGAAAATGCCCGGATTTAATCATGGCAGACCCTGATTTTAAGTTATATAGTCGTTATTCAAAAGCCCTGATGGATCACCTTCGTTCCTTTTGTCCAGAAATCGAACAGGTTTCAATAGATGAATGTTACATGAATTACACTCCAATTTCACATGCGTACAATTCGCCAGAGGAAGCAGCGCATATCATAAAGGACAGCGTAAGGGAGAAATTCGGTTTCACTGTAAATGTCGGAATATCTGACAGAAAGGTATTGGCCAAAATGGCCTCTGATTTTGAGAAACCCGACAAGGTTCATACCCTCTACGCTTCAGAAATCAAAGAAAAAATGTGGCCTCTTCCCGTTGGAGATTTGTTTCTGTGTGGCAAATCAAGTCAGCAGGCTCTTCACAAGCTGGGCATACGAACAATCGGTCAGCTCGCAACAACTGATCCAACAATTCTGACAGACAATCTCAAATCGATGGGGCAGACGCTGTATGCTTTCGCAAATGGTATAGATGATTCCCAGATAAATCTAACCAGAGAACGTGAAAAGAGTATAGGCAACTCAACCACTCCTCCAGAGGACGTCACATCCAGAGAGGATGCGTCGAAAATCCTATTGCTTCTGGCTGATTCAGTTGCTTCCAGACTCAGAAGAGCAAGTCTCAGAACAACATGCGTATGCGTGGAAATCAAATACACCGATTTCAAATCAACTTCAAGGCAGATGACGCTGACTGATTCGACTGATAATTCAGGTGTACTGCATCAGAATGCCATGATTTTATTCGATAAATTATGGAACGGAGATCCAATAAGACTACTCGGTCTTCGTTCAACCAAATTGGAGGAATCCAGCAAGCCCTATCAGCTCTCGCTATTTGATTACAGCACCAGCACTGAATCCAATTCCGATGAGCAAGTAATCACAACAGGCGCTCAAGCTCAGACCGGCTCGGCTGTTCCTTTTTCAAAAATAGAAAAGCAGCGTCGACTTGACGCTGCTCTGGATTCAATAAGAAACAAATATGGAAAAGATTCTGTTCAAAGAGGCAGTTTAGTAAAACGTTAAATCTTTGTTCATTTTTTGTTCACATTTCACGCTTATACTTGTTTTTAAGCTAAGACGCAAACGATACAATTTTTTCATAATACGCCCGGGTACCGCAAGGTATTCGGGCACTCCTCTTTTTATGGGATTAATACATTTCTGCCTCAGTCCCACTTGCTCGTCTGACTTCCTCATTAAGCGACAACATCTTAGCATCAAGGCTTGATACCATCTGCGCACACTCAACAAGTTCTGCTTCAATATGTTCAGGCACATCTCCCTCAAACTTATAATGTATCTTATGCTCAAGCGTAGCCCAGAAATCCATTGCTACAGTACGAATCTGAATCTCCGCCTTCGTCTCAACAACCCTGTTTGATAAGAATATTGGAACGCTAATAATCATGTGATAGCTCTTATATCCACTGGGTTTAGGATTAGCAATATAATCCTTTACAGATAACACAGTAATATCACTCTGTCTTCCAATCATCTCAGCAATTCTGTATATATCTGAAGTAAAAGAGCATATTACTCTTACACCTGCAATATCATTGACATACTCCACCATATTCTCAATAGTAGATTCCTTGCCATACTTCTTCAGTTTCTTGACAATGCTCTCGCTGCTCTTAATTCGTGTTTTAATATGCTCGATAGGATTATATCTATGCACATGCTGGAACTCATCGTTAAGAATTTCCAGTTTCGTTCCCACTTCCTTTAACGCCGCATTATATACAAGCTGAACTTCCTGCCAGCTATCCACTTCATCGCCACTACTTGGCTTGTACATCATAATGGTGTACCTTCCTTCCGTTCTATGTCTTTTTATATAATATCACAAAAGAGCTTTATACATGCTTTTTTCGGGAACTTTTATAATCTTTTTACATAATATTTGCAATTCGGACATCTTCTTAATATGATGATATCAGTGCTGTGAACTAGTAAGTATCCACATGAACGCAGGCGCTGGCAGCATGCAATATCTATGAACGGAACAAATAACCCATCACAGGAAAGAAGAGAAATATGTTCAGATTATGGGCCAAGATCTGGCACGAAAACCATTTAATCAAGGATATGGTAGTTGAAAACAGCAGTGATGATACGCGTACTCACAAAGTATTTCAGGCTGTCGAGGACATCTCTGTCTCCTTCGATTTGCCCAAGCCCCTATGGCTTGAAAAGAACGTGAACGAGTTCAAAAAAAGTGCTCACACGCGTTTCTATCAGGACTCATTTATTGAGGATGTCGACTTTGATTATCTGGAGATTCAGATTATTGAAGAAGACTAGATTTTCATGCTATAATAACCTTTATCTAGTGATATATATACGATGTATTCGTCATCAGAAAATATGGAGTGAAAAGCGATGGATAATTTTCTTGATAAAATTAACAAAACCTGGGACTCAGAAGATGTAATTCGTGCCAATTCCGAGGCGGAAGCCAGAGAGATGGAACGAATCAGAGGACAGATTGCAGAATATGATGAGCGATTAAAGGAACTTCGTACACTTAATCTCAAGAATCTCGAGCTTGCAAGCCAGATTCAGGACTACGTCAAAGAAAGCCAGGAAAAGCTGAGCGAGTACAGCCTTGCAGCAACTGCTGGAGCAGTTCAGGTTGCAACAGCTATTCCCGCACCTGCTCCTGAAGTATCTGTAGCTAGTTCTGAACCAGAGGCTGCTTCTTCAGATGTATCAGCTTCTGAACCTGCCAAGGAATTCAGAACTCTCAGTTCTTTTGTAAAAACAGCTGATGAAGCAGCGGCAGAAGGAAACTCTTCAACAGTTTCGCTCCTTGCATCGCCATATCTCAATCGTTCTGAATCAGGATTAGCCAAAACAAGCGTTTCATCTGATGATAATACGAATACAGATGAGGCAGCTGATACTACTGCCAAAAATGATGTGCCTGCATCCGATGTTCAAAAAACCGCATCTACAGATACTACTGAAGCAAACATCGTTGCACCAGAGAACTCTGCAGCAGACGACAAGACCGCATCTTCTGACGAGGCTACCAAAGAAGAAGTAGAACTCACTGAAGAAGAAAAAGCAAAGGCCGAAGAAGAAGCAGCAAAAGCTGCTGAAGAAGCTGCCATAGAAGCAGCAAAAGCCGCTAATGCAACAAAGGGAAATATTGATCATCTTGAAGATTCTGTAACAGAATTATCTAATCGCCATTTTGGTGATATCATGTCACAGATTCACAAAGAAGGAGTAATGGTCTACCGCAACGTTCAGGCTGTAGTAGAAAACTCCGCTAGAAATACACAGAATACAGTTAAAGCCAAAAAAGAAAAGCGCGGCGGAATTATTGCTTTGCTCGTTATGAACCTTCTTGTATCAGCTGGTGCACTTGGAACACTGATTCTTCATATACTGGGGGTATTATAAATGGCAAAAGTTGATTTTAAGCCTGGCAATATGCTCTATCCACTGCCAGTTGTTATGGTTTCTTGTGCTGACAAGGATGGAAATTCAAATATTATTACTGTCGCATGGACTGGAACCGTATGTTCCACTCCTCCAATGGTATCAATTTCAGTTCGCCCAGAGCGTTTCTCACATATGATGCTTGACGAAACTGGTGAATTCACAATCAATCTTGTGACCAGAGATTTGACAAGAGCCACAGACCTCTGCGGTGTTAAATCAGGAAGACAGGTTGATAAATGGCAGCTCACAGGACTCACTCCTGTAAATGGAAAAACAGTTGCATGCCCAAGCATAAAAGAATCTCCTGTGAACATTGAATGCAAGGTTACACAGAAGATTGAACTTGGATCTCATGACATGTACCTCGCCGAGGTAACAGGCGTACAGGTAGATGACAAATATATGGACGAGAAAGGATCCTTCCACATGGAGGATGCAGACCTTGTCGCTTACTCACACGGAACATATTTCTCACTTGGAGAGGTTCTTGGTTCTTTTGGCTATTCAGTCAGAAAAGATCAATAAATTACAGCAATCTATTAATGGCTGTAATCTCTCGCACCGAAGATGCCTGTTCCTACACGAACAATTGTAGCACCTTCCTCAACAGCGACCTGATAGTCCCCTGTCATACCCATAGAAAGGGTATCAAGCAGGGGATTTTCTTTTTTTAGTTCATCGAATAATCCCTTAAGATTTCTGAAATGAATTCTGTTTGTTTCGGGGTCCTCTGTATAAGGAGCTGATGTCATAAAGCCTCTTATCTTCACATGAGGACATGTATTCTTTATCTCTTCAATTGCCGCTCTTACTTCATCAGCGCCAAAGCCCCACTTTGACTCCTCATCTGCAATATTCACCTCAAGCAGGACATCCATTTCCAGATTCTTTTTAACAGCCTGTTTCTCGATCTCAAGTGCGAGTTTGATTGAATCAACAGAGTGAATCATATCTACTTTATCTATTATATATTTCACTTTATTAGTCTGAAGATGCCCAATCATGTGGATGCTTATGCCCGAAACATCAACCGAATCCTTGCCATTCTCAGATTGATTAAGCTGCTCTAGCTCTTCACATTTGGCAACAATTTCCTGAACATAATTCTCACCAAATACATTTTCACCACAGCGCATACACTCAAGAATATCTGACAGAGGTTTGGTCTTACTTACTGCACATAATGTTATATCCGCACTATTTCTGCCTGCCTTTTTAGCCGCATCATTAATCTTCTGATGCACATCTTTAATATTTTCGCTTATCATCTTTATACAAACTCCGCTCTCATGTATAATTCAACCCTCTATTTCTCATAGAGGGTTGAAAATTAATCATCATATCCGTTTGGATTATTCTTCTGCCATCTCCAAGAATCCTCACACATTTCGCGGATTCCATTCTCAGCAGTCCAGCCAAGTTCCTCTTTCGCAAGAGATGCATCTGCATAGCAGGTAGCTATATCTCCAGCACGCCTTTCCTTAATCACATATGGAATTTTCACTCCATTTGCCTCTTCAAAGTTTTTAACAATATCAAGAACCGAATAACCAACTCCCGTGCCCAAATTGTAGATCTTAAGTCCGGCCTTCTCTTCGATTTTCTTTAACGCCTTTACATGACCCTTCGCAAGGTCGACAACGTGAATATAATCACGAACTCCCGTGCCATCAGGAGTATCATAATCATTTCCGAAGACACCAAGCTCCTTCAGCTTACCAACAGCAACCTGGGTAATATAAGGCATGAGGTTATTGGGTATTCCATTAGGATTCTCGCCCATGGTTCCACTCTTATGTGCACCAATAGGATTGAAATAACGAAGAAGAATTACATTCCACTCATTGTCAGCCTTCTGGACATCAGAAAGCACCTGCTCGAGCATTGACTTCGTCCACCCATATGGATTAGTGCATACTCCCTTAGGACATTCCTCTGTAATTGGAATAAACTGCGGATTGCCATATACTGTTGCAGAAGATGAAAAAATAATATTCTTGCAGCCATTTTGTCTCATGACATCAATCAGCGTTAATGTACCAGA
>JAGHUF010000010.1 GCA_018064935.1 Candidatus Merdinaster equi | reverse complement strand
CCACATCATTATCAAGAAGATTCATCAATCCTTTAGCTGACTATATATTTTTATTACCAGCTCAACTAATTCATAGTTACTTTTTGAAATCATATATCTCCCAAAAAAGTAATGGCCGTGAATCACTTCACGGCCACTATATTCTACAAATCTGGTTAATATGTTGCTATCCCAACAATGTAAGCCTCTCACTTACTCGGCATATACAGTCACCAATCGCTCGATGCCTATCGGGTACTTCCGCTAGTGATAGTTATTTTCGATGCCAGTGCACCGCCATACCGCTCCTTAGTATGGATGTCCATCACAAGATGGGAAGAGATATTCTCTTCGGCAACTACATTATATCATTCTCTGCAATCGCATGCGATCAATTTTACCTATTTATTGGAATTCAAATCCAAATCTCAAATGTTACCTAACTTAATATTATAACTAGAGACACATTTCGTATATTCTTTCAACATCTTCTGCTGTAAGTTTTACATATGACCTAGTTGCCAGGCCACTGGTTCTTATCGCTTCAGCTGCCATAAGTGATAACTTTTCGTCACCAATCCCTACTTCACCTAGTGTAGATGGTAATCCAAGTTCCACAAAGAACTGTTCCGTTTTATCTATACCAGCATTTGCCGCCTTGTAATCATCATCTTCTACTATATCCCAAACATTTCTTGCATACATAGCAAAACGAGCAACTGTATCATCATTAAGCACATATCTCATCCACTTTGGTGTAAGAATAGCCAGTCCATCACCATGAGTAATATCATAAAAAGCAGAGAGCTCATGCTCAATTGGATGCACACTCCAGGCACCACCTTTTCCAAACGTAAACAAATGATTAAGGCCAATCGAACTTGTCCACATTAGATTTGCTCTTGCCTCATAATTATCAGGCTCTTTTATAGCTATTGGTCCATACTTGAAGCACGTCTTCAATGCGGCTTCACTAAGCCTGTCTGTGATATAGGCTGAATCACATGGTTGGAAATACTGTTCAAAAATGTGTGATATTATATCCGCTGTTCCAGCCGCTGTCTGTTTTGCTGGCAATGTAAAAAGATATGTTGGATCACATACTGATAAAGTTGGATATAAAATAGGTGTATTAATTTCAAGCTTCTCGAATGTCTCCTCGTTGCTAATTACTGCACCTGGATTCATCTCTGAGCCGGTTGCGCATATTGTAAGTACCGTAAAAATAGGAAGTGCTTTTATAGCCTTGCTTTTATCAAGTACTAAATCCCACGGATCTCCATCATAAAATGTTGCACAAGCTATATGCTTTGATGCATCTATAGTACTACCACCACCAACTGCTAATATGGCATCTATACCATTTTCTTTACAAATATCTGCTCCTGCCTTTACAGATGATAACTTGGGATTAGGTTCAATTCCTGATAGCTCATAAATCTCAAACCCTTCCAACACCTTATATACTTCGTCATATAGTCCGGTTCTTTTAATACTTCCGCCACCATATACCAGCAGAACCTTTCTTCCATACTTACCAATTTCTTCTGCGAGACAATTTATCTGTCCTTTTCCAAACCTAATATCAGTTGGTACACAAAAATTATAATTGTTCATATATTTCTCCAATCAAGATTATCTACCATTGCCGTTGCCACATACTTTACTAATCTAAATTTTAGCCTTGAATCTATCATACCTAAGTGTACTTAGATCAACATCTGTAGTTCCTGTAGCGATTAGCTGTGCCAGCTGATTACCTACCGCTGGGCCTATTCCAAAGCCATGACCTGACATAGCACATGAAGTATAGAGTCCTGGCACTTCATCAATAGCACCAACAACGGCAACACCGTCAGCACATTTATCACTCCAACCAGCCCAGGTTCTTACAATCTTTGCATCCGCCAAATCTGGGAAGTATTTCATAATACCACGACAGATACAAGGTGCTGTTTTTGAACTTGAAATAGGGGTACCATTATCCTTATTACATCCTTCAAAGCCAGAGGAACCTCCAAATACAAAAGACCCATGCTTCGTCTGGTGCCCATAAAAATCTGCTTCAGCGGTTCCAAGCATCTGATCGAACATATGAGGTTCAGCCTCTGTTACCAAGCATTCAAGAAGTGATCTTGTCATCGGTATATCTACACCAACTGTACCAAGAATGGCTCTACTATCAAATCCTGCTGCAACAATAACATTTTCACCTTCATATACGTCTCCGGATGCGCAGATAACTTTTCTTACTTTTCCCTTAACCATACGGAGTTCTGTTACTTTTTCTCCTGTTATAAACCTTGCTCCAAGCATTCTTGCTGTTTTATAAAAACCAAGCGTTGTTGTAAGTGGGTTAGCATGTCCATCTGTTGGACACCAGCTTGCACAAGTAACCTCATCTGATAAATACGGATTAATCGCCTTAACTTCAGCTGCGTCAATCATTCTTACATCCAAACCACATCCCTGAGCATTTGTTGCCAATCTTGTAAGTATTTCCTTATGTTTGTCATTCTTTCCAAGACGAAGATTTCCGTCCTGATGATATTCACAGTCCACCTCAAGTTCTTCTGACAAATGTGGCCACAAATTCTTTATTCCATACATTACCAGTGGCAGTTCTCGGACATCTCTTCCTGACTGGCGTACGCCACCACCATTACGACTTGAACCACCGTTACCGATATTATCACTACCTTCAAGGACGATTACACTAAGTCCTCTCTTAACAAGATAATATGCACAGGAGTTACCAATTATACCACCACCAATTACAATTACATCAGCTGTATTACTCATGGTCACCAACCTCCTTTGCCTCATTTGCAAATATTCGCATCTCTATAGGTCTCATTGGAACCCTGCTTGTTGCCGGTTCAAGTTCTCCAGGCGATATGCCGAGTTCTCTGGCAACAATCCCCTTTACCAGTTTTGAACATGTCTGTCCCTGACAAAGTCCCATACCTGTTCTCAAATATCTTCTAATCTCAGTCATTGTCCACATTCCTTCATGGACTGCTTTCCTAATTTCACCCTTGGTTATCTCCTCACAGCGGCAGATTAACATATCATCATCTGGTCCTGGAACAAATGGCCCTATATCTCTAGATCTGTCGTTTACACTATTCATACTACGCCTCCTCTGCCTTGAAGAATCTTGCACTCATTGCATATTCTTTAGGAATCCTCATTGTAAGCAAGTTTGTCTTATCAAAAGCCTTAGCCGTTTTTACAGATACCACTGTTGCTTCACAAACCTTATTGCCATCTCTTCCAAGCGCTATTCCCTTAGTTCCTTCTGCAGGAATTGGAAGGAATTCATATGGAAGAGTCACTGTTGCAGTTCCATCGCCACAATCCTCATCAACAAGGAAAATTGCTTGACCAGAACAACTTGCAACGCACATCCCACAATTGATACAATCGCAATCCTGAAGAACGATTGGAAGCGATGTGATATTCTCACCAATTGATATACATTTCTTTGGGCATGCATCCTGACATGGATTACATGGAATATTCTGTGTACATTCAATAACCGGATGAATTCCCTTTCTATGTGTGATGCCTGGAAATCTCTCTATTTCATCATCTGCAATATATCCTTTCTTAAGCAGGTTTGTTGAAATATCTATGCCTTCCTCAGTCTTCTCGATTGCCTTACCCCTGTTTGATGGGGCAAACATTCCCTGACGAAGACCATCGAGCGCACAGTCAAGTTCCTTAAGTTTTGAATCCAGTTCTTCTTTTTCTATATATCCAAGATACTCTGCGGCTACAATTCCTGCCATTCTTCCCTCAATCATTGCAGAAGAAGCTTCCTCAATACCTGACACATCTCCTGCTACAAAGACACCTTCAATAGATGTTCTTCCATACTCATCACATATTGGAACCTGACCACCTCTTCTTGGGTTATCTTCCATTTTTGCTCCGGCCATTTTAAGTAACTGTGACATAGGAGACAAACCAACTGCCAAACAAATTGTATCTACATCGAAATGCTTTTCGGTTCCTGGAATAAACTGAAATTTATCGTCAACCTCTGCTATTGTTACACCACTAACAGCCTCATCGCCTTCTGCCTTAACTATAGTATGTGATAGGAAAAAGGGAACTCCTGTCCTTGCCACTTTTGCAGCATGCACTCCATATCCGCCAACTCTTGGAGCAGCGTCTACAAGCGCTACAACTTCACATCCACATTGCAGTAGCTGAAAAGAAACAACCAGACCAACATTACCAGATCCAAGCATCAGCACTTTCTTACCAGGAAGTACGCCATGTAAATTCATCATTGTCTGGGCTGCACCCGCACCTATTACTCCAGGAAGCGTCCAACCAGGGAAAGTGACCATATTCTCAGCAGCTCCGGTCGCAATGATTATAGAGTCTCCCTTATAATGGCTAATCTCTTCACCAATCTTAACCACTACTTCCTTATCCTGATAAAGACCAATTACTGTTGCATTAAGTACTACCTTAACACCTGCCTCATCAGCTTCTTTAAGAAGTTGCTCTCCTATTACAAAGCCTCTTACTTTAGCTCTATGTTCCTTCGAACCAAAGAACTTATGTATTTGTTTGAACAACTGCCCACCCGGTTTTTCATTTTCATCAAAAACTACAACATCAAGTCCTCGCTTTGCTGCCTCTATAGCCGCAGACAAACCTGAAGGACCAGCACCAACAATAATCAAATCAAATCTTTTCATAATAATCGTCTCCTTACTGCTCTTCAAATGGTTTTTCAGATACACCATACTGTGTCTTTACAACCATTCCTTCCTCAAGTGCTGTAATACAAGTTCTCACATTTGGAACCCCGTTCACAATCATTACACAGTCTGTACAACGACCAATCGCACAAAAAATACCTCTTGGCTTGTGCTCCTTTTTTGTATATCTGTGAATCATCACATCATTTGCCTTGAGTGCCGCAGCGATTGGTTCACCTTCAAATCCTTCATATTCTTTTCCATCGAAAAAGAAACTGACTTTCCTTCCTTTTTCCTGTACACCAAGTATTGGATGTTCTACTATTCTCTCTGCCATATCTATCACTCCTATCAACGCGCATCATTCTATTTATTAATGCATATCTGGCTCATCCCATAACCTAAGTTTTACGCCAAGTCCTAACTCCTTTGCCTTCTCGTAGCAAACCTTCCCCCAGGCAACATCTTCTACCGGCATGCCACCTACCGAATATACAAATATCTGATCGTCACTTACTCTACCAGGTCTCTTACCATATATGATATCTCCCAGATCAGTTATCTCATCCATACTGATTATTCCATCATGTGCCATATCCGTGAACTTGGAACCAATGATATTATTCATACCAAAAGATGGATAAGGAAACTCTTCAGCCCAGGCCTCATAGAGCTTTATATTATCTACTACCAGTGTAGTGCTCTTAAGTTCTTCACTATCCATATCAAAAGCGCTAACACCAATCAACACTGCCCCTGGCTTAATCCATTCCTTCTTAACAAATGGATATGTTGAAGGATCTGTTCCTCCAGAGTTTGCAAATGAGATTACATCAGATACCCTAACAAGTTCTTCTACTGTCTCAACTGCTTCAACCTTCTTGAGCATAGGATATTCAGATTTTACATATTCAATAAACTTATCCAGAGACGCCTTTCCTCTACCCTTAACAACGACCGTATCAATATCTGGACATGTTGCCATAATTGCAGCAAGCGATGTCTTCCCCATGACTCCAGGACCACATATTCCACATACACTCGCTCCCTTTCTGACAAGATAGCGTGCTCCAACCCCTGGTATTGCACCAGTTCTATAAGCGCTTAATAGGTTAGCACTCATCAGTGCCAACGGAGCTCCTGTATCCTTATCATTAAGCATTACTGTAAGAATAGATCTTGGAAGTCCTTTTTCTCTATTCGCTATATTAGATCCATACCACTTCATTCCCATCAGATCGAATGGACCTCCTATATATGCCGGCATTGCCATAAATCGTCTGTCGTCACCAACATCTAGTGGCATATTAGGAAATGGTGAACTTACAGGAAATGAAACCTGGCTACCATGAGAGTTATGATTTTCACCACCCATAACATAGTCTCCACTGTTAAGGCATTTTACAACTTCCTCCATTGCATCTATACAGGCTGACATATCCTTAACACCGGCTTTTATCATGTCTTCTTCACTTAGAAACAAAAAATCTATTGTCGGATAACTCATAAAACTTATTAACCTCCTAATTTATTTGTCTAAAAAAAACAACAGAGCTCCTAAAAAGCTCTGTTGCCTGTCTACATTGATAGCGTACAACCAAATAATTACTTAAACAATTACTTATTGTCGCCATTTTTATACTTAAATAGTCTTCAATCTACCACTTTATAAGTATTTATTTTAAAAATGGCTCATCCCAAAGATTAAGTTTTGTGCCAATTCCTTTCTCAAGTGCTTTTTTATAACAGTCATATCCCCATGCCACATCTTCAATAGGCATTCCGCCACTACAGCACATTACTATCTCATCATGACTCTTTCTTCCCTGTGTCTTGCCATTAACGATATCACAAAGGTTAAGCACCTGTTCTCTCTTAATCTTACCTTCTCTTACAAGATGAATAAAATGAATTCCCATAATTACCCATTCACGTTTATTACCAAGCTCATCTACTGGGCCTCTTGCTATAAAGTTATTCATATACTTATCATACATTCCATAATTATCTACAACCATTGTTGTATCAATTAACTCATCAAAATTTCTCCAAAGGAAACTTCCCATTGAAAAGACAGCTGCTCCCTTTTTAAACCATTCAATATGGAATTCTTCTGCTTTATCAGCTGATACTGACATTGCTTCGCTAACAACATCCGCATCCCTACAGGCCTGCTCTAAAGTTTCGCAAATCTCTATCTCTTTAACCTGAGGATATGTCTCTTCAATGAACTTCTTAAGTGCAAGAGTAGATGCTGAAGAAGGCGAGCTACCCTTAATTTTAATCTTCTCTATCTCGGGAAGAACCGCCATATAACACATCAATGCACATCTGTTAATTACACCCGGTCCAAGAATAGACAATACCTTTGAGTCCTTATTAGCAAGATAAGAAGCAGCCATTGCAGGCATTGCACCTGTTCTCATTGCACTAAGCAGATTGCCGGACATATAAGCAACCGGTGCTCCTGTGTCTACATCATTTAAGGTTACCATCAGTATTGATCTTGGTAACCCATTTTTTATATTATCATGGTTAGATCCATACCACTTCTGTCCTGCCATATGAAATCTTCCACCAAGATACGCAGGCATTGCATTAAATCTTCTATCAGGTCCATTATCCAAAGGAAAACCTTCAATATCTCTAGCCTTTGGAAAATTCATTTGCAGACCATGCTCATCATTCTTAGGTCCACCAAGTAAGAAGTCATTTTTTCCAAAAAGACTCATTACATCCCTCATAGCCTCAACACAACCGGCCGCATCTAGTACCCCTGCTTCAATCATATCCTTTTCACTTAAATACAAAAAATCTATAGCCATATATTTCCTCCAAATATAAATCCTCCGAGTCAGTCTCCTAACCCAGAGGATATTATTTATTAACATCAAACACAAACTATTCTTTAAGCTTTGTCCACATTTCGCTATATACATCAAGAACTGCACTGTCAAGGTTCTGGACATATGAGCCTGCAGCAATCGCATCAGCTGGAGGGTTCTTAGCTGGATTA
>JAGHUF010000090.1 GCA_018064935.1 Candidatus Merdinaster equi | reverse complement strand
AGCGAAGGGCTACATCTGTGCGGAGAATTCTTTGATTTTGGTGGAAAAGACGCAGTAATAATAATTGCCGGAAGAACAGAGTCCCTGTTGTATGGCTATTATTTTGCTGAAGCCTACAGAAAGAGCGGACTTAATGTTCTTGTCATAGACAACAGGTCACATGGTAATTCTGATGGTCGGGTAAACAGCCTTGGACAGAAGGAATACAAGGATATTCTTGCCTGGGGTAAGATGCTGCATGAGGAGCTTGGTATGCGTAAGGTAGTTCTTCATGGAATATGTATTGGTTCTGCTACTGCTCTTTTTGCTTTGACAGATGCACAGGCACCAGATTATATGGTTGGAATGGTAGCTGAAGGAATGTACACAACCTTCCATGATACCTTCGTTAACCATATGCTTGTAGATCACCATCCGACATTTCCTTTTGTCATGCTTGTAATGATGTATATCCGCCTTGTAAGTGGAGTTGATGTTGTTAAGGATGGCCCAATTTACAGAATAGATAAGCTGGAAAGACCAATTTTATTCCTTCACAGCAAAGAAGATGTATTCTCACTTCCGAATAAGGCTGAGGAGTTGTATAATAAGTGTCGTGCGCCAAAGAAAATAGAATGGTTTGAGCACGGTGCTCATTCAAGAATCCGTCCAAATAATATGGAGAGGTATGACGGATGTCTTGAGGCATTCTGTGAAGAGAATAAATTGGGTAAGTATTCGTAGACTTACGAAACGGTTTAGATTTAACTCACGATAGGCATGGATTTGCATATATATATGAAATAAAAAACAAGAAAAGGAGAAAATGTATGTTTTGTCAGAAATGTGGTAGTCAGATACCAGCTGGAAAGAATTTCTGTATGTCATGTGGAACTCCAGTAAATGGTCAGTCAGGACCAAGTTACTCACATGGTGCTACATCTGTAACACCTACTGGTAATAATCAGGTAAGATATGAAAGACCTCAGTACAGGGAGCCAGATCCATCTGTTAATGTTGGATCAATTCTTGCAATGGGTATTGTTGCTCTTGCAATTTCTTTTATGCCTCTTGGATCAATTGCTGCAATTATCCTTGGATCAATGGCAATGAGAAGAGGAAATGATTACAGAATGCATGGATATACCCCTAGTGGTAAGGTTAACACAGGAAGAGCCCTTGGTATCGCAGGAATGATTTGTGGAATAGTTATGACAGTAATATGGTCGATTTATTTCATATCATTAATTAGTCTGTGTGCAGGTGGATATGGAAGATACAGCTATTATTACTACTAAAACGATGTGACACTGGTGTCACAAGTCATAAGCTATGGAATATAATTGACATGCATGCTTGCAAATGTGCTTTCATGCTGGGCATGTAAGTGGGTATATAGTGTGAACAATAAAAAGAGATGCGAGAGCATCTCTTTTTTTACAGTGTGACGAGTTTTGTGGTATACTTAATTCTGTATAACTAGGCAAAAGTGAGATTTATTACAATAGCCTGATAGTAGGAATGAGCTGATGAAGAAATATGTGATGGCCCTTGACCAGGGAACAACAAGTTCAAGATGTATTCTGTTTGATCATGAGGGAACGATATGTTCCATGACGCAGAAGGAATTCACCCAGATATATCCACAGCCAGGGTGGGTAGAACATGATCCCCTTGAGATATGGTCTTCGCAGCTGGCAGTATGTGTGGAAGCACTCAGCAAAATTGGTGCGGGTGTAGATGATATTGCAGCAATAGGTATTACCAATCAGAGGGAGACTACTATTGTCTGGGATAGAAAAACGGGCAAACCCATATTTAATGCGATTGTCTGGCAATGCAGAAGAACAGCTGAGAGAATTGAGGAAATAGTCAAAGAAGGCTGGGAAAATAAGATTCGCGAGAAGACGGGACTGATTCCTGATGCGTATTTCTCGGCAAGCAAGATTGAATGGATACTGAATAAGGTTCCCGGAGCAAGGGAGCGTGCGGAAAAAGGCGAACTCTGCTTTGGAACAGTGGACACATGGCTTATATATAACCTGACTAAAGGCAAGACCTATGTGACTGATTACACCAACGCATCCAGAACCATGCTCTTTAATATTCATACACTCAGCTGGGATGATGAAATACTGGAACTGTTTGGAATCCCTAAGCAGATGCTCCCTGAAGTTAAGCCCAGTAGCCAGATATATGGATATACAGACAGCTCAGTGACGGGTGGGAATATTCCCATTGCCGGGGCGGCTGGTGATCAGCAGGCTGCATTATTTGGGCAGTGCTGTTTTGAAAAGGGAGAAGTGAAGAATACGTACGGTACAGGATGTTTTCTTCTCATGAATACAGGCCATGATATTGTATCTTCTAAAAACGGTCTTCTCACAACTATTGCGGCAGGGCTTGATGATAAACCACAGTATGCTCTCGAGGGGTCGGTATTTGTGGCAGGAGCTGCAGTACAGTGGCTTAGAGATGAGCTTCAGATAATTGGCTCAGCGCCTGAAACGGAAGAGATGGCACAGTCTGTGCCTGATTCAGCAGGAGTATATATTGTTCCGGCATTCACTGGCCTTGGAGCGCCTTATTGGAATCCACATGCCAGAGGAATGATTACCGGGCTTACAAGAGGAGCGACTAAGAAGCATCTTGTTCGTGCGACACTTGAATCGCTGGCATATCAGACCAGAGATGTTCTCCGCGCAATGGAGAAGGACAGTGGATCCATAATAACTAAGCTTCTAGTAGACGGAGGAGCGAGCGCGAATAATTTCCTTATGCAGTTCCAGGCAGATATTCTTGCGTCGGATGTAATGAGACCGCTGTGCATAGAGACTACTGCGATGGGAGCGGCATTTCTCGCTGGAATTGCCACAGGCTTCTGGAAGGATATGCAGGATGTTAAGAAAATCCGGAGCATAAGTAAGACGTTTAGTCCTGTGATGGATGAGTCCGACAGAGTAAAGAGGCTCAAAGAGTGGAAAAGAGCTGTAAAGTGTGCAATCGCATATACTGATGCGAACTGATATTTCTGATTTGATAAGATTCTGATATGGGAATGGGAAGAATAGTCTACGTCATGGGGAAGAGCTCCTCAGGAAAAGATACAATTTATAAAGCGCTTCTGGCCAATAAGGAGCTGGCATTATCACCAGTTGTTTTATATACAACCAGGCCGATACGTGAGGGAGAGAGAGATGGTGTTGAATACCATTTCACCGACGAAGCTGGCAAGAATTTGCTTGAAGAAGCTGGCAAGGTGATTGAGAGCAGAACATATCACACTGTGCACGGAGACTGGACATATTTTACTTCATCCGAGGGAATTGATTTGGCTGCAGGGGACTATGCTGTCATCGGCACCCCCGAAAGTTATGTAAAGGTCCGCGATTATTATGGCGATGACAAGGTTCTCCCAATATATATCGAGCTTGATGACGGAGTCAGACTTCAGAGGGCTTTAGACAGGGAGAAAAAAGAAGAAGCGCCAAAATATAAGGAACTGTGCCGCAGATTTCTTGCTGATTCCGAGGACTTCTCCGAGGAAGTGCTTGGTACGCTGGGACTTGAACGCCGGTTTTATAATGATAATCTCGATTTATGCATAGCGCAGATCACGGAATATATTTTTGAGAAAAAGTGATAAAAAAGTATGGACATAAAAGTTACTCAGGCCGCGCCCGTGACGGACGTGCAGACACCTACGAGGGTGGATACAGGAGATGATTCTTTTAAGTTTATCTTAAGCAGCAGTATCGAAGAGAGCGAGCTGCAGGAGAGACTTAATCTTCTCATGACCGATATCACCCAGCAGGGTAACAAAATAACAAAGAAGATGGATATCAGGGATATGAAGAAGTACAGATCTCTGGTCAAAGAATTCATGAATGAGGTTGTCAACAGGTCTCATAAATTCTCCAGAGAAAATTTCCTTGATAGGAGGGGACGCCATCGCGTATATGGAATCATCAGGCAGGTGGATGATACTCTTGATGCTCTGGCGCAGGAGCTCGTGAAAGATGAGAAGGATAATATTGCGATTCTGGCCAGAATTGGTGAGATTCGTGGACTTCTTCTGGACATACTGATGTAGAAAATAATGTGAAAGACCATATGTTAAAGTTTTTTTAACACACGAATTTATGCCTGCAATCAGAGTTCTGCAGGCCTTGGAAAGGTATGGGTATTAATATATATGGCAAATTTTAGTGAAATAATTGGGCAGGAACAGATGAAGGAAGTCATGAAGAAGGCAGTTACCAGTGGTGCGCCTTCGCATGCATATATTATCTGTGGTGAGAGAAGCAGTGGAAAGGAATTTATTGCCAGACTGTTTGCAGCAGCGCTCCAGTGTGAAAATCATACACAGGAGGGAGAACCATGTAATGACTGTCATGCCTGCCACCAGGCGATTTCTGGAAATCATCCTGATATAATTCGTGTGCTTCATGAAAGACCTAATACTATCGGTGTTGATGATATTCGTTCACAAATTAATAATGATATTGTTATTAAGCCATATCAGGGACCCTATAAGATTTATATCATGAATGAGGGTGAGAAGATGACTGCGCAGGCGCAGAATGCTCTTCTTAAAACTCTTGAGGAGCCGCCGGCATATGGAATTATTCTTATACTCACAAGCAATCTTGATAATATGCTTCCGACTATTCTGAGTAGATGTGTGGTTCTCAATATGAAACCTGCTCCTGATGAGGAAATCAGAGCGTATCTCATGAGAGAGCTTCAGGTTCCTGATTACAAGGCAGATGTGTGTGTTGCCTTCGCGAGAGGTAATGTTGGAAAAGCCAAGGCGCTTGCGACCTCTGAGGAATTCGACAATATTAAGGAGGACGCAGTAGGTCTGTTAAAGAGCATTGATGGAATGGACGTTTCAGAGATTATCGCTGCGGTCAGAAAGATTACTGAATACAAATTCAATATTGATGATTATCTGGACATTATAGCGGTATGGTACAGAGATGTTCTCCTGTTCAAGGCGACCGGCGATGCAAATCATTTAATTTTCAAGAGCGAACTGCCCTTTATTCGTGAGGTTGCGGATGCTAGCACGTATGAAGGAATTGACAATGTTATTGATGCAATTGATAAGGCAAAGAGCAGATTGAAGGCAAATGTTAACTTTGACCTGACAATGCAGCTTCTTATCATGACAATAAAAGAGAAATAGATCCGTTCCCGGATTTAAAAAGTAATAGTGAGGTATATAGATGGTAAAAATAATAGGAGTACGTTTTCGTACAGCAGGAAAGATATACTATTTCAATCCTGGTACGCTAGAGATAAAGAGAGGTAATCACGTCATTGTCGAGACGGCAAGGGGCGTGGAGTATGGAACGGTTGTATGTGACCCGAGAGAGGTTCATGAGGAATCCCTTGCAGCACCTCTTAAGGATGTTCTCAGAGTAGCGACACCTGAGGATGATGAGCAGGAGAAAAATAACAGAGTAAAAGAAAAAGAAGCCTACAAGATATGCCTTGAGAAGATTAACAAGCGCGGTCTTGAGATGAAGCTGATTGATGCGGAGTATACCTTTGACAATAATAAGATTCTGTTTTATTTCACAGCTGATGGAAGAATTGATTTCCGTGAGCTTGTAAAGGATCTTGCAGGTGTATTTAGAACCAGAATTGAGCTTCGTCAGATAGGCGTTAGAGACGAGACGAAGATTATCGGAGGAATCGGTATCTGCGGTAGACCTCTGTGCTGCCATTCTTACCTGTCAGACTTTGTTCCGGTATCGATCAAGATGGCAAAGGAGCAGAACCTGTCGCTTAATCCATCGAAGATTTCTGGTGTCTGTGGAAGACTTATGTGTTGCCTCAAAAATGAGGAGGAAACCTATGAAGAGCTCAACCGCAAGCTTCCAGGTGTTGGTGACAAGGTAACGACTGTTGATGGCAAGCAGGGTGAAGTTATATCAGTCAGTGTTCTCCGCCAGCTTGTAAAGATTCTGGTTGAAGAAAATGACGAGAAGGAAATCCATGAATATAAGGCTGATCAGCTCAAATTCTTCAAGAGACGCCATGGTGGCAAGAAGGATCGCGGCGCGAAGGCGGACGCAGAGGAAATGAAAGAGCTTGAGAAGCTTGAGAAGGAAGAAAAAGAGAGCTCAAGAAGCAAGCTTGATGATAACTAATCTGCAATAACTTCATAGCAGTGTACTAGATTAATGCAAGTAGAGATTAAACCAAATGAGAAGGTGGATGACCTTCAAAGAAATGGATACAGAATAATTCAGGACAAGGACCGGTTCTGCTTTGGCATGGACGCGGTTCTTTTATCGGGATTTGTTAAGGCACGCCCAGGGGACAGGGTGCTGGATCTTGGGACCGGGACGGGAATCTTGCCAATACTTCTATGCGGCAAAACCAAAGCAGAGCATTATACTGCAATAGAGATTCAGCCCGAAAGTGTTGAGATGGCAAGACGAAGTGTGCTGCTAAATGATCTTCAGGACAGGATAGATATTGTCCAGGGAGATATATGTAGTATTGCTGAAACTATGCGTGATAAAAGAGCAAGCTTCGATATTGTTGTCAGTAATCCGCCATATATGGCTGACAATCACGGAATTCAGAATGAAGCTGATGCCAAGACGATTGCAAGGCATGAGATATTGTGTACGCTTGAGGATGTTGTGACTGCTGCCTCTAAAATGATTAAGCCAAGTGGACATTTCTATATGGTTCACAGACCTTTCAGGCTTGCAGATATAATAACCTCGCTGAAGGCACATCATTTTGAGCCAAAGAGAATGCGGATGGTTCATGCGAGTGTAGCCAAGGAACCCTCAATGGTTTTGATAGAGGCCATACACAGTGCGAAGCCGGGTATGATAGTTGAAAAACCCTGGATTATATATGAAGAGGATGGCAGTTACACCAGGGAACTAAAGGAGGACTACGGTTTCTAGCATATGTACGGAACATTATATTTGTGCGCAACACCAATAGGAAACCTCGGCGATATGACGCCAAGAGTAGTTGAGCTCCTGGGCGAGGTGGATGTGATTGCTGCAGAGGATACAAGAAACAGCATAAAGCTACTGAATCATTTTGATATTCATACGCCTATGACCAGCTACCATGAATTCAATAAGGTGGAAAAGGCATATGATTTAATAAGGCAGCTTAAGGATGGAAGAAGAATCGCATTAATCACAGATGCAGGAACTCCAGGAATATCAGATCCCGGAGAGGTTCTCGTGAGGATGTGCCATGATGAGGGAATTACTGTTACGTCGCTCCCCGGTGCGTGTGCCTGCATTACGGCACTCACGATGTCAGGTCTTCCCACAAGAAGATTTGCCTTTGAAGCGTTCCTGCCATCAAAGGACAGAGAAAAAAGAGAAAGAAAGCAGATTCTTGAAGATCTCAAAAATGAGACAAGAACCATGATAATATACGAAGCTCCGCATCATCTGCGGACCACACTTGCAGATTTGTATGAGACTCTTGGTGATAGACAGATGGCAGTCTGCAAGGAACTTACAAAGAGGTTTGAATCTGTAAAAAGGATGATGTTATCCGAGGCGATAGCCTTGTACGAGAGCGAGGAGCCACTCGGAGAATATGTGCTGGTTCTGGAAGGTCGTTCTTTTAAGGATATTAAGCAGGAAGAGGAAGCATCTTACCAGGAGATTCCGCTTGAGGAGCATATGAAACGATACGAAGACCAGGGGATTGACCGCAAGGAGGCCATGAAGCTGGTTGCAAAAGACAGGGGAATGAGTAAGCGAGAAGTGTACGCACTTCTGCTTGAACAGTAGATATGAAGAAACTAGGTGTCATCGGGGGACTTGGTCCCATGGCAAGTGCATATTATCTGGAGCGAATTACGCAAATGACGAGCGCTGCGATTGATCAGGAGCATATTGAAGTGCTTCTTCATTCTTGCCCGCAGATTCCGGACAGGACCGGATATATCCTGGGTGAGAACTCAAGTAGTCCGCTGCCTAAGATGCTGGAGGTTGGAAAAAATCTTGCGGCGCAGGGTGTAGATATGATTGCAATTCCCTGCATCACGGCGCATTATTTCGAGGAAGACTTAAGTTCACAGATACCTGTGCCTATTATTGATGCACTTTCGGCCACAGCGGATTATCTGTCTGAGAGAGGAATCCAAGCCGCTGGACTTATGGCTACGGATGGAACTGTTAAAAGTGGTCTGTTCCAGAAGAGGCTTCAGGATAAGGGAATCAAGTGCATCCTTCCTGATGAAGACAATCAGAGGGCGGTTATGGCCATCATCTATGATGATGTGAAGAGTGGCAAGCCTATCAATTATGAGAAGTTTCAAAAAGTAATAAGATCGCTCAAGGGTCAGGGAGCAGATGTGGTGATCTTAGGATGCACGGAATTGTCTGTTGTGAAGAGAGACTTTACAATGCCACCCGGTGTAATTGATGTGATAGATGTACTCAGCAGGGCAGCAGTCCTAAGATGCGGTAAGCTCAAGCCGGAATATGAAGAACTCATAACCTGATTCATGTGTGGAAAGGTCGAATAGATTAATATGCAGAATAATGTAATTGATTATCTTAATAATATTGTGAAGGAAAAGCCGGATAAGGTTGCATATGCTGATGATAAGGATGCATATACCTTTAAGCAGGTTTATGATTACAGCCGAAGTGTTGCTTCGTACATTGCCGGCATGGGGCTTCACAGAGCGCCGGTTGTTGTATTTATGAGAAAGCATCCTAAGGAAATCATTTCTTTTTTTGGCGTAATAACAGCGGGATGCTTCTATATACCGATTGACGAGGAAATGCCAACAGTTCGCATACAGATGATTCTGGATAATGTTAAGTCGGGTCTGATTCTGTGCGATGATGCTATGAAGGTTAAGGCAGCAGCCTTTGATACAGATGCGAGGATTGTGACCTTCGATGAGATTTGTGACACTCCTGTCGATAATGACAGACTGACCGAGATTCATGACAAGGCGCTTGATACGGATCCGATATATATTGTATTTACTTCTGGATCGACCGGAGTGCCAAAGGGTGTCTGTGCATGTCACAGATCGGTGCTGGATTACATTGAGCAGCTGTCAGAGACTCTGAATTTTGGCGAGGATACAGTGTTTGGTAATCAGACCCCACTCTACTTTGATGCCAGTCTTAAGGAGGTTTATCCAACCCTCAAGTTTGGTGCGACAACCTATCTGATTCCAAAGGGATTATTCATGTTCCCTATTAAGCTTGTGGAATTCATGAATGAAAAGAAGATAAACACCATTTGCTGGGTGGTATCGGCGCTTACTATGATATCAGCGTACGGAGCCTTTGATTCAGTAAAACCTGAATATTTGCACACAATAGCTTTTGGAAGCGAAGTATTCCCTATCAAGCAGTTCAGAATATGGAAGTCAGTTCTGCCAAATGCGGCATTTACCAATCTGTATGGACCGACAGAGGGAACGGGAATGTGCTGTTATTATCATGTTGACCGTGAATTTGAGGAGGGTGAAGCAATTCCAATTGGTGGCCCCTTCAAGAATACAGAGATTCTGTTATTGAATGACAAGAATGAACTTGCAAGTGGAGATGAAACCGGAGAAATCTGCATCAGAGGAACCGGAGTTACACTTGGATATTATAATAATCCGGAAAAAACAGCAGAATGCTTCGTTCAGAATCCGCTGAATACAGCATATCCTGAGATAATCTACAGAACGGGCGATATTGGTAAGAGAAATGACAGGGGCGAGCTCGTATTCGTATCCCGCAAAGATTACCAGATTAAGCACATGGGACACAGAATTGAGCTCGGAGAAATAGAGGCTGCTGTAAATATGGTTGAGGGTGTTAAGCTCTCAGGATGTATTTATGATAACGAAAATGGAAAAATTGTGTTATTCTACGTAGGTGACATTGATAAAAAGGACATGATTCGTGCGCTCAAGGAAAAGCTTCCACGGTATATGCTGCCAAATCAGGTAAACATATTGTCCGAAATGCCATTTACAGGAAATGGCAAGATTAATAGGAATGAATTAAAGCGTATGTATAAGGAGGAAAACGCATAATGGATGAATTATTAGAGATTTTGAGTGATCTTCACCCAGAAGTAGATTTTGAGAACGAGGAAGGACTGATTGACAGAGGAATTCTTGATTCATTTGATATCGTATCTCTGATCTCTGAGATTTCTGAGAACTTTGACGTGACAATTTCTGCTGAGAAGATTACTCCAGAGAATTTCAATTCAGCTAAGGCGCTCTGGGCACTTATTGAACGTCTTGATGAGGAACAGAATTAATAGAAAAGAGTAGGAAATATGCTTTTTACATCCTATGAATTTATCGCATTTCTGCTCATACTGTTTGCTGTTTATTACCTGATTCCGAAGAAATATCAGTGGATGCTGCTTCTTGCAGGCAGTTATCTGTATTACTTCTATGCAGGACCGTTCTATCTTCTTTTTATCCTGACTACCACCTTTACGGTGTGGGCAACAGGTATCCTGATGACCAGGAAGGAGAAGCAGGAGAAGAGCTTCTTGAGCTCAGAACGTGGAAAAGCATTCACAAAAGATGAGAAGAAGGCATTCAAGGCTGCCGGGAAGAAGAAGAGAAGACGCATCATGGTGCTGTGTCTGCTTCTGAATCTTGGCATTCTTGCTGTACTAAAATATACCAATTTCACAATTAATAACATCAATGGCCTTTTGGATATATTTGGCTCCGAGAATAAGCTGTCTTTCGTGGATCTCGTGCTTCCGATGGGTATATCTTTCTATACCTTTCAGGCGGTTGGATATCTGGTGGATGTCTACAGAGGCACGGTCAAAGCGCAGGATAATTTTTTCAAATTTGCTCTTTTTGTTGGATTCTTCCCTCAGCTTGTTCAGGGACCAATCAGCCGTTATGATGATCTGTCCAAGTCACTGTACGAAGAGCATGCGTTTGACTGGAAGAATAATGTATCCATGGGACTTCAGAGGATTCTGTTCGGTTTCTTCAAAAAAGTAGTTATTGCCGACAGGATGCTGATTGCTGTCAATGAGATTATCGGAAATACTGAGCAGTACACAGGTATGTATGTGTTCCTCGGTATGATTTTCTATGCATTTGAGCTGTATGCTGACTTTACTGGTGGAATAGATATAACAATTGGTGTGGCACAGGTTTTGGGAATTAAAGTTGCAGAAAACTTCCACAGACCATTTTTCAGCAAGTCAATCAAGGAATACTGGAGACGCTGGCATATCACTATGGGAACCTGGTTCACGGACTATATTTTCTATCCAATATCCGTGAGCAAGGGCATGCTGAAGCTCAGCAAGTTTTCAAGAAGTCATTTTGGTGAGGCTCTTGGAAAGAGAATTCCTGTCTATTTATCCTCGTTTGTTGTCTGGTTTGCAACTGGTTTCTGGCATGGTGCAAGCTGGAATTTCATCGTTTGGGGAATTGGAAACTATGTGGTTATCATGATATCCCAGGAACTCGAGCCACTATATCGCAAATTTCATGCGAGGGTTAACACGGACGGTAACACGGCGTATAAGATATTTACTATTTTGAGAACCTTCCTTCTGATGAGCTGTCTAAGAAGCTTTGACTGTTACAGGGATGTTCCACTTACCTTTAAGATGTTTGGAACGATGTTTACAACTCCGAACTGGGGCATTCTGTTTGACGGTTCACTCATGGGACTAGGTCTTGGAATATTTGATTACTGCATTCTGGCTTTTGGCCTTATAGTGTTATTTACCGTCAGTATGTCACAGAGGAAGGGGCCTGTAAGAGCAAGACTTGCAACGCTGCCATATTGGATCAAATTCGCGATCTGGTTTGGACTGTTCATAATTATTCTTCTTGCTGGAGCATATGGCGTGGGATATGATGCGTCGCAGTTTATTTATAATCAGTTCTAAGATGATGTTTCATTAGAAAAATGCGAAATTGCAGATAAGTGCCTGCGGGATCAGATCACGGTTCGCAGGTGATGAAGAGGACATGGATTAAATAATGACACATGAAACGCCGAGAGGCAGGGCGAAGAGTCGCCAGAGAAGAAATAGAATAATAATTGCATGCGTGACTATCGTGCTGGCTGCTGTAACAGTTTATTTTGTTGCATTTCTGATTTCTGCTTCGAAAGTCGTAGACAAAATTGAAATGGAGGCTGGTATAAGACTTACCGCGTCTGATTTTTATAAGGAGCATTCGGAGACTGCTTCTTTTGCACTTGATTGTCCACCATTTTATTACGATGTACCGGGAACCTATACCGTGAAGGTTAAGGACGGCTGGTTCGCACATGATGTGAAGCTTATTGTCAGAGATACAGTGGATCCCGTAGCAGATGCGAAGAAAGTGACGCTTGTAAACGGTGATGAGGCAAGGCCAGAGGATTTTGTTGAGAATGTTGTTGATGCAACCAAACTGACAATAACATTTGCCATGGCACCGAACATGGACAAATCAGGGGAGCAGACGGTTATTGTTTCGCTCAAGGATCTAGCAGGAAACGAGACACTTGTCACATCGCAGCTAAGCATAGTTCCAGTATATCCTGAGGTAATTATTGAGGCGGGGTCAGAGCCTATCACGGTTCAGAATCTTGTGTTTGGCGATGTCATTGCATCGTCTTCAATGGATTTAGAGGAGATAGATTATCACCACATTGGAGAATATGACACGATTGTCACGGCAAATGGACAGGAGTATCCCTGCAAAATATATGTGAAGGACACAACAGAGCCTGTATTGGAGGTTACTGATTTACATGCCTGTGTTGGATTTGAAAGAGGAATAGAAGATTTTGTCACTACGCTTTCAGATGCGACGGACGTTACTCTGTCTATGTCAGGAACAGCAGACTATACGCAGGAGGGCGAGACACAGCTTGCAATCACAGCGACTGATGAAGGCGGAAACAGTGTGACTAAAGAGGTTTTGCTCACTGTTGAGATTGATAATGAGGCACCTGTAATAGCAGGACCTGATTCTTTCACATCATTCCAGGGCGAGACAATATCATACAGAAGTCATGTTACCGTTTCAGATAATAGTGGCTTTGATGTTGAGCTAAATATTGATGCCTCAAAGGTCAATAATCAGGTGCTCGGTGATTATACTGTTTATTACACGGCGACAGATATGGCTGGAAATACTTCGACCAGAGAAGTGCTTGTAAGTATCACGGAGAGAACTTACACAGATGAAGATCTGTATCAGAGAATTGATTCACTCCTGGCACAGATAATAACTGATGATATGGATGAGACCCAGAAGGCGAGAGCTGTTTATGACTGGGTTAAAGGTAGCATTACTTATACGGGAAGCTCAGATAAGACGAATTTCAATAAGGCAGCTATCGAAGGACTTCTGGATCTGAAGGGCGACTGTTACACCAACTCATGCATATGTGTGGCATGTTTCACGCGTCTGGGAATGGATGCGCGGATAGTCAAGAAGGTACCAATTGTATCAATGTACAGACACTGGTGGCTGATGGTGGAAGTCGACGGAAAGTGGTATCACATGGATACCTGCCCGAGAACCTGGGATAAACCGGAAATCTTCCTGTGGACCGAGACGCAGTTGTCAGAATACTCTGCAAGGAATACGGAGACTCACAATTATGATCGTAGTCTGTATCCTGCAGTAACACCGTAGCGTAATATAACTCAAACTGGAGTGAGTAAATCATAAACCAAAAGAAGGTGCCTTCGTTGGTTATGATTTGACTCACAATGGACTTAATATGTGTAGAGTTTCGCAAATATCTATATGTAAATAACTCGAAAGAGGAAAATCATGAAACGTAGAAAAGTGGTACGAGCCATTATCAGTATCATAATAGTAGTAGCTGTACTTGCATTCCTGCAAAGACTTGTTACGCCAAAATATGTAGATGACGTAATCGAGGGAGCGCTGATTGCAGAGTACTATGAGGATGCACCAAATCACGATGTCGTATTCATAGGCGACTGCGAGGTTTATGAGAATTTCTCACCACAGCTTCTGTTTGATGAATATGGCATTAATTCATATATTCGTGGTTCAGCGCAGCAGCTGATATGGCAATCCTATTATCTGCTTGAGGACACTCTCAAATATGAGAAACCGGATGTTGTAGTATTCAATATTCTGTCTATGAAATATGATAAGCCACAGCATGAAGCCTATAATCGAATGACTCTCGAGGGCATGCGCTGGTCAATGTCAAAGGTAAATAGCATATTTGCCTCAATGACTTCTGATGAGAATTTTATTGATTATGTATTCCCTATTCTGAGATACCACTCAAGAATCAGCGAGCTTAAGGAGACAGATTTTGAATATATGTTCCATACAAAGCATATATCTCATAATGGTTACTACTTAAGAGTGGATGTAAAGCCGGCTGAGAATGTTCCTGAGGGACCAATTCTGGCTGATTATCAGTTTGGCGAGAATTCATACAAATATCTTGATATGATGACGGAACTCTGTGAAAGGGAAGGAATAAAGCTTGTTCTCATCAAGGCCCCGAGTCTCTATCCATATTGGTATGATGAGTGGGAAGAGCAGATGGAGAATTATGCCAGCGAGCATAATCTCACATACATTAATTTCCTCGATGCGGATGTTCTTGAAGCAACCGGAGTTGATTTCTCGCAGGATACGTACGATGGCGGCTTGCATCTTAATCTGTCGGGCGCGGAGAAGATTACTAGATATTTTGGCGAATATTTAAGGGATGAGGTTGGCCTTAAGGATCGACGTGGTGAGGAACCACTTACGACCTTCTGGGATGAAAAAAGAGAAGCATACGACGAAGATATTGCATCGCAGTATGCGGCCCTTGAGGAAAAGAAGAAGCAGAACGCATCACAGGGTGATGGCAATGCACAAAATTCGCAAGGTGTAACTGTTAAGCCTGGTGAAGAAAATGAGAACCATAAGGGCTATACCCTCAGATATATGGGACGGATTTATGCTGTGGATGAACCTGTAGCCGGTGCGCTTGACGCACTTGGTGAGCCGCAGTCATATTATGAGGCGCCGAGTTGTGCATTCGAGGGATTAGATAAGATATATACCTATGCAAATATTACAATTGATACATACCCTGATGCAGATAAAAATGATTTGATTTCCTGCATATCTCTCAAGGATGATACGATTACAACCAGGGAAGGCGCGATGATTGGAATGTTTGAAAATGAGATTCGCGCGCTCTATGGTGATCCGACATCGGATGAGGGTGCCAAGTGGGTATATGAGAAGGATGGGATGAAGCTTAATTTCATCTTCAGGGATGGTAAGGTTGCCCTGATTGAGTACAGAACAACAGCGCTAGATGAGTAGGAGAAGCGAAAAAATGTTGCTTTGTAGTTGACAGACGTTTTTTCACCCCATATACTATGGCTTGTCGGGATACAAAATTCCCATTGTTATTAGACTTAGGAGGAAACAGTAATGTTAGAGAAAGTAATTGATATTGTAGCTGAGCAGCTCAGCATCGATAAGGCAGAAATCACAGAGACAACTAATTTCAAGGATGATCTTGAGGTAGATTCACTCGATCTGTTCGAGCTTGTAATGGCTTTCGAAGAGGAGTTCGGAGTTGAGATTCCTTCAGAGGATCTTGAGAAGCTTACAACTCCTGGTGCAATCGTAGATTACATGAAGGCTAAGGGCGTTGAGGCATAAGATACACCTGATTTTTATGGGCGGCGCAAACTAGGATGTTTGCACCGCTCTATTTGTTTGCGCGCCATGGGCGCGCTCTAACGCAATGTCATTAACTTTAGAGTATTTCTTACAAAAATCAAAGTTTTTAATGATGGTAAGGAAGATGATTGTAC
>JAGHUF010000016.1 GCA_018064935.1 Candidatus Merdinaster equi | reverse complement strand
CCCCAAATATAAACATTAAAATAGAATGTTCCCCAGGTCTTCTCCAAATTAGTTCCTATAGACCAGTAGAACAAACACATAATTGCAATGAAGAAAATGTTTTCAGAACTAGGTGGAATAAGAATCCAGCTTATAATTCTCCATACCTGTCCCTGCATTATATAAAATGGATTTAGCGACAGATAATGAGTAAAGCTCGGATTGACAAGTTCGATAATGTATCCGAATGCATAACACACAATCAGATACAATGCCAGATTTGGAATTGCAAGTTTACCTAATTTTTTCTCTAATTTATTCAAAAATTTCATGGCATAAATAATACACTCTTTTTGTGATATTTTCTATTAATTTTTGATTAAAAGTTTGCGATTATATGTGCAATTTAATAATCATATAATACCCTATTAGTGTAATTTGTATTTTCGCGGTATTTATCGTATAATTCTTCTTTGTATGGGCTTTTTTCTTAATTTTAATTATTAAGCCTAACATATAACCCAATATAATCCAAATGTAAGTTAAGGAGTTATAGCACTTTATGCGTTACACACTAGGAATTGATATAGGATCTACAACAGTAAAAATTGCTCTTCTTGATATGGAAGACAATAACAAAATTCTGTTTTCAGATTATAGACGTCATTATGCCAATATCCGTGAAACACTTCAGGGGCTGATTAAAGATGCCTATGATAAGCTCGGCAATCTTGAGATTCATCCAATGATAACCGGTTCAGGTGGACTTACTCTTGCAAAGCATCTAGGCGTACCTTTTAATCAGGAGGTTATTGCAGTTGCCACTTCTCTGAAGGCGCTTGCCCCAAAGACTGACGTTGCTATTGAGCTTGGTGGTGAGGATGCTAAGATCATTTACTTCGAAGGCGGTAATGTTGAACAGCGAATGAACGGTATCTGTGCTGGTGGTACAGGCTCCTTCATCGATCAAATGGCTTCTCTTCTTCAAACAGATGCCACTGGCCTTAATGAATATGCCAAAGACTACAAGTCCATGTATACAATAGCTGCCAGATGTGGCGTTTTTGCCAAAACTGATATCCAGCCACTCATTAATGAAGGCGCAACAAAGGAAGATTTATCTGTATCAATTTTCCAGGCAGTTGTAAATCAGACAATCTCCGGTCTTGCTTGTGGAAAGCCAATTCGAGGACATGTTGCATTTTTGGGTGGTCCTCTTCACTTCCTGTCTGAACTCAAGAAGTGTTTTATTCGTACGCTCAAACTTGATGATGAACATATTATTGACCTAGACAACTCTCATCTTTTTGCTGCAATGGGCTCTGCGATGAATGCCAAAGAAGAAACCTCTTATACTCTTGAGGAAATGGTTGGTAAATTGTCTGCAGATATACATATGGAGTTTGAGGTTGAGCGAATGGATCCTCTTTTCGCTTCTGAAGCCGAGTATGAAGAGTTCACAAACAGACACGACAAAACGTGTGTATCAACTGCTGAACTCAAAAATTACAAAGGCAATTGCTATCTTGGTATAGATGCTGGATCAACAACAACCAAGCTCGCTCTCATCGGCGAGGATGGTTCTTTGCTGTATTCATTCTATGCTAACAATAATGCGAGCTTGTTAAATACTGCTATTAAAGCAATTCAGGATATATACAGCCAGCTTCCTAGTGAAGCCAAAATCGTTCGAGCATGTTCTACCGGATACGGCGAAGCACTTATTAAAGCTGCATTTATGCTTGACGACGGAGAAGTTGAAACAGTTGCCCATTACTATGCCGCTTCATTCTTTAACCCTAAGGTTGATTGCATTCTTGACATCGGTGGTCAGGACATGAAGTGCATCAAAATCAAAAATCAGACTGTAGACTCCGTGCTTCTTAATGAAGCTTGTTCATCTGGTTGTGGTTCGTTCATTGAGACCTTTGCTAAATCTCTTAATTATTCTGTGCAAGATTTTGCAAAAGCTGCTTTATTCGCTCCTCATCCAATCGACTTGGGAACTCGTTGTACAGTATTTATGAATTCCAAGGTTAAGCAGGCTCAGAAGGAAGGGGCTACTGTTGCTGATATATCTGCTGGATTAGCATATTCCGTTATTAAGAATGCATTATTCAAAGTAATAAAGGTATCAGATGCATCAAGTCTCGGCAAAGAGATTGTTGTTCAGGGTGGTACTTTCTATAATGATGCCGTTCTTCGCTCTTTTGAAAAGATTGCCGGTTGCAATGCTATCAGACCTGATATAGCCGGAATCATGGGCGCCTTCGGTGCTGCTCTTGTTGCAAGAGAAAGATATTCAGAAGGCTATAATACAACCATGCTTTCAATTGATGACATTAACAAACTCGAATTCACAACAAGTATGGCAAAATGCCAGGGCTGTACAAACAATTGTCGTCTTACAATCAATAAATTCTCCGGCGGACGTCAGTTTATTTCCGGTAACCGTTGTGAACGTGGAGTTGGTAAACAAAAAAATGAAAAAGGCATACCGAACCTTTTTGAATATAAGATTCACAGGCTCTTTGACTATGAGCCTTTAGATGCTGCCAACGCACCACGTGGAACTGTCGGAATTCCTCGTGTTCTTAACATGTATGAGAACTATCCTTTCTGGTACACATTCTTTACCAAGCTTGGATACAGAGTTGTGTTATCACCACTCTCTACTCATAAAATATATGAACTCGGTATCGAATCTATTCCCTCAGAATCAGAATGTTACCCGGCAAAAATTGCTCACGGACATATCATGTGGCTTATTGATCAGAAGGTTGACTTTATCTTCTACCCTTCTTTGTTCTATGAAAGAAATGAATTCCCGGATGCAAACAATCATTATAATTGTCCTATTGTTACATCATATCCGGAGAATATTAAGAATAATGTTGAAGAAATTGGACGTGGACAGGCAAGACTTCGTAATCCTTTTATGGCCTTCGACTCAGAAGACCACATTTCAAAGCAGCTCATCAAGGAATTTACTGAGATTAGCAGCACTGAAATAAAGGATGCTGTACATGCTGCATGGACAGAGCTTGAAAATGTAAGACTTGATACTCAGAAAAAAGGCGAAGAAGTCTTAAAGTGGATGCGCGAAACCGGTCATAAAGGAATAGTTCTTGCCGGCAGACCATACCATCTTGATCCAGAGATCAATCATGGTATCCCTGAATTGATTAATGGCTATGAGATTGCTGTTCTCACTGAAGACTCAGTATCTCATCTTGCCAAGCCAGAAAGGCCACTTATTGTTTCTGACCAGTGGATGTATCATTCTAGATTATATGCCGCAGCATCATATGTTAAGACATGTGATGATCTGGATTTGATTCAGCTCAATTCATTTGGTTGCGGTCTTGATGCTGTTACAACAGATCAGGTAAACGATATTCTGTCAGGTTCTGACAAGATCTATACATGCCTTAAGATAGATGAGGTTAATAACCTTGGCGCTGCTAGAATTAGAGTTCGCTCTCTCCTCTCTGCAATTCGAGTACGTGAGATGCGTGGTACCAAGAGAACAATTAGATCAAGTGCGCATAATCGTATACTGTTCACTGAAGAAATGCGTAAGAACTACACAATTCTCTGCCCGCAGATGTCTCCGATTCATTTTGGACTTTTAGAAACTGTTTTCAGAAAGTCAGGTTATAACCTTGCAATCATGGATAATGACGGCCGTGCTGCTGTTGATATGGGTCTTAAATATGTTAACAATGATGCATGTTATCCATCGCTTATGGTTGTTGGTCAGGTTATGAGTGCTGTTTTATCTGGAGAATATGATACTGATCATCTTGCAATTGCAATGACACAAACTGGTGGTGGTTGCCGTGCAACTAACTATGTTGGTTTTATTAGAAGAGCTCTTGCAAAGGCTGGATATGGTCATATTCCTGTTATATCGCTCAACCTTAGCAAGCTTGAATCTAATCCTGGCTTCAAAATTACTGTCGGAATGTTACTTCGAGCAGTATATGCTGTTACCTTGGGCGATCTGTTTATGAGAGTTGTATATAGAACAAGACCATATGAATTAGAGCCTGGATCAGTTAATGCTCTCCACAAACAGTGGGAAGCTAAAGCAATTGAACTTGTGAATAGCAAACACATATCTCATAGCAAATTCAAGAAAATGTGCAGAGATATTGTTCACGACTTTGATACTATTCCTCTTAAGGATATTCAAAAGCCAAAGGTTGGAATTGTTGGCGAGATTCTTGTCAAATTCATGCCAGCTGCGAATAATCATCTTGTTGATTTACTTGAAGCCGAAGGTGCTGAAGCGGTTTGCCCTGATCTTATTGACTTCATGCTCTACTGCTTCTACAACCAGATATATAAAGCAGATAACCTAGGCACAAGCAAAAAATCAGCAACAATAAGTAGACTTGGAATATGGGCAATTCAAACCTTCCGCTCAGCAGCTGCAAAGGCACTAATCAAGAGTGAGCGTTTCACTCCACCTGCCAACATCTATGAAACTGTTGAAAATGCAAAGACAATCGTTTCGATTGGTAACCAGACTGGTGAAGGCTGGTTCCTTACAGGAGAAATGCTCGAGCTCATTCATTCTGGTGTATTAAACATCGTATGTACACAGCCGTTTGGTTGTCTTCCTAACCACGTTGTTGGTAAGGGTGTAATCAAGGAACTCAGAAGACAATATCCGATGTCAAATGTTGTTGCCATTGACTATGACCCAGGTGCATCTGAGGTTAATCAGCTTAATCGAATTAAGTTGATGTTATCAACAGCGGTTAAGAACCTGAACAAATAACGCAAAAAACACCCGACTAATCAATCAAGATTAGCCGGGTATTT
The DNA here is from genome assembly GCA_018064935.1 of Candidatus Merdinaster equi. Lineage (GTDB taxonomy): Bacteria > Bacillota > Clostridia > Lachnospirales > Lachnospiraceae > Merdinaster > Merdinaster equi. Next base: position 16,107 of record JAGHUF010000016.1, on the reverse strand, counting down.
TTATACTTTAGTCTTATATTATATTGTGTCCAGACTTATTTATTTGCTTCCATATATTCCTGAATATATCCGCATACAGTAATATATTTATCTTTCATAGGCTGATGATTAGCCTTTACGAAGTTTAAATCATTATCTTTACTCTTCATCTCAAGTTCATAGCACAATTCAGAGAGCTTCATCGCGCCAATAATTTTGGCATTACTCTTGAGCGCATGAACAAGTGTAGAATAATCCTTCATATTTCCATCAGCCAGATAGTTATCCATCTTTTCCATGTTCTCTGCTGTTTCCTCGAGATAAATTTCAAGTGCCTCGATATAGAATTCCATATTACCCATGGAATAATCCAGACCTTCTTCATAATCAAATTCTTCTTTTTCCCAATTCATCTTCTCGTCCCTCTCACGTTTATCTGTATTATCTTTTTTATTCTCACTAATATCATAGCCGTTAACTAATTTCATCAAATCAGCTATATCATCAGATCTCTTTTCTGTCTCTGGCTCAGCAGTACTATTATTTTTTTCTATGTTTTCTGATGATGAATAACTTTCAGAAGCCTCTTTAGCTTTCAATGCTTTATTTCGTGGCTTAAGCTTTGATTTGCGTCTTGGTGCATCAGCAGGAAGAATCTCACCAACTTGCTTTTCAGCAAAAGATCTGGCTTTTTCATCAGTAACCTGATATGTTCCAGTCGCAACATTAGGAGCATCAATATTCTTTCTAACAGCAAAACGAGATAAAAACTTCTTAAGTATTGATTCGAGATCACCTATTACAATAGGCTTACTCAAATACTCATCAAATCCACTCTCAAGATAAAACTTTCTTACACCTAACACGGCATTGGCGGTAAGTGCAACAATTGGTGTATGGAAATCTTCTCTTTCCTTAAGCTGCTTAAGCACCTCCATACCATCCATTTCCGGCATCATGTGATCAAGTAGAATCAAATCATATGTGTTCTGATTAACAAGCTTAATCGCTTCCGCTCCACTTCCAGCCAAATCAACCTGGCACTTATATGGACTTATAAGACCCATCGCAACTTTAAGATTCATCTGAGAGTCATCGACAATAAGAAGCTTTGCCTCTGGATATAAAACAGAATAATCGACCGATTTCTTTGCCTTGGGAACCAGTTTCTTATGTCTTCTAACCGAACCAAATACAGGCTCTTCAGATACAATCTTTTGAGGAATCACAATATTGAATCTTGTTCCAACTCCATAAATTGAATCAACTTCAATAGTTCCGCCCATCAATTCAAGAAGCTGTTTGGTAATTACCATACCAAGACCAGTACCTTCAATAGTTCTGTTCTTTTCAAGATCCATTCTGTTAAATCTGGTAAACAGTTTCTCTAGGTTATCCCTTGAGATTCCCTGCCCAGTATCAGAAATCGAAGCCTTTAAATAAGCAGTGCTTCCTTCTCTCTCCCAGCCTATTTTCAGCTTAATCGTGCCCTTATCTGTGTATTTAGCAGCATTAGACAGAATATTCATAAATATCTGCTTAACACGCATCTCATCGCCAAACAAAGTATCTGGAATATCATAATCAATATCCTGCATGAATTCGATTGGCTTATCTTTAATTCTAAAGTGAACAAGCGTAGACAAATCATAAACCAGACTTGTCAAATGATATTCAACATTCACAAGCTCCATTTCGCGAGCTTCTATCTTAGAAAAATCAAGAATATTATTGATAATCTGTAATAAGTAATTGCCAGAATTTTGGATGTCCTCCAGATTAATCCTGACATTGTCACTTATTGATTCATCCCTTAATGCAATTTCAGATAATCCAAGAATTGCATTCATAGGTGTACGAATCTCATGTGACATGTTTGCAAGAAATTCACTCTTTGCAGTATTAGCCTGTTCTGCTTCTACCTTAAGTTTTTCAAGAGATACTTTTTGTTCTTCATTTTTTGAAATTTCTCTAGCAAAAAAGTTTGTCTGTGCTCTGACAACAATTCCCATACATATACCAACAACTACTACCGCAGTAATCATATCATACATATAGTAATCTGCTGAAAAGGAAGGTTCACCATATACTTCGCTATAGTAGACAATTATAGCAACATAAATTGCCAGTTCTACGCCAACAAAAAGAAATGCTATTTTTCCACGAAGCATGATAAATGTAACAAGAATACCAGCAACAAACCATACTGGCATACCATTATATATACCATGCTGTGAAAAACACTCGAGCGGATATAACACAAGGCAGACTGTACATACTACACCGATATTAGCTATATAATTGTTCTTGGAATTATTACCGATAAAAAAGAAGGCAATCAGAGATATAATGCATCCCAGAGTAACCCACAAAGATAAATCATACTGATTATTGATTAGATTTACGACTACAGCAAAAATGCCTGCCACTGTACCACAGAGGCAGACCCAGTTAAGCAATATAAGATTAAGTGGTAAATCCTTACCAAAAAAATACTTAAGTTTTTTAGCCATTCTTTGCTGTTTAAATATAGATAATTCTATCTTTTACCTTTTTGCTTTTCAAAGAAATCATCAACATACTTGATTATCTCAAGAGGCTTCATAGTCTTAAGAAGATAACCTGCAGGCTTTAAATTCATTACTTTCATAATGCTTTCCCTATCCTGCTTACCTGTAAGGAATATAACAGGAATATCCGCGAATTCACCCTCTGAATGAATCATTTCAAGAACCTGTGATCCGTCAATAATAGGCATTTCATAATCAAGAAGAATAAGGTCTGGTCTATTGAGTGTCATATATTTAATTGCAGATAATCCAGAATCTGCCAACATAACCTGATACTTGTCGCCAAGCCAGGTCTTAATTGAATGCAGGACTACTCCAGAATCATCTACAGCAAGAATCTTCTTCTGCTTCTTCTTATCATGTTCCTCAAGATACGTACTGATATCCGAAACAAGATCCTTTACATTTATTGGTCTGCAAAATTCCTTCTGAATCAGCTGACTTGGTATCAGTTTCCTAAGTGAATCAAGGAAATCATAATTACCCACAGTAAACAGAGGAATATCTTCCTCTGTAGCCTTATCCTTAACATATACTATGAGCTTCTGCTCTCCTAAAAGGAATTCATCAGCATTCATCAGAATCGCACTGATTCTGGCTGTATTCTTCTCAATCTGGCTAATCTCAGAACATGAAACAATATTAAAGTTAGCCTTGATAAGTATCTCTCTTATAGAATTAATCAAATAGCCCTTTTCAGCGCCTATTATCATAAGTGTTTCGGCATCACCCGGAACAAAATCATCAAACTGGTCCATTATGGAACTCATAAAAACCTCCAGTTATAAATCGACATATTCACATATAGATTAATGATACCAAAACCGCGAATTAATTACAATAGTTTGGAAATTCAACCAATCAAAAAAACCTTAACAAATAAAGCCATAACAACTATGACAAGAATCATCATTGCAATCTGAGGAATTTTTCTTCGCCTAGATGCTCTAACGCTCTCCTCATGTTCAAGCCTTCTTCTCAAACTGTCAGCTTCGCGCTCTTCACCCTTCACACCATCAGCTCTACCAGACATTTGTATACTTCTAAGAGCATTCTCTCTAGACATCTGCATTGCAATAAGGGCTTTTTTCTTCTTAATCTTCACATCATCTGTATTATTCATAACTATCTCCGAAATGATTTCAAGCTGTTATCTAAAAATTACAGAAAATCAAACAGCGACAACTGATTCGACTCTGGAATATCACCCAGAATCCCCAGCTTTAACAATGAATCAGCTACACCCTTTGGGCATTTTGTCCTGTCAACAAAATCATCTTTTGATAGAAAAGGTCCATCCTTACACGCCTCGACAATTGCATCTCCAATCATTTCAGACACACCATCAATCGCAATTAATGAAGGCATTATTTTGCCATTCTCGGTCACGCTAAAGAGTCTTGACTGTGCCTTAAAAATATCAATTGGCTCGAATTCAAATCCCCTTGCATACATCTCAAGTACAAGCTTCATGTCACTGTATGCATCCTTATCACGGGGCTTAATCTCTTCGCCAGCAGCTTCTTTATCCTTATACTCTTTCATGAGTCGTTCCAGATGCGCCTTACCCTGACACATCATCTCGTATGAAAATGCCTTTGCTCTGATAGAGAAAAAAGCTGCATAGTAAGCAAGCGGATAATATATTTTACAATATGCAATTCGCCATGCCATCATAACATATGCTGCAGCATGTGCTTTGGGGAACATGTATTCAATCTTCTCACATGACCAGCAATACCATTCCGGTACATCATGCTCAAGCATCATCTCACGCCATCCAGGCCAATTATCACATCCACCCTTTGCCACCTTACCTTTACGGACATTCTCCATAATCTTAAATGCTGTGCCTGGTTCCAAGCCCTTTTGGATAAGATAAATCATAATGTCATCACGAGTACTGATGCAGGTTGAAATTGTAGCCTTTCCCTCTTTTATCAGTGTTTCAGCATTTCCAAGCCATACATTCGTTCCATGCGACAATCCAGATATACGAATCAAATCAGTGAAGCATGTTGGCTTGGCATCGATAACCATCTGCATAGCGAAGTCTGTACCAAACTCTGGTATACCCAGAGAGCCTAATTGTATGCCGCCAATATCAGAAGGTGTAATTCCAAGCGCAGATGTATTCTGAAACAGACTCATAACATTTTTATCATCCAAAGGAATTGTTGTCGGATCAACTCCTGTCAAATCCTGCAGCATTCTTATCATTGTAGGATCATCATGGCCCAGAATATCAAGCTTTAGCAGATTATGGTCGATTGAATGATAATCGAAATGGGTTGTAATTGTTGCAGTTGTCATATCGTTGGCTGGCCTCTGAACAGGTGTAAAAGAATTAATCTCCTCACCCACCGGAAGTACAACAATACCTCCAGGATGCTGACCAGTTGTTCTTCTTACTCCGGTACATCCAACTGAAATACGCTCAATTTCACTTCTTCTCTTGCGGATTCCTCTTTCCTCGTAATACTTTTTAACATATCCATATGCAGTCTTATCCGCAACAGCACCAATAGTTCCTGCTCTGAACGTCTGACCATATCCAAATATTACTTCTGTGTATTTATGAGCTTTTGACTGATATTCACCCGAGAAATTAAGGTCGATATCCGGCTCTTTATCTCCATTAAATCCAAGGAATGTCTCAAAAGGAATATCAAAGCCATCCTTTATGAGTGGTTTACCACATACCGGACAAACCTTATCTGGCATATCTGCACCACTCATTCCGCTATATGCCTTAACCTCTTCTGAATCAAAATCTGTATAGAAGCAGCTCGCGCATCTATAATGAGCACTGAGCGAATTTACTTCTGTAATACCAGATAAGAAAGCAACAAAAGATGATCCAACCGAACCTCTTGATCCGACCAGATAGCCATCCTCTACAGACTTCCACACGAGCTTCTGTGCAATTATATACATTACCGCAAATCCATTGTTGATAATCGAATCCAGTTCTTTGTTCATTCTCTTTTCAACAATTTCGGGCAGATTTTCACCATATAGTTCATGGGCTTTATTGTTGCAAATCTCACGAAGAATCTCATCACTTCTGTCAATTACTGGCGGACATTTATCTGGTCTGACAGGTGATACATAATCGCACATATCGGCAATCATATTTGTATTCGTTATTACGATTTCCTCAGCCTTATCAGAAGGCAGATAATCAAATTCTGCGAGCATCTCCTCTGTTGTTCGAAGATATAACGGTGCCTGATTATCAGCATCAGGGAAACCCGAACCAGCCATGAGTATTCTTCTGTAAATTTCATCCTCTGGATTCAGGAAATGAACATCACAGGTTGCAACAACAGGTTTATTAAACTTCTCTCCAAGAGAAACAATCTGCTTATTTATTGCAATAATGTCATCAAACGAGTTGATATTTCTATGCTTTTCGTCTGCAATCATGTAAGCATTGTTACCAAGCGGCTGAATCTCAAGGTAATCGTAAAAAGAAACAATCTTAGCAATTATTTCCGGACTCTTCTCATCGACTATCGCACGATATAATTCTCCCGCCTCACAGGCACTACCAACAATAATTCCCTCTCGGTTTTTCTCAAGAAGACTCTTTGGTATTTTAGGTCTGCCTGGTGCTCCACCGAAGTAATTTACATGCGATTCAGAAACAAGCTTATACAGATTAATTCGACCTGTCTCGTTTTTGGCCAAAAGAATAATATGAAAAGCTCTCTTTTTTCTTATTGCCTCAACATTTGAAGCCGCCATCGCATTCAGGCTGCTTAAGTCAGTTATATTCTTATCGTTAAGCATCGCTATAAGCTTAATAAAAAGCTGCGCTGTAGCCTCAGCATCATTAACTGCTCGATGATGCCCCTCCAAATTGATTTTGAGTTTTTTGCACAGAGAATCAAGTGTATACTTATTGGTATCCAGAATCAGAAGTCTGGCAAGCTCTACTGTATCCAGGTATGTATAATCACATTCAATTCCAAGATTTTTGCAATTCTGAATTATAAAGCTCATATCAAAATCAGCATTATGCGCAACAAGAATACTGCCTTCACAGAACTGCATGAATTCTGGAAGAACCTCCTCTACTGTTCGCTCATTTGCCACCATGCTGTCATTGATATTTGTGACCTTTTCTATCTCATATGGAATAGGAATCTGTGGATTGACAAAGCTTGAAAAACGGCCAGCAATTTCGCCGTTCACCACCTTGACAGCGCCTATCTCAATTATCTTATTTTTTACACACGAAAAGCCCGTTGTTTCAAGATCGAATACTACGTAGGAATTATCAATAGACTGCCCCTTATTGTTAGTAACAATGTTCTTGAGATCGTCAATCAGATATCCTTCAACGCCATATATCATCTTGAAGCCGGGATCAACCTTCTTCATTGCATGAAGCGCTTCAGTATGTCCCTGCACATTACCATGATCAGTAATCGCAAGCGCTTTCATTCCCCAGCTGTTCGCTGTTTTCATTATATCTGCAATATCAGACACACCGTCCATATCGCTCATCTTAGTATGAAGATGGAGCTCAACCCTCTTGCGAAGGCTTCTGTCCATCCTCTTCACACGAGTATCTGTGCCCTTCTTAATTCCCTTTACCGATCCAATGATTAGTTCACCATCGAATCTGTCCATCTGAGTCATACCCTTAATTATTACGAAACTTCCACTCTTTATTTTGGGTGCAACTTCATCGAGCATTTCATTGTTAAGGAATAATTTGACTGCAATCGTGTCCGTAAAATCAGTGAGAGACATTATTAATATTGTCTTCTCATTCTTAATTGGTCTTGGTTCAACGCTTACCAGTTGTCCCTCAACAACAACCTCCTCCATCTCATCAGAAATATCTTCTATCTTAATCTTTACTGATGTATCAAAGTCCTTTCCATAGTAAACATCTGGATTGTCGCTTGTGAATTTATCATACTTCTTATCAAATTTTTTATTAAACTTCTGGTCACCAGACTTGAGTTGCTTGACTGTCTTTTCTTTAGCAGTCTCTGATTTGCCTGACTTAGCATCAACAGTTTTAGCGTTATCCTTAGCAGTTGTATTAGACGTAGGTGCATCTGAGCTACGCGCCGTAGTCTCTGCAGACTCGCTAATTCTCTTTCTGATTATTTCTTCTTCCTCTGCCTTCTGCCTGTTTCTATTAACCTGACGATAAGTAACTCCAAATTCCGCCTTGACTCCAAGCCTTTCGCAGAAAACCTTCTCAAGAATTCTAATCAGTTCACCTTCCTTTTCTCTGTTAAGAACATGTTCCTCACATAGAAGGTGCATAATATCACGATCCGGATATGAAATCTCCGCATTTTTGAACATGTTAAAAAGAACACGGTCATAATATTTTAGCTCAAGCAAAATAGAATCCCTGTATTCTTCCATTGTATTCTCAAGTGTATACTGGCTCGATAAAGAAAAGTGCTCAATGACCTTAACAAGGACATCTGCACTTTCTCCAAACATCTGACACTTAAGCTCTTTCTCAAGACTATAAATATCTTCCTTCAGAATAAGTCTCTCACTGTACAAATATACCTTGAGTTTCTTCTTATCCTTCGTCATGGAAGCTCGCTCAACAAACGCGGGTTCAAGTCTTGTTGATAGACTCTTATTAAGTTTTAGATTAGGAAATACCTCTAAAAAGGGTTTATTCATCTATTCCTTCCAATTCAGCAATTCTTCACGAAGTGTATCAAGAAGTTTATCCTCTGGAACCTTCTTGATTATTTCTCCTTTTTTTATAAGCAAACCTTCGCCATCACCACCAGCAATACCAATGTCAGCCTCTCTTGCTTCACCTGGTCCATTCACTGCACAGCCCATGACTGCAACCTTGATATTAAGGGGCATATCCTCGACCATACTCTCAACTTTTGAAGCTAATTCAATTAAATTGATTCTCGTTCTTCCACATGTAGGACATGATACAACCTCTACTCCGCCTTTGTATAAGCCCATATTTCTGAGAATCATTTTAGCACTCTTAATCTCGTGAACTGGATCACCAGTTAAAGATACCCTGATTGTATCTCCAATGCCCTCATATAGAATTACACCCAATCCAAGAGCTGACTTAATATTTCCGCCAAGAACTGTACCAGCTTCAGTAATTCCAATATGAAGAGGATATGCAATTTTCTCAGAAATAAGTTCGTGCGCTTTAATACATAGCAGTACATCTGAAGACTTTATACTTACAACGAGATTGTCATATCCCTCATCTTCTATCATTCGTACCTTGTCAAGAGCACTTTCAACAATACCATCTGGCGTAACACCGCCGTATTTAGCCAGAATTTCTTTTTCCAATGAACCACCATTAACTCCAACGCGTATTGGAATATTTCTCTCTTTTGCAGCATCTACAACAGCACGAACATTCTCTCTTGAACCAATATTACCTGGATTAATTCGAATCTTATCTGCCCCATTTTCTATTGCTGCAATCGCCATCTTATAGTCAAAATGAACATCCGCAACGATAGGAATATGTATTCTTTTCTTAATTTCAGAAATAGCTCGTGCAGCCTCAATAGTAGGCACTGTTGATCTGATAATCTGACAGCCTGCTTTTTCAAGGGTCAAAATCTGCCCAACAGTTGCATCAACATCTTCTGTTCTGGTGTTGGTCATCGACTGAATTGCAATTGGATTACCGCCACCAATTAGTACATTACCTATTTTTACAACCTTAGTATCTGTTCTTTTCACGATATATTTTCTTGCCTTCCATTAACTAAATCCAAAAACTTATTCAAATACAAACCTGCATTCACAATTAATTAGCGCGTAAATATTCGTGCAATATCATTATAGAATACGAATATCATAAGCCCCAACAACAGCACAAAGCCGATGAAATGGACAATTGCTTCTTTGTCCTTCGGTACAGGTTTGCCACGCACAAGTTCAATAAGCATAAAGAGTATTCTTCCACCATCAATTGCAGGAAGTGGAAGCAAATTAATTACTCCAAGGTTTGCCGACAGAAGAATTGCAATATTCAACATGCTTGCCAAAACAGTCAAAAATCCATAAGAAACCGCTTCATCATACACATCACTGACTACTGTTGCAACACCCACTGGACCAGATAATTCAGTCACAGAACCTTGTCCTGTGAACAGCCTAATCAAAGATTTAAAAGTAGCTTTAATCCAATAGCGAACCTCTAGATAAGCACTCGAGATAATCATCCAAGGATTTCTTTCCTTGTAGGTTCCTCCGCTAAAGCCAATATAATACCTATTCTGCTCTTCATCGAATTTAGGATTAATAACATACTCTTTATTCTCTCCATCTCGTTTAACAACAAGAGTAAGCTTCTCACCCTGATTCATTGATGAAATTAGTCTGACTTCATCATAAATATATACTCGCTCACCATTTATTGAGACGATCTCATCACCCGGCTGAATTCCAGCTTCCTGTGCAGGGAATCCATCCATTACACTAGTAATCTTGGTATTAGTCTGTCCGCATATTATTACCATCGCAATAGCAAGGACAAAGGCTAATATAAAATTAAATAAAGGACCTGCAAGAACAGTTGTAAATCTGGCAAGAAGGGGTGCGTCACTAAAGTTTTTCTTCTGCTTTTTTTCGTTTTCAAACTGTTCTTCCGCAGAAATATGCTGTGCGATAAGCTTATCCTGATTGTATTTTGAATTTGCATTAATCTCAGAAGCGTTCTGCATAGTTCCATCAGAAGTTTCTTCATCGCCATTCTGTCCGGGCTTAAATGTAGTCTGACCAGTCTGATAACTGTCAACCTCATCAAAAATACAAGCACCACCAATAGGAAGTAGCCTCAAAGAATACGTTGTTTCTTTTCTCTTAAACTTAATGAGCTTTGGCCCCATGCCAACGCTAAACTCAACAACTCGAATACCATTCGCTTTGGCAATAATAAAATGACCAAATTCATGTGAAACAACAATTATGAAAAATATCAAAATAAAAATGAGAATCTTTAATACCATCAGAGCAATCCTTTTACAGCAAGCCTTTTGCAGCATGCCTTTTGCAGCAAGCCTTTTTAAAGCAAGGCTTTAATATACTCATATGTCTCTGCTTCAGCTGCCAATATGTCATCCACACCAGGCATATCAATAACTTTATGATGTTCCATGGATGAACGAATCAAATCATATATCTGAAGGAACGATATTCTATCTTCCAGGAACAATTTCACAGCCAATTCATTTGCAGCATTAAATACTGTCGGAAGTGAACCGCCTCTTTTTCCAGCCTGCAATGCAAGTGCAAGCCCCTCAAATGTATCCATATCTGGTCTTTCAAAAGTAAGAGAAGGAATGTCGTAGAAATTCATCTTCTTACCACAACTCAATGGTCTTCTGTCCGGATAAAAAAGTGCATACTCAATCGGAAGCTTCATATCTGGAGCTCCCATCTGACCAATAACAGCTCCATCCACATATTCAACTGCAGAATGCAGAATACTCTGCGGATGTATAAGGACCTGGATATCATCTATGGCCACATCAAACAGCCAGTGCGCTTCCATTACCTCAAGACCTTTATTGACAAGACTTGCAGAGTCTATCGTCACTTTCTGCCCCATAGACCAGTTAGGATGCTTCAGTGCATCCTTTGCACGCATTGATGCAAGGTCCGCCTTGTTTTTTCCCCTGAATGGTCCACCGGATGCTGTGAGAATTATTTTCGACAATCGACTTCTTGGACTTCCCTGCAGAGATTGAAAAATTGCGCTATGTTCAGAATCGACTGGAAGAATATCCGTATTATATTCCTTCAAAAGAGGCATAATAATATGACCAGCAGTTACCAGAGTTTCTTTATTAGCAAGAGCTATTTTTTTGCCGCATTTTATCGCTTCAATTGTTGGACGAATACCAATCATTCCAACAATTCCCGTAACAAGAATTTCTGATTTTTCTATAGTAGCGACTTCAATCAGACCTTCCATTCCGGAAACAATCTTAACGTTTATGTCACGAACTCTGTTCCTCAAATCCTCTGCGGCTTCAGGGGTACTCATAGATACCAGTTCAGGCGAAAACTCTCTAATCTGCTTCTCCATGAGTTCTACATTTTTACCCGCAGAGAGCGCACATACGTGAATATCAGAATTCTCTCTTACTATATCAAGCGTCTGTGTTCCAATAGATCCAGTAGAACCCAGTATTGCAATCTGTTTCATAATTTGTACCAAAATGAATTCAATCAGCTTTCTGAATTAAAAGTATTATTCCGAATTATGCTAATGGAAATAAATAAAATGTCAAAGCAAAAATAATCGGACTTGTTACAATAACAGAATCAAATCTGTCCATAATTCCACCATGTCCAGGAATCAGCTTACCGTAGTCCTTAACACCTCTGTCACGTTTGAAACCAGAAGCACACAAATCTCCGAGCTGTGACAGAATTGATCCAACACCACCAATAACGGCAAACATTGTAATCTGATATGGTAATGTGAGGAATCCCATATTCTTCAGAACAAGCCCGTATATTCCTCCGATGAGGGCCGCTGATAATACGCCGGCAACAGCACCTTCAACAGACTTTTTAGGTGACAGAACAGGTGCAAGCTTGTGCTTTCCAAGTGCTCTACCAAAGAAATATGCTCCCGTGTCAGATATCCAACTCGAGATAAATATGAGCCAGACAAACCATATTCCGTGTGGCAGCTCTCTTGTCAGATAAATAAAGGAAAGAAGCACTGGACAATATATAAATGCAAATACACTTTCTATTGCTCTCTCGCACTTGAACTTTGGAAAACGGAAGACATACAGTCCCATCTCCAGGAACAAAACAGCCATTATGGTGCAAAGCGACTCAAGCGCGATTCCGAAGAAATGGATAGATGCATACCAGGCTGCAACTCCAACAAGCCCAACCACCTCAAAACTATCTGGTTTTTTAATATCAATTGTCCCACTCAGAGCATGATACAATTCATGGAATCCAATCATTGCAATGATGCAGGTTGTTCCCAGCAACACATATCCTCCAGGAATTACCATTGCAAGAATGCAAATAAAAATAATAGCACCACTAATAATTCTTGTCAGCATGGTTTTATACCTTTCCGTATCTTCTGTCTCTATCAGAGTAGGCTTCAACAGCCTTTAACAACTCTTTTTCATCAAAATCAGGCCATGGAACTGAGGTGAAATAGAACTCTGAGTATGCATGCTGCCACATAAGATAATTAGACAGTCTCTGCTCTCCACTCGTTCTAATCATTAAATCAGGGTCAGGAATATCCGCTGTATCAAGGTGCGCAGATATAACTTCTTCTGTTATCTCAGAGACTGATAGCTCTCCATTTTTAACTTCTGTAGCAATCTTCTGTACCGCACGCCTTATCTCATCACGGCTTCCATAATTGAGTGCTATGGTAAGATTCAATCCTGTATATACAGATGTCTTCTCCATAGCATCTACTATTTCATCCTGGAACTCCTTATCAAGTCCAGTTATGTCTCCGATAACCCTGATTCGCATATTATGCTTTTTAGACAAACGCAAACACTTGGCAAGATACTGCCTAAGAAGCTTCATAATTTCATCCACTTCACCTTCAGGTCTCTTCCAGTTTTCTGTTGAAAAAGCATACATGGTCACATATTTTATGCCAAGATCATCTGCCGCCTGACAAATTGTCTCAACATTTTTTGCTCCCTGATAATGACCATAAGTTCTGGGCATCCCCTTCGCCTTGGCCCATCTTCCATTGCCATCAAGAATAATGGCAACATGTCTTGGTATATTCATATCCCGTCCTATTTGTGAAAAAAAGAACAGTCCGCAAAGCTCTGCCCTTTTTTCAACAATATTTATTCAATATACTAAATTGTCATTACTTCCTTAGACTTTGCATCAACAAGAGCATCTACTTCTTTAATATACTTATCTGTCATTTTCTGAAGCTGATCTTCAAGTGTTTTAATCTCATCTTCAGAAATCTCTCCTTTAGAAAGCTTCTTAAAGGCATCATTACCATCTCTTCTAGCGTTACGAATAACAACCTTATTATCCTCACCCTTTTTCTTAATGTCCTTAACAAGCTCCTTTCTTCTATCCTCAGTAAGTTCTGGGAATACAAGGCGAATTACAGAGCCATCATTTGTAGGATTAATTCCAATATCTGAAGTAAGTATCGCCTTCTCAATCTCCTTAATGAGTGTCTTCTCCCAAGGAGCAATAACAATCATTCTAGCTTCAGGAACTGTAATATTACCCACACTCTGAATTGGGGTAGGTGTACCATAATAATCAACCTTAATCTTATCTAAGATATGTGGATTAGCACGACCAGCACGAATTGTTGCAAAATCAGCCTGAAGAAATTCAACAGCCTTCTTCATCTTGTCATCATAAACAGTTAATCTTTCATCCATATTCTTTCACCTAAACGGTAACTTTTGTTCCGTTAAACTTTCCTTTCATTGTATTTACAATACTGTTTTCTTCATTAAGTGAGAAAACTAACATTGGCATCTTATTATCTCTTGCGAGAATTGAAGCAGTCATATCAACCACCTGAAGGTTTTTCTCAATTACTTCATCAATTGATACTTCATCAAATCTCTTGGCATTTGGATTCTTTCTAGGGTCATCGTCATACACACCATCAATTGCCTTTGCAAGAAGAATTGAATCTGCTTCAACTTCAATTGCTCTAAGGACTACTCCAGTATCTGTTGAAAAATATGGATGCCCCGTTCCACCTGCAAAGAATACAACCATATTCTTGCCAAAATACTTATTTGCTCTATCTTTACTAAAAAGTTTTGTAAAGCTTCCGCATTCAAAGGGAGTGAGAATAGCAGTCATAAGCCCAACGCTTCTACATATCTCAGAAACATATATGCAGTTCATAATTGTTGCAAGCATACCAATCTGATCGGCTTTTGTTCTGTCCATATTTTCAGAACTTCTTCCTCTCCAGAAATTACCTCCACCAATTACTACTCCTACCTGAATACCATCGTCAACAAGAGCCTTAATTTGAAGCGCAACCCCTTTGACGGTTTCCTCATCAAAACCGGTTTTCTTATCTCCAGCAAGTGCTTCTCCACTTAGCTTAAGAAGAATCCTACTCATTTTATACACCTCTTCACATGATAATATCTAATACTACTTGTCTAGCATTTAATTGATTATATTTAATAACTATTACTAACTAAATCAAAAGTGTATTATATTTATGCCTTAACAGTTCTCTTGAATTCATCAAAGAATGCACTAGGATTAACATCTGCATAGCACTGTGAGCAAAGACCTTCAATAACAGCGCCATTATTAATCTGAACTGATTTAGACTTAATATTACCCATTACGATAGCAGAGGTATCAAGAATAACAGGTCCCTTAACATCAATGTCACCCTTAATAGCACCTGCAATTACAGCGCTTGTAGCAGTAACATTTCCAATTATTACTGTGCTCTGACCAATCTTAACAGATCCAAGAGAAACAACCTCTCCAACAATTTTAGCATTCTCAGCATAAATCTCAGATGCTCTTGAATTACCATTGATGCTTCCAGACACATCAAGTTTACCAAGAATATCAAGATTACCTGTAATAGTACCGAGAACCTCAAGTGATCCCTTACTAATTACATCACCATTGATTGTCATTCCTTCAGTTATCATAGATTTCTCATCTGTAGCTGATTCGTTTTCTGCAAAATGTGACTCTATCATCGTATTATTCCTCTCTTCTAATAAAGTATCCTCAACTTCGTTCTGTACCTCTGGTACTACTTCATCTATATTTCCAATTGATATATCATTAACCTCTTCCATTGGAATATCCACTGATTGAACATTTTCAGAAGCAGCCTCAGTCAGTGTGCTTTCTTCCATGATAGGTTCCGAAGAAGCAAATTCTTCTATCTGAGTTTCTTCTATCTGAGGTTCTTCTATCGCAGCATCTTCTATCGGAGCCTCTTCTATCACAGCTTCTTCTGTGTAGTTTTCTTCAACTATAGGCTCTTCAACAACAGAATTACTGCTTGTTTCAGAATCCGAAATAGTAGAAATACCTGCTTCTGCAAAAGCTGCATTTAACAGCTCCTCATCGCTCATTCCTTCATATTCAGTCTGTTCTTCTTCATCCTTAACAACTGTAGTCCCAGTGAGATTCGCAAGTAAATCAGCTATATCATCTGGATTAACTTCTGCCTCCTGGTTGTCAACTGTAGAGTCGACTTCCATATTATCAGCATTTTCTTCACTGCTCGAACCAGGAACAAGTTCATTAACAGCCATCGATAGATCTTCCTTAAGATCAGAGAAAAATCCCATTTATTCTACCTCCATAATCTATTAGCACCAGCGGTAAACTGGTTAACTACATCATTCAATCAATTTGATGAATCAGCTTTGACATGCTGAACAGGAATCGTTTCTTCTGTTATAGGCAGAAAAACTGTATTTTCCAGCTTCATCAGTTTCTCGATAAGTAAAGGCAAAGCCTCCACCGTGTTAGTCCTGGCCTTCGCATCATGCATAAGAATTACCATGTTGTGCATTCTGTC
>JAGHUF010000108.1 GCA_018064935.1 Candidatus Merdinaster equi | reverse complement strand
ATTTCGGGATCAACCTTCTTAATCTCATCAAATGAATACATTCTTTTTTCCTCCTGGAATAGTTCTATAAACACTAAAGGGTATTATAGCATACACTTTTTGTGGTTTTCTACAATTAATTAATGCATTAATTATACATCTCCTCTTAAATGGAGCCTTCTAGCCATACGAATCAATCTTGATACATTTTTCTCTAGATCCTCTCTCTTCAGGCGTCCATCTTCTAGGGCCGTCAAGACATTCTTGTAATCAGCTTTTCCACCTGGCATAATCAGCTCACACCCTGCGGCTACTATTTTCCAAGCTTCAGGTTCTCCGTATGCTGTACCAATTGTAAGAAGCGAGTTTCCGGCAAGCCAGTCCGTCATAACAATTCCATCAAATCCCATCTCACATCTCAGTACATCTTCTGTTAATTCTCGGCTTTCAGATGTATGTATACCATTTAACAGATTGTAGCTAGTCATAACTGATGCAGGCTTTGCTTCACGAACACAAATATCAAATCCACGAAGATATATATCGCGAAGTGCTCTCTCAGATACTATGCTATTGTTCGCATATCTATTCGTTTCCTGATTATTGGCACAAAAATGTTTTATCGTTACTCCTCTGCCTGGTTTCTTTTGAATTCCCTTCGTTATTGCACTGGCCATTCTTCCACTAACAAGTGGGTCTTCGGAATAATACTCAAAATTTCTTCCGCACCTTACATTCCTATGAATATTAAGCGCAGGAGCCAACCATAGATGAATCCCAAAGCGGTCCATCTCATCACCAACTATTTCACCAAGAGTCATTGCATACTCAGTATTAAAGCTCTGTGCAATAGCCGTTCCAATCGGTATTGCTGTCGCATACTGATGAAGGATCTTTACATTCTTGGCAGGTCTGGGGTTCGTCACCTTCAGAAATCCTCTCACGACTGCAGGCATCATTTCTGTCATTGCCTCAGGTATAGGAGACCCAACTCCTCTGACCCCATCCTTATGTGCATAATAATGTCTCGATAATCTTAATCCCGCAGGTCCGTCTGCCATGATAATTGCCGGTACACCATGCTTATCAAGAATCGAACTACTCTCTCCCGCTGCACCGGCCACATGTGTTCCTGCAGCTCCAATTACGCTTGCAAATCCTCCCTTTGGATCATGTGAGCCAATTAGCATATAGGCGAGTGTTTTATCTGACATTCGCTTCACAATCCTAAGCTTACGTTCTTTTCTCACATAAGAGACAGTTTCCTGCTGTATATAATTAGACCTGAGTTTTCTTACCGGAAGCTCATATGAAGCAAGATCCAAACTGAGGCAGCTCCTGAATTCTGTCATCAACTGGACCGCATTAGAATACATTCCTCCCCTTCTATCGCATCTGATATCATCAAAGGAAGGTTTCTCCACCGCTGTCCTTACTTTTTTAACAATTGCCTCGCCATCCAACTCGATATTTCCAACAGGCATTGTATTTCTGCTACTGTTGCCGAGTCTTAAAACATATGTACCCTTTTCAAGAATATATGCCTGTCTCTCAGAATCATAAGAAGCAAGCTCTCGCACTCTGAACTTGAGAGTAATCTCTTCCGACGCTCCAGGTCGAAGCAAAGATGTTTTAGCAAATGCTGCCAATGTCTGATAGGGCTGGTCGAGACGTCCCGATGGAACGCTTACATACAGCTGTAATACCTCTTTGCCCGGTTTCATACCAGTGTTCTTGATTCTGACTCTTACCGCAACCGTATCCTGAGACTCGCCAATTAACTCCATGCTTCCCATTCTTACATGTATCTCACGAGCCTCGAATGTAGTGAAGCTTAGACCGTATCCAAACGGAAACAATACCTTGGAATCGAAGGAGTCATAATACCTGTATCCTACATATATTCCTTCTGTATAGCGCGTATCATCAACAGATCCGAATTCTATTCTCTCTATCTCTTCACGCGTAGCCCACGAAGTGGAAAGCTTACCTGACGGGTGCTCCTTGCCCAGAAGTATTCCTGCAAGGCATGCACCAGTTTCAACTCCAAGCTGCGACAGCACCAGTATATTGGGAACATCCAAAACAGGTGACAAATCAACTGGACCGCCCGCATTTATTACAAGCATAAAACGCTTATAATGTTCTGCGCAAAAAAGAATATCCCTGATTTCACTCTCATTAAGCAGATAATCACCAGCTACGAGATTTCTGTCATTTCCCTCTCCCGATATTCTACCAACTACATAGATAGCTGTTTCTGTATCTGTCTGGAACTCTTCGTCCCTATTTTTCTTCATACCATCTTCGAGAAGGCTTATCTTGTACTCCGGTTCAGGCATTACTGCACCCATGCCCATGGCAATTGGGTTGGTTTTATTCTCCCTGGCCCTGTTCATGACCTCAAGACGGAAGTTAACTCTTGCGTGATTCCTAATCTTTTCATAGGAGTCAAGCCATTCCTTAGTCGTGACAGTAAAACCTTCCTGTTCAAGTCCCTCTTCGATTGTAATGAAGAATCTTGAATTAACTTCCCCAGAACCGGTTCCTCCTTTTTCAGTATGCCTAACGCCACTTCCATAGGCCGCAATTCTTCCTGGTTCAGATAATGGAAAATCCCCATTTGATTTGAGGAGTACCGTACATTCCGCAAGACCATTTCTAACTATTTGCAAATGCTTTTTTTCATAAGCATGCATCTTCATATATTAATCCTCATTTCTGAGCAACTTGTTGCGAAGAGGCTCTTTCTATACTTCGTAATCAAGGCAAACTCGGCTCTTTGTATAGGGTCTAACCTTTGAATCTGCAACAGCTACATGCGCTGGGTGAACAGAATACCCCTTGAGAGACTCTTCGTTCTCAAATGAAGAATCGAGCATCAGATCTGCATTTGAACTCTCAAGTGCACAGATATTAACTTGAATATCAATGAGACCTGGAATCTGTCCCTGCAATCCCTCAAGGCCAGCCTTTATTCCTGCCTTTATCTCTTCTTTCTGCTGCTGTGAATATTCATCCTTAAGATTCCATAAAATAACATGCTTTACCATTTTCTCTCTCCCTCATCCTCTACTTCTTAGGTGCTTTCCACTTCATTGCCAGCATGGTAATATCATCAAACTGATCCGCATCCCCAACGAATTTTCTGATTTCTTCCATCACTGCATCACACATTTCCTTGAGTGAATCGTACTCCTTCGCATTTAGTACATCTATCATTCGCTCCAGGCCATACATTTCTTCCTGCTCATTTATAGCCTCATTTGCTCCGTCAGTATACTGGAAAATGATATCTCCTGGTTCCAACTGAAGTTCATGTATCACATACTTACTTCTGGCAATTCCACCCAGAACAAAATTAACTTTCTCCTTAATCAGTTCAAATTTACCTGACCCTCTCTTAACAATTGGGTAATTATGTCCTGCGTTCGCATATTTAACAAGTCCTGTACTCAGGTCCAAAGCTCCCTGCCATGCGGTAACGAACATCGAAGCATCATTTCCAGCAACAAGAGATTTATTTCCTTCGCAGAAGACCTCATCAACTTCTTTGCCCTGTTCTGTAAGACTTCTGAGAATCGACTTCGAACGCATCATAAACATCGCTGCTGGAATTCCCTTACCAGATACATCAGCGATTACGAAATTGAGCTTGCCATCATCACTAATATAATAATCGTAGAAATCTCCACCGACCTCTTTGGCCGTGTCCATAGTCGCATATATGCTGAATTCGTCCGTCTCGGGGAAATCTTTTGGAAGCGACGATTCCTGGATAGTCTTTGCAAATTCAAGCTCTGCATCAATACGCGCAGCTGCCTCAGCAATATATCTTTTCAGCGTATCCACTGTCTGATTGATATTCCCAGAAAGCGAAACAAACTCCTCACTTCCTCTTACATCTACCACTGTATCAAGATTACCAGCAGATATTTTATCAAGCGAGCTTGCAACTTTCTCAATCTTGGAAACAATCACCCTTCTTACAAGGAAGAACAGTAGGACATACAGAAAAGCAAATATGAGCACCATGTTAAAGAAAACGACATACAAAGATATATCTCTTTGCTGCAATGCATCATGTACAGGATACAGCGCAACAATGTAGTAACCTTCAACAGTACGTACACTCACGTAATAGCTCGTACCATTAATATCATATGACCTGATTTCACCATCCGGCTTAACATTAACGTTTTTGCTATTCTTGAAACTTAAGCTAGATAAGCTCTCAGATTTTGAAATCGTTGCCAGATTGGCATCTATAATTATTATTCCACCATTTTCTCCAATGCGTCTGTTTTCTACAACATTCTCAAGCTGTCTATCGACATCCTTCTGAAATGCCTCGGCATCATAGCTCACCTGAATGAAGCCTTCCTGCATTGCAACTCCGGCATACTTCCTGCAGATATTTGAATCCATCGCAATTGGACCATACGCCTGTACATATTCCTGCTCTCCATTGAGGAGGCACAGAAACTCAGCAGACTGTTCTCCCGCCGCCATATCATAGCCTATATAAGACGGATTATTACTATCAATGATAATCCCGTTTTTATCTACAATCGAAATATCCGTCAGGTTATATCTTTTTGCCATCTCGTCGAGATCGTATTCGTATATTTCAATTTCTCTTGTAACTAGCCTTCCTAATTCCAGCAGATGTCTGTCAGACGCATCAGAGACGTCTTCACTAACCTCGCTGATTACAACATTAATTCTGTCTCTGGTCTCTTTTATTGCAAGGTTACTTTGCATTGAAAGACTGAACCACATTGCAACCAAAAATGCGCCTCCGATTGCTAACACAATCCATTTTCGAAGAATTTTAAATATACGACGTTGCTCTTTTTCTCTACGAGCTCTAATAATTCCCTTTAATTCGCCCTCTACAGCCTTGGCCGCAATTACTGCATTCATAACTGAAAGTCCATTGGCGATGACCATTGGCCAGAAACAGACTCTCACAACTTCTATTGCCTGTGTCTCGTCCTTTATATTAGTGAAAAAGATCATCGACAGGTGAAAGACTTCCATAACTGCGCCCGAACCAAGGGCAAGCCCCACGTCTGGCTTCTTATTATAGGTCATGAACCTGCGGATAGCAGCTGCCAAAAAACCTGCCATCACAGTTGAAAAGCTACATGCGAATCTAGTGAAGGTTCCCATTCCCCAATACACTGAGAGCCATCTTTCAACGCCACCAATAATTCCGGCGATAATTCCGGCAGGTCCGCCAAATACCAATCCTGCAACCATGGGTGCCGCATCACGAACATTTAGCTGCACACCTTGTACAGGGATTCCAAACTCGGTACCGAGAATCGCTATCCCACCGAATACAATTCCAATTATTATTTGCCTTGCTGACTTAGACATCTTAGCAAATGAATTATCCCTTTTAGTCAGTAGCGTGAAAATAATGGCAAAAATAACAGGTACCAGTGCTGCAAATATCAACCTAATTATTGCAAAATCCATCTATCAGTTCTATCTCCTCATTCCTCATATCTGCTGCTGAATCGCCATGCAATTTGATTATCAAATTATCAACCTATACGCTTATCTTCGTCACCTGCGCATCCAGTTATCAAATCAGCATCCAACTCGATTGTCTTCGTCACCTGTCTATCCAATCACATAATCCATACCTGAAGGCATCTCGTCTATTGCAGCTGCAACAGCGGCATCATGTGTCGTGTACCCCCAGTAATAGAATCTACGAGTATCCTCTGGTATATATATAACATTCTTATTTGTTTCTGTAATGATACTGCCATAGGCATCCTCCTCTGCGCCAAGGCTGCCATCTGGATACTTAACAACATTTTTAATCGTCGCATAGGTGAAGAAGCTAAAGCTATCCTGGTCCTCGTTGCCTGCATCAACCCGATAAAACAGAATGATAGCATTCTCGCCCTCATCACTGTCTGCAGTAGGCATCTCATACATGTATCCTAGATATGTACATCCGTCATATCTCTCTGTAGTGAATGACCAGCTTAAGTTTATTGAATCATCAATTGCAGATTTTCCTGCATCGATGAGCCTGCCCATATCCATTCCGTCAACACTATAAAGTGGCTCTCCTAATCCATCAACAACATAAGTCCTTGTTCTTTCTGCCGGAATGGCTCCAAACTTACTGATAAATCTCGTTTCCGTAACAGCTATATCTGCCGTAAGGGTTATAACATCACCGTTACTCAAATCCTTACTTTTATCAAAGGTATATGCCATATAATCGACAGCTGGATTCTCATTCTTATTCCAGTTTATCGATACGGTTCCCTTTCCACTCATGCCCTTATATACAAGAGTAGCCCCTGCAAAAGGATCAAGCGTTCCAACATCTTCGAGACCTTCGGCTACGAACTGTTTGTCATCACACGCTATTTCAATCCCAAAATTCTCTCTGATTTTGTCTTTATCAATCTTCCACTTTAGCTGAACCTGACTACCATTGCTGAGATTGACTGATGGCTCCAAAGAATACTCAAGATAAGAATTAACCAAAACGTCTGTGGCATCCTGGCTATAGTCCTTCATAAGCTTCTTAACTTCTTTGGATACATTAAATTTTTCTTCAACTTCTTTTCTAATTCTCCTTGAATCAATGGATATAGTCGCAACTCCATATCCTTCATATCCACTTGATGCAAAAGAAATATAATCGTTGATATTAATCGAAGCACCTGCTCCTATTCCAAAAGGATTGATTACGAACAGGACTACAGCAGCCACTGCAAGAACCGCAGCACTTATGCAGGTCGGTAAAATCCACTTCTTCTTCTTTTTATCTGCTTTGTCTTTTTTATCACCATCACTTTGTGACGAATTCTTCTTAGCGCTCTGCCACTTTGCTCCCGGATTATACGCCACAGGCGTAGGCTGAAAAGCCGTTACAGCTCCTTGGTTGACCTCTGAATGTATGCTGCCCTGCATTCCCTCCGGCGCAAAACGATCATTATAAAATGGATCTCCTCCTACAACAGCCCCGGAATTAGAATACATTCCGCCATTTCCATAGAAGTCACCCTGCTTAAATGGAGAGACATCCTTAGGTGCAGTTCCCAATACTGTATACTCCATTCCCGGAGTAACGCCAACTGGAGGTAGAATAAAGCCGCTGTCACTCTGTCTGAATGATTCCTCTTTCTTAGCTTCCACCTCATTAGTTCCGTTAATATATCCATTAGTCATTGGCGACATAGTACGATGCTGATCAGCGTCAATCTTCTCACCGCACACAGTACAAAACCGCGCATTGTCTTCCAGTTTATTACCACACACACCACAGAACATTTCTGTCATCACCTCGTTAAAATTACTAATAATAGTTTACACTTTTTTAGTTAAAAGAAAAAGTTTTAAAAGTTTTTTTATTTTTTCAAAAAAGTTGTTGACAAAAGATACCATAATCCTTATTATATAACTTGCGCGTGAACATAACACGCTAAGCAGGAATGGCGGAATTGGCAGACGCGCAGGCTTCAGGTGCCTGTTGTAGCAATACAGTGAGGGTTCAAGTCCCTTTTCCTGCATGCTTGTTACATCACAGGGCATCAACAATAAATACGCGGAAGTGTCGGAATTGGCAGACGAGCAAGACTAAGGATCTTGTGGCAGCAATGTCGTGAGGGTTCAAGTCCCTTCTTCCGCATCAAACCTCTGAGAAATCAGAGGTTTTTTGTTTGTGTTAAGCAACACCATTGACTATCCACATAATTCATGCTAGGATAAATCGAATCCAAACTCATAGGGTATCATGCCTATTTCTTATATGAGTTTTCTTGATTGGATCATCGAAGCTATCGCAGCTTCGTCTTTGGGCGAAAGATTTCTCGCCATGTTACGCATTCGTAACATTACCCCACTTTTTAGGGTTGCATTCGAATATTGGAACTATGGCTTTTTAGTGGTGTTTGCCTTTTCTTATTTTTATTTGCATAAATCTGCATTTACTCTATGCAAATTTATGTATCTTTAGTCTCATCATAAGTCATACTTTCCTCTCGTTTGCAATCCAGAACACAGGAAGGAGACCGATTAATTTTATGTCAGAAAACATTATTGCAACTATGAATCATCAAAAATATGATCGCTTATTCAGGCTCATATTTAAAGAACCGAAAGAGCTTCTCTCACTTTACAATGCTCTATCTGGTAAAAACTATGATGACCCAAACCAGCTGATTATTAATACCCTTGAGGATGCAGTCTTTATCGGAATAAAAAATGATGTATCTTTCATCATCAACAGCTATCTAAATCTGTATGAACATCAGACAACCATCAATCCAAACATGCCTCTTCGGGGCCTTTTCTATTTTGCTGATTTGCTTAAGACAGAATATAAAAATGCACCTATCTACGGCAGTGTGAAGATTCCTCTTTTGACACCCCAATATGTCATATTTTATAATGGCATTGTTGATGTTCCAGAGCGTTATGAGATGCGTTTATCTGATTTATTCATTCACAAAACCACTTCACCAGACTTAGAAGTAGTCGCTCATGTCATTAACATTAACCTGGGGCATAATAAAGAGTTGGCAGACAAATGCCAGATGCTTAGGGAGTACATGATATTTGTTGATTCAGTCCGTGGTAAACTCTCAGACAAACCAAAAGAGTTACATCGAACGCTATTAGCTGAAGTAATTGATGAATGCATTGATAAAGGCATACTATCTGAAATTCTTCACAAAGAGAGGTATCGTATTATGGAGTCTTTTCTATCTCATTTTGATGCTGATGAATATGTGGATTATGTTAAAAAGGAGAGCTATGAATCTGGTTATGATTCTGGT
>JAGHUF010000038.1 GCA_018064935.1 Candidatus Merdinaster equi | reverse complement strand
CAGCATCCGGAAGTTTTTGCAGATGTGCCATCAGAGGGCGAGGGAATCCGCATGGTTAAGCAGACGGCAGGTTTTCTGAAAGAAAATAATATGGCTTACAGGATACCTGGATTGTTCATCACCAGCGCATTTAAGTACGCAGGGTATCTGCTGGGCAAGAATTATAAGAAGCTTCCAAAAGCATTAGTTATGAAATGTACGACTAATCCGAAGTATTTTGTGTAGGATTTAATTTATCGGCTACGGCATCAGTACAGATGTTGTGACAGGTGAGTAATAGAAAGAGAGAAAACATTTATGTGTGGAATCGTAGGATATATTGGTAAGAATCAGGCTGCACCTATTATCTTAGACGGCCTTTCTAAGCTTGAGTACAGAGGCTATGACTCTGCGGGAATGGCTATTTTCGATGGGGAAAAAATAGAAGTCACAAAATCTGCAGGGCGTCTCAAAATACTTGAGGAACTGACCCATGGTGGCGAAAGCATGCCGGGATGTGCCGGAATCGGACATACAAGATGGGCAACTCATGGTATCCCAAATGAAGTGAATGCACATCCTCATTTTAATGAAAAAGAGACAATTGCTGTTGTTCATAATGGAATTATTGAGAATTATCTGCAGCTTCGTGAGAAGCTGGAAGAGAGAGGATATACCTTCAAATCCCAGACCGATACAGAAGTTCTTGCAATGATGCTGGATTACTATTACAAGGGTGATCCTCTTGAGGCGATTACTAAGGTAATGCACCGTGTGGAAGGTTCGTACGCGTTAGGCATTGTTTTTGCGGCGCACCCAGGTGCTCTTTTTGCTGTTAGAAAGAACAGTCCACTTATCGTAGGACAGAGCGAAGATGGTTGCTTCATCGCATCAGATGTTCCGGCAATTCTGAAGTACACCAGAAAAGTATTCTTTGTGGAGAATGAAGAGGTTGTTAAGCTTCAGCCTCATCATATGCATTTCTTCAATGTTGACGAGGAAGAAATAAGCAAAGAAGCAACATTGATTGAGTGGGATGCTAATGCCGTTGAGAAGGGTGGATATGAGCATTTTATGCTCAAGGAGATGTACGAACAGCCCAAGGCTGTTACTGATACAATTTTTTCAACAGATAAGACATCTCCCAGAGTTAAGGATAATGAGATTAACATTGATGAACTCAATATGACCGATGAGGAGATTCGTTCAATCAAGAAGATTTTGGTGGTTGCTTGTGGTTCGGCATATCACGCAGGGGTTACTGGCAAGTATGTTCTCGAAGGGATTGCTCGAATTCCAGTTGAGACAGACCTGGCTTCTGAGTTCAGATATCGCAATCCAATTCTCGAAGAGGGGACAATGGTGGTTGTGGTAAGCCAGTCTGGTGAGACTGCGGATACATTGGAAGCGCTGAGAGAGAGCCAGAGGAAGGGCTTCAAGGTGCTGGGAATCGTCAATGTAGTTGGAAGTAGTATTGCAAGAGAGGCTGATAGCGTTCTATATACCTGGGCTGGTCCTGAGATAGCCGTGGCTACGACCAAAGCATATTCAGCGCAGCTCATCGCATTCTACCTCATGGCGCTCAAATTCGCTAAAGTAAGAGGAGTGATTGATGATGCGCAGCTCGCGGGATATCTCGATGAGCTGAAGATGCTTCCAGACCAGATTGAGCTTCTTCTGAATAACAAGAAGAAAATACAGAAGTTTGCCAACCGCTATGTTGCTGCAAAGGATGTATTTTTCATCGGGCGTGGAATTGACTATGCAATTTCACTTGAGGGCTCGCTTAAGCTAAAAGAAATATCATATATTCATTCAGAAGCTTATGCTGGTGGAGAACTCAAGCATGGCACTATTTCTCTGATAGAGGAAGGAACGCTGGTTGCTGCTGTGTCAACGCAACCGGATTTGTACCAGAAGACGATTTCAAACATGGTTGAAGTAAAGTCAAGAGGGGCATTCGTTCTTGCTGTAACTAATGAAGAGAATAAGGAAATTGAGCAGGCAGCGGATTATGTAATATATATTCCCAAAACGAATCCATTTTTTGCCAACTCGCTTGCGATTATTCCGCTTCAGCTCTTTGGATACTACGTATCAGTGGGAAAAGGCTGTGATGTAGATAAGCCAAGAAATCTGGCAAAATCTGTCACTGTTGAGTAAAATGTGGCAACTAAACTGGCTGATGAGGCTGAGTATTATTTATTATATTTTTATGCCTGCAGATTATTGGCAGATTTATTTATGCAAAATCAATTCTGCAGATTAAAGAAAAAAGCATGGAGACCAAGATGTCAGAAGATAACAGAAATAATAATGAATATGAAGATGTGTGTATGATATGTAAGCGTCCTGAGAGCAAGGCTGGCAGGATGTTCCATCTACCACAGAATATATGTGTTTGTGATGACTGTATGCATAAAACTATGGATTCGGTAGCAAATATGGATCCATCCGTTATGCAGGGAATGACAGATATGCAGTTTTCTCCTTTCATGAATGGAATGCCATTTATGATGGGAAATATGAATGGAATGAATAATTCTTCACAAGAGAATAATTCTGACTCTGAAATGAATTCTGAGAAGAATGTTGTATCGACCGATAATTTGAACAAGACGCAGGACGAGAGCAGGGCAGAGAATTCAAATCAGTCTGGTGCCACAGACAAGACTGACAAAGATATCGATAAAAATGATGGCGATAAAAAAGACGGCGAAAAAAAGTCTTCAGACTCAGATGAAACCAAAAAGAAGCCGGATAGGAATATCGTTGGAGGTATGCCTCTCAATACAATGTTCCCAGGAATAAGCTTCTTGAACCTGTCGGATCTTCAGGGAATGCCACAGCGTCAGAAACTTAAGAAAAAGAAGAAGGATGAGAAGACCAAACCTATTATCGATATCAAGAATATTCCTGCACCACATAAGATTAAGGGACAGCTCGATGAGTATGTAGTTGGACAGGAGCAGGCCAAGAAGGTTATATCTGTTGCTGTTTATAACCATTATAAGCGTGTGGCTACAGGCACGATGGATGATATCGATATTGAGAAGTCTAACATTTTGATGCTTGGACCTACTGGTTCGGGAAAAACATATCTTGTTAAGACGCTTGCAAAACTTCTGGATGTTCCGCTTGCAATTACAGATGCTACAGCGTTAACAGAAGCAGGATATATCGGTGACGATATTGAATCAGTTGTAAGTAAACTTCTTGCAGCTGCTGACAATGATGTAGACAAGGCAGAGCAAGGAATAGTTTTCATCGATGAAATCGATAAGATTGCCAAGAAGAAGAATGCTCATTCAAGGGATGTTTCCGGTGAGTCTGTTCAGCAGGGTATGCTCAAGCTCCTTGAGGGAGCCGATGTTGAGGTTCCAGTCGGAGCAAGCAGCAAAAATGCGATGGTTCCTCTTGCAACTGTAAATACTAAGAATATCCTCTTTATCTGTGGTGGCGCATTCCCAGATCTGGATGAGGTGATTAAGAAAAGAATTCGCAAGCAGACCTCCATTGGATATGGCGCTGAACTAAAGGATACGCTCGATAAGGAGAAGGATATACTGTCGAAGGTTACGGCAGCGGATCTTCGCGAGTTTGGTATGATTCCTGAGTTTATTGGACGTCTACCTATCATCTGTACATTAAAGGGGCTTGATAAAGAAGCGATGGTTCGTATTTTATCAGAGCCAAGGAATGCAATCCTTAAGCAGTATCAGAAGCTTCTTGAGTTAGATGAGGTCGAGCTTGATTTTGATCAGGATGCTCTTGAGGCAATAGCTGAGAAGGCTATGGAAAAAGATACTGGTGCGCGTGCACTTCGTGCCATTATCGAAGAGTTTATGCTTGATATCATGTACGAGATTCCTAAGGATGAGAATATCGGACATGTGACTATTACAAGAGATTATATCGAGGGGAAGGCTTCTCCGAGAGTTGAGATTCGTACACAGTCAGTGATGCGGATTTCGCAGAAACAGGATGATGCGCAGTCACAGAAGAAGGAGGAAGCGGCTCAGGCAGCTTCTGATAATTCAACTAATAGCGAGGAGCCAATTAACTAATGGATACCTTTCTTTTTGTAATGCTATTTATATTGGCAGCAGGAGCGCTTGGAATACTGATTGTCAGGAAGAAGAATCTTCTTTTTATATTATATCCAATCGTAATTGGCATGCTCATATGTATTACTTGTCTGTCAGATGAGGCATATGAACCAATTACAATGAACGGAAGCTCGCTCAAGCATGATGTGGGATATGCTGACAATACTTGGCTGTATATTGATGACAACAACAATAACGGTTTCGGCGGTGCATGGGCAAGAATGAATAGGTATGCGCTAAATAAGGGAACCTATACAGTTCATGCAAACTATTTCACCAATGTCGATGGAAATATGCTTTCTGTTGTAGATGATGGTGAATATATAATGACCAAGAATCTGTCCCCGAACGAGACTGAGACGGAGATTACATTCACGCTTGAGCAGGATTCACAGGAAATAGTTATTCAGTTCAATTATGTGGGACTTGGTTCGCTGTATGCATATTCGCTTGAATTGTCAGCACAGGATGGTTTTTATAATGACTGTGGTTACTACGTTGTTATCCTGATGCTTCTTGGAATATTTGGAACTGCATTCTACCTGTATGCAAGGAAGAATGAGATTAGTGCTAAGAAGCTTGGTATAGTGATGGGACTTATGGCAATTGGTCTTTTCTCTTTTGTTCCATATATGAATGGATCACTGCCATGGGGGGACGATTTGTGTTACCACTTGGCGCGAATAGAAGGAATCAAGGACGGTATTCTGGACGGGCAACTCCCGGTCATGGTATATCCCGAGGCGCTTAAAGGATACGGGTATACTAATCTGATGTACCCTAATCTCTTTCTGTATATTCCTGCCATAATAAGGCTGTTTGGTGTATCAATCGCTGCAAGCTACAAGACACTAATTCTATTGTCGTGCATAGCAACGGCATTTATTACATATTATAGCGTCAAGGTGATTAGTAATAATCCTAAGGCGGCGATACTCGCATCAGCGATTTACACGCTCTGCCCATACAGATTCACTAATCTCTATGCAAGAGGAGCTCTAGGAGAAGCATTAGCACTCACTTTTGTTCCGCTGCTTATCGCGGGATTGTATCACGTGATTATTGGTGATAAGAAGAAGTGGTGGGTTCTGACTCTTGGCATGACTGGACTTGTAAGCTCACATGTTCTGTCGATGATGATTGGTGCTATCATCTGCGTTCTGTGCGCGCTCATATATATTGTGAAGATATTTAAGGAAAAAAGAGTACTTCCCATTCTCAAGGCAGCAGGATTGTTTGCAGCATTGAATGCGGCTTTCCTAATTCCATTTGTTGTCATGTACAAATCTGGAGGACTGTGGATGGCAATGCTCGGAATTTCTAAGTATGGTGAGTATAGCCTTGAATTCACCAAGCTCTTTGGTACGTTCAGATTTGAGGATTACAGGATAATCGCATTGGGACTTCCTGTATGTGTTCTTGCTGGCGTATGCGCATTCTATTTTATCAGACGTGCGTTTACGAGCAGCAAAAAAGACGACCTGACGAGTGCGAAAGTGAATTCTGAAGTGGCTTTGGCAACGCAGGAAGTATCGGAAGAAAGTAGTAATGGTTTTGTCCTGTTCATGTTTGTAGGTGGACTTATATGTGTAGGTCTGCTTCTGGGGCAGTTTAGGGCATTTAAGTTCATGGAAATTGGAATATTCAAGTGGTTCTTTGAGACTGTGCAATTCCCATGGAGACTTCTTGGATTTGCGAGTGCTCTTTTTGCTATGGCTGGTTCGATATGCCTGTTTAGGGATGAGAGTCTTAAGAAGGCAGCAGTTGCAATTGGTGTAGGATTGGTAATCATCACCGGAGCTGCAACCACCAGATACGAGGATGATGATTTTAGTTATAAATCATATGATTCGACCTATACCAAAGGCCATGAGAGTAAGGTCGTAGGCATTCCTAAAGGGGATAACACGATAGTATATCCATATGAGTGGAGACAGGAAGGGATATATGACAATGTTATTGTGCCTGGTGCTGTCAGGGCGACTGACTCTACCCAGCTGTACGTCGAGAGTTATTCTAGAGAAGGAACAACAACCAATCTTACTTATATTACATCAGATGAAGGTATGGAGATTGAATTACCTGTAATATATTATCCTGGTTACAGAATGGTTAATGAGCATGGTGAGAATGTTGATGTGTACATGGGCAACAACAGACTCGTTGCCTTCAAAGCACAGGCAGATGGGCTTGAGCACAGTGTTAAGTTGACATTCCACAAGGGAATACTCAACACACTGGCATTTATTATTAGTCTCTTCACGGCAGTCGGAAGTCTTGTATATGCAATTGCAATTAAGTATGGCTTCTCTATTCGCCTGTTGATAGAAAAAAAGAAAAAGGAGTAAAAAAATGGCTTTATTTATCGGAGGAATTATTGTTACAATCGTTGCATTTATCGCACTTGGCTTTAGCGGTAAGGTATGGAGAATGAATATTAAGCAGGCTGGTGCGCTTGTTGGTGTAGCAATCTGTGTATTTAGTTGTTTTAAGACAGTACCTACAGGACATACTGGTATTGTTACAACATTTGGTAAGGTAGAGGATTATACCTTTGAGGCTGGTGTGCATGTTACTGCACCATGGCATACTGTAGTAAATATGGATAACAGAACACAGAAGGATACACTCTCATTATTCTGCTTCTCATCTGATATTCAGGAAGTTTCTGTAGTTTATACTGTTAACTACCAGATTGATAAGGCAAATGCTCAAAATATTTACAAAAACATTGGTACCGACTATCTTCAGAAAGTAGTTGAGCCTAAGATTCAGGAAGCTGTTAAGGGCGTATTTGCCAAGTACAATGCAGAGAATCTGATTGCAATGCGTGCTAACCTTTCATCAGAGGTCGAGGCAATTCTCGCAGCAAGTCTTAAGGCTTACAATATTGAGCTTACAAGCACATCACTTGAGAATATTGACTTCACAGATTCATTCACTGAGGCTGTAGAAGCTAAGCAGGTTGCAGAGCAGAATAAGCTTAAATCTCAGACAGAATCTGAGCAGGCTATCATTGAAGCAAATGCTGATGCACAGAAAGTAAAGATTGCAGCACAGGCACAGGCAGATGCTCAGATTATAGCAGCACAGGCAGATGCAGAAGTTGCTAAGATTGGAGCAGATGCAGCTGAATATCAGGGTCAGAAGGACGCAGCAATCATGAGTAACCTTGGTGCTCAGATTACTAATTATCCTGACCTTATCAAATACTATCTGATTACCGGATGGAACGGAACACTTCCAGAAACGATGCTTTCTGACAGCATGGAGATGTTCTTCGGAATAGATGGAATTGGCAAGGGTAATTAATGAGCAGGGAGAACAAGATGAACTGGGAAGACAATATTAGAAAAGTAGTCCCTTATACACCAGGAGAGCAGCCTCAGGCTGCTCGCCTTGTGAAGCTTAATACAAATGAGAATCCATACCCACCTTCAAAAAGGGTTGAACAGGCAATTCGTGAATATAATACAGATAATCTTCGCAAATATCCGGACCCTGTTATTGGCGAGTTGACAGTAGCACTCGCTGATTACTATAAGGTTAATAAGAATCAGGTATTTGTAGGAGTCGGATCAGATGATGTGCTGGCAACAGCTTTTCTGACATGTTTTAATTCCGGGAAGCCAGTTCTTTTTCCAGATATTACATATAGTTTCTATGATGTGTGGGCTGATTTATTTAGGATACCCTACAAGACTGTACCGCTTAAGGATGACTTCTCAATTTGTGCAGATGACTATATCGGAAAAGAGTGCGGTGGTATTATTTTTCCGAATCCAAATGCACCAACCGGAATACTTGAAGATCTGGCTTTTGTTGAGAAAATTGTTTCAGCTAATCCAGATGTGATATGCATTGTGGACGAAGCGTACATTGATTTTGGTGGAGTATCGGCACTTCCTCTTGTTGATAAATATGACAATCTGCTTGTTGTTCAGACCTATTCAAAATCAAGATCACTCGCCGGAGCACGAATTGGATTTGCCATTGGTAGCGAGAAATTGATTAAGTATATGCAGGATGTGAAGTTCTCATATAATTCATATACGCTGACTAATCAGGTGATACATCTCGGTGCAGAAACGCTTAAGGATGAAGAGTATTTTAAGGAGTGCTGCGGCAAGGTTATTGCAACGAGAGAGCGCGCGAAGAAGGAGCTTGCTGCTCTGGGATTTAGCTTTGGCGATTCAGTAGCAAATTTCATATTTGCAACTCACAAGTCAAAGCCTGCAAAAGAGATTTTTGATAAACTCAGAGAACGCAATATATATGTGCGTTATTTCAATAAACCAAGAATTGATAATCACCTTCGTATTTCAATTGGAACAGACGAGGAGATGGATATTTTGTTTGAAGCCCTTCGGGAAATAATAGGTTAGATTTATTGAGAGGTTAATATATGTCGATATTTGTGAAGTATTTAATTGCTTTTTTGGTTTCAATGGTTCCTATAGTGGAACTTCGTGGTGCACTTCCTATTGCTATAGGAATGGGACTTGAACCTATTTCTGCATATGCCGTGTGCATTGTTGGTAATATGATACCTGTTCCGATTATATTCTTCTTTGCAAGAAAGATTCTGGAGTGGGGTAAGGATAAGAAAGTCATTGGTAAGTTCTGTTCATGGTGTCTTAGAAAAGGTCACAGTGGCGGAGAGAAGCTTCAGAAGAAGGCAGGCAAGGGTCTATTCATAGCATTGATGCTCTTTGTAGGTATCCCTCTTCCAGGTACAGGTGCATGGACTGGTACCTTGGCGGCTAGTTTTCTTGATATGAACTTCAAGAAGAGTGTTATTGCTATTTTGTGCGGTGTACTTATTGCAGGTATCATTATGGGACTTGCGTCAATGGGATTATTCGGAGCACTCGGTGCTGCTACAGGAGCGCCTATAATTGGAACTGCTGGAGTATAATCTAGGTTTATAAGAACAGGGCATGGATAATTGTATGAGTTGTTACGGCGATTTTGCCTATGTATATGATGAATTGATGGACACCACTCCTTATGGGGAGTGGTGTGATTATATAAAAGGGATACTTGAGAGATATGGCGTCAGCCGTCCAATTCGCACATGCGGGGTAGGCAATCCTCTTGAGCAGGAGAAGAATCTAGTGGTGGATCTTGGGTGCGGTACAGGGGTACTAACCGAGATGCTCTTTGATGATGGATTCGATGTTATGGGAATTGATCTGTCTGAGGATATGCTGGAAATTGCCAGAGACAATGCGGAGGAATCCTTTAAGCAGATTCTGTATCTGCAACAGGATATGAGAGAGCTGGATCTGTTTTGCACAGCTGGAACTATTTTAAGTACATGTGACAGCGTCAATTATATTACGGAACCAACGGAACTGACTGAGGTTTTTCGAAAAGTGAATATGTTCCTGTATCCAGGTGGACTCTTTATCTTTGATTTTAATACTGTGCATAAGTATAGGGATGTGATTGGAGATACGACGATTGCCGAAAACAGAGATGATGTGAGCTTTATCTGGGAGAATTCCTATGATGAGGAGAGCGGAATCAATCGATATGACCTGACTCTGTTTATGAAGGGTGAGGATGAACGCTTTGATAAAAGAGAAGAGACTCACTTTCAAAGGGGCTATACTTTGGCTGAGATAAAAGAGATGCTTGAAAAAGCGGGGCTAGTGCTGGTTCGCTGCGATGACCTTGAGAGAAATTGCGAAGCTGATGAAGAGTCAGAGCGTATATTTGTGGTAGCGAGAGAGCATGGGAAGTGAGGATAGTGTGAAAAATAACGCTGATGCGCTTATTTTTCACACGGCTATTTGTTTTTGAGCAGAACAAATAGCCCTGATGGCAGAAGAGAAATCGCTTATGCGATTTTCTCTTCGCCTCTTCGCAACAAGTTGCTCAGAAATGAGGATTAATATGAACGATTATATAGTTAGAGCAACAGCTGCAGGTGCACAGATAAGAGCGTTTGCGGCAACAACACAGAATATGGTTGAACTGTCGAGAAAGTGTCATGAGACAAGTCCGGTAATAACAGCAGCTCTTGGCCGTCTGCTTACGGGCGCAGCCATGATGGGAAGCATGATGAAAGGTGAAGGGGATGTGTTGACTATACAGGTCAAGGGAACCGGACCTGTTGGAGGGCTGACAGTTACAGCTAATAGCAAGGCTCAGGTGAAAGGATATGCGGTTCAGCCACAGGTTATTCTGCCAGCGAGTGCTGCGGGTAAACTGGATGTTGGAGGAGCAGTAGGAAATGGCATATTGCGAGTGGTGAAGGACATGGGACTTAAGGAGCCTTTTGCATCTCAGGTTGAGATTCAGACAGGAGAGATTGCCGAGGACCTTACTTACTATTTTGCTGTGTCAGAGCAGGTTCCAAGTTCTGTGGGACTTGGTGTACTCATGAATCCGAATAACACTGTCAGACAGGCTGGCGGATTTATCGTTCAGCTTATGCCATTTGCAGATGAAAGTACAATTAGTAAGCTGGAAGAAAACATTAAGAAGCTTAAGCCGGTGACCACCATGCTGGATGAGGGGAATACTCCAGAGCAAATGCTTGAGATTGTTTTGGAGGGGCTTGATGTTCAGATTACAGATACTCTTCCGACAAGCTATGAGTGTGATTGCTCAAAGGAACGTTTTGGAAGGGGCATTATCAGCATAGGACGGAAAGATATTGTAGAAATGATTAATGACGGCAAGCCCGTAGAGGTATGTTGCCAATTCTGTGAAAAGAAATATATCTTTTCTATTGAAGAAATGAAGGAACTTCTTAAGAGTGCTAAGTAGGAAAACGAACTACGCATTTGCGTGCAAAAAACTTCCTGTCTATAAAAACAATTAGGCGCCATTTGTGGCTGGCTGAGTAATAAAAATAGTATTAGTCTAACTTAAAGTTATGAGACTAGTACTATTTTTTTGAAAACGAAAGGAGCTGCATATGGAAAAAAGTAAAAAGAACCCGATTTTGGTCTACTGGTGCGTATTTCTCTATTTTGTAATCCTATTTACTGAGAGAATGATAAGTATAATTCTTTCATTTATGGATGCTGATTTTTCGATTTTTGAATCAATGTTTAGCACATATGCTTACTGTATGGTGATAGCATCACTCTGTGCATTTCTGATTTTATTATTTACCTGTAACATGCCTTTTCTTAGCGCTTTGTTTTCATGGAATAGAGTTGACACATTAATGGTTGATTCAAGAGGCTATAGTATACTTGCGGGAATTCTATTAATATCCGGGATGATTCATACGAATTATTCTAATTTCTTTGTACAATGTATTAGTTACGGTTTCCTGATTGTTGGATTAGTACTTGCAACAATTGCAAACCTAAGGCATGATAAAACTGATGTATATAGGTGGATATCGCTCATATATCTCGTGGCCTACTCAATGGCTATACCCGTTGTATATGAGTCTCATTTGCCTAATGCCTTCATAATTAACATAGTCCTCGCGGCGTCATCGCTGATTCTAATTGGGCTGTTCACCTTCATGTCATGCAAAGTGTTCAGTGGTAAGGCAGACAGCATATTATATGTGGAGCCCATACATATAGCGATGTTCCTGAATGCAATTCTCATATGGCTCAGGTGGGACGAGGGGATTAATCTATTCCTGCTGATTTCTCTTGTGATTGCAGTTGTCATTTGGGTAGTGGGAAAATATATAAGAATAAAATAGCACCTATTATTTTAGAAGAACAGTGCAGAAATGAGGAATAAAATGGTTATAGGTGGGCTAGAAGCAGGCGGAACCAAGATGGTACTGGCAGTAGCAAACGAAGATTCGGTGGATAGACCATATGACAGGCTAGCTATCCCTACAAGAACACCGGATGAGACAATGCCGCAGATGATTGCGTACTTTAAAGAACATAATGTAGGTAAAATAGGAATCGGCTGCTTCGGCCCACTGGATCTTAATCCTCATTCCAAAACCTATGGACATATCACTAAGACACCGAAAAAGGAATGGGCAGATTATGATATTGTTGGAGAATTCCAAAGAGCTTTGAATGTGCCTGTATATCTTGATACAGATGTGAATGGGGCTGCCCTTGGTGAGGTCATGTATGGAGCGGCAAAGGGTGTAAACAGTGCAATATATATAACAATAGGTACGGGAATAGGAGTTGGAGTATATGTAAATGGTGCTCTTCTTCACGGGCTTGTTCATCCTGAAGGAGGTCACATTCTGCTGTCCAGAAGGGATGACGATTCTGCGACAGTCTTTCCTGGAAAATGTCCTTTTCACAAAAACTGTTTCGAGGGGCTTGCGGCAGGACCTGCGATTGAAATGCGTTTTGGTAAACCGGCAGCAGAACTGATTGACAATCCACTTGTATGGGATATGGAGGCTGATTATATTGCACAGGCATTGGCTAATTATATCCTTGCTTATTCCCCTGAAAAAATAGTATTAGGCGGAGGTGTAATGCATCAGCAGATGTTGTATTCTATGATACGAGCCAGAGTGCTTGACTACCTGGGAGGTTATGTTCAGAGCAGTACGCTTCTGGAAGATATAGAGAATTACATTGTATCGCCAGGTCTTGGGGATAATGCAGGAATAGTTGGTGCATTGGCACTTGCGAATTGTTGAACCACTATCCTGTCCTAGTGGTTAGTTCACCAGGGGACATTTTGGGAACCACTATTCCACGTGGTTCATGTTAGAGAGGAGTTTCGTTAATTATTATGATAAAGCAGGAAGCATACGATTTAGTAAAAGAATTTATTGATAAGGCTAATATGAAAGCAGGTCAGCTACTTGTAATAGGGTGTTCGACAAGTGAAGTTCATGGAAGTATGATTGGCAAGGATTCGAAGCCAGAGATTGCCGATGAACTGTTCTGTGGTGCCTATGAGGCAGCGAAAGAGAGTGGCATATATATTGCTGCACAGTGCTGTGAACATCTTAACAGAGCACTCATAATCCCGGAAGAAGTGGCAATAAAGAGGGGATATGAGATTGTAAATGTTGTTCCGCAGCCAAAGGCGGGAGGTTCATTTGCGACGATGGCCTACAAATATATGGAATCTCCAGTTGCTGTAGAGCATATCAAGGCTGAAGGCGGAATTGATATTGGAGATACACTGATAGGCATGCATCTTAGGGATGTTGCTGTGCCTGTAAGATTATCTGTCGATAAACTAGGGCAGGCGCATGTGGTTTGTGCCAGAACAAGGCCAAAGTTTATTGGTGGTGAGAGAGCAATATACAAGAGCTGAATTATAATTAGTCAGTTGAAAATAACATATTCAGAGAATGTCCGGGGAAAACACCACCTCGGACATTTTCACGCAAGGCGAATAAAAAATAGCAATAAGTTGCATAGAAAAGAGGATTAAGATGATTATTAGAAATGAAATTGAAAGTGATTACAGGACGGTTGAAGAAATGATAAAAAAGGCATTTTGGAATTTGTCTGTACCAGGATGTAATGAACATTATTTTGCTCACCAGGTTAGAAAGAGTGAAGATTTTATTCCAGAACTGGATTTTGTGATGGAAGAAGATGGAAAGATTATCGGACATATTATTTATGTGAAGGCAAAACTTGTTGCTAAGGATGGTACTGAAAAAGAAATCTTATCTTTTGGCCCATTTACTATTCATCCGGATTATCAGAGAAAGGGCTATGGAAGAATGCTTCTTGAGCATTCCTTTGAGGTGGCAAAGAAATTGGGGTATGATGCGGTGGCGATTTTCGGGAATCCGGAGAATTATGCGTGCTATGGGTTCAAGAATTGCAGGAGATATAATGTTTGCTTGGAGGAAGGTGTGTATCCTGTGGCACTTATGGTAAAAGAGTTAGTTGAGGGGGTTCTCTCTGGTGAAGAATGGAAATATGTAGAAAGTCCCGCTCATGAGTTAGATGAGAGTGGATTTGAAGAATTTGACAGTACATTTCCGCAGATGGAAAAGGGCTATAAATATACTCAAGAGCTTTTTTATATTTATTCAAGGTCAAATGTATTGCGAGAGTAGTTATGTTCATAGTGAAATGTGGCTCTTGAACCGCCGGATAGGATGGGCTTTTGTGCGATAATAATTGAGCCAACTGGCAAATAAAAAGCCTCTGTAGAACCGTTAGATCAAATCAGTTCACAGAGGCTTTTAATAGAGCATTCTTTTATACCGTTCTTTTTATTTCTTCTCTTTTAACAGATCACGAATCTCTGTAAGGAGTTTCTCCTCGGCTGATGGCTCAGGATCTTTCTTAGGCTCTTCCTCTTTCTTTCTCTGGAAAGCATTGAAAGCCTTGATTACGAGGAATAGTACAAGAGCTGTAAGCAGGAAAGTGATGATTGCCTGGATGAAATTACCGAACATAATTGACGCATCGCCAACTGTTACGCTTAATGCTGAGAAGTCAATCTGACCAATTACAAGTCCAATAAGTGGGGTGAAGATATCACCAACAAGCGAATTGATGATTGCTGTGAAGGCAGTACCAATAATGATACCAACAGCCATGGTCATTACATTTCCTTTTGAAATAAACTCTTTGAATTCTTTAGCAAATTTTTTCATTTTTTATGTACCTTTCTAATATTGTTGACAAGCGTTCATCTTGCACATCCATCATGATTGCGAAGCAGATGTATAGTTTGATGACACAACTTGTACCTAGTATATCATACTTACAATTTATCGGTGAATTATTGTGCTAAAAATAGAGTAGATTGTTCTTTTTTTTGAATTCCTTTTTTGATAAAATGGGGATACGAAAGCCATTAAGGAGGGTAAAGAAAAATAATGAATTACGGTTATTTTGATGAGAAGGCTAAAGAGTATGTAATCACTCGTCCAGATACACCATCAGCTTGGGCTAACTATCTTGGTTCACCTGAGTATGGTGCTATTATTTCAAACAATGCCGGAGGTTACAGCTTCGTAAAATCCGGAGCTAACGGAAGAGTAATCCGTTATCGTTTTAACTCGGTTGCTATGGACCAGCCAGGACGTTACGTATATTTAAGAGATCTTGAGGATGGAGATTACTGGTCTGCTTCATGGGCACCTGTATGTAAGCCTCTCGACAGCTATAAAAGTGAATGCCGTCACGGTACCGCTTATACAGTTATTTCTTCTGAATATAAGGGAATAGCAGCAACTACAGCATATTATGTTCCAAAGGATGCAACTTATGAAGTATGGAACTGCAAGATTACCAATAATAGCGATAAGCCTCGTAAGATTGCAGTAACAGGCTATTGTGAATTCGTAAATGATAATAATTATGAGCAGGATCAGGTTAACCTTCAGTACACACTGTTCATTACCCACACCTATTTCAAAGAGAACTTCATTCTTCAGAAGCAGAATGAAACACAGCATGATCCTAATGGAGAGAGATTCTTCGGACTTGCAGGTGCTAAGGTTGATAAGTTCTGCGGAGACCGCGATAAGTTTGTAGGCCCTTACAGAAGCTATGCTAATCCAATCGGTGCAATTGAGGGATTGAATGGAGACCTCAACTATTGTGATAATTCATGTGGTGCACTTGAGTCTGATGTAACACTTGCTCCTGGAGAGACTAAGGTATTCACTTATCTTCTTGGACAGAAGCCAGAAGCAGAAGCTAAGAAGATTATTGCTAAATATGAAGATGCTCAGACTGTTGAGAAGGAGCTTGCAGAACTGAAAGAGTACTGGCACTCTAAGTTAGATAATCTTGTTGTTAAGACTCCTGATGAGAACTTCAACAACATGGTTAACGTATGGAATGCTTACAACTGCTTCATTACCTTTACATGGAGCCGTGCAGCATCATTCCAGTACTGTGGTCTTCGTAATGGTTTCGGTTATCGTGATACGGTTCAGGATATCCAGGGTATTATTCATCTTGCTCCAGAAATGGCTGCTGATCAGATTCGCTTCATGTTATCAGCGCAGGTAACTAATGGTGCAGGTCTTCCACTTGTAAAATATACACATACACCTGGAAAAGAGAATCATCCAGACGAGAACGATGAGAATTCTGTATATGCTAAGCAGACAGGTCATCCTTCATATCGTGCTGACGATGCGCTATGGCTTTTCCCTACTATCTATAAGTATATTTCTGAGTCAGGTAATATTGCATTCCTTGATGAAGTTGTTTCTTATGCAAATGATGATGAGTCAGGAACAGTATATGATCACTTAAAGAGAGCAATTGACTTCTCAATGACACATCTTGGTAATCATGGAATGCCAGCAGGTCTTCATGCTGACTGGAATGACTGTCTCCGTCTTGGTAAGAAGGGCGAGTCAACATTCGTAGCATTCCAGCTTGTATATGCTGTTAAGATTCTTAAAAAGTATGCACTTCTTAAGAACGATGCAGAGTATGTAGCATATCTTGATGAGGTAAATGCTAAGCTTGATAAGATTCTTGGCGAATGCTGGAATGAGGATAGATGGATTAGAGGCTATAAGGAAGATGGTACTGTTATTGGTAACCGCAAGGATCCAGAAGCATCTATGTGGCTTAATCCTCAGTCATGGTCTGTAATTGCTGATTTCGGTACCAAAGAGCAGCAGGAGAAGGCAATGGATTCAGTAGAGCGTGAGCTTAATACACCATATGGTGCTATGGTTATGTATCCCGCATATGAGAATCATGCATTTGATGGTGCGCTCATGGTTTGCTTTAACAAGGGTGTAAAAGAGAATGCTGGTATCTTCTCACAGCCACAGGGTTGGTTGATTCTGGCAGAATCTAAGCTTGGTCATGGTAACAGAGCATATAAGTATTGGACTGAGGCTGCTCCTGCAACCTATAATAATGATGCAGAGAAGCGAGTGCT
The DNA here is from genome assembly GCA_018064935.1 of Candidatus Merdinaster equi. Taxonomy (GTDB): domain Bacteria; phylum Bacillota; class Clostridia; order Lachnospirales; family Lachnospiraceae; genus Merdinaster; species Merdinaster equi. The sequence goes on along the minus strand of JAGHUF010000038.1, from coordinate 9,691 downwards.
TGAGCCATATGTATATGGTCAGTTTGTTGAAGCTAAGGATTCGCCTTTTGCAGGTCGTGCGCATGTACACTGGCTGACAGGTACAGCATCTACAGTTATGGTAGGAACTACAGAGGGTATTCTTGGTCTGAATCCTGAGGCAGAGGGTATTGTAATTGATCCTTCTATTCCTTCAGAGTGGAAGAACTATAGTCTTCGCAAAGTATTCCGTGGAAAGGTTCTGAATGTAACCGTAAACAATCCAAATGGATCTGAGCATGGTGTAAAGAGCGTTACTGTAAACGGAGAGAAGATTGAGGGCATGCTGATTAAGGATTGCATCCTCAAGGCTGAAAATGATATCGTGATCGAGATGTAATAGTGATTCTCGGTATGATATGAGGAATTACAAATAGTATAAATATAGGGAGCAGACATTAAGTCTGCTCCCTTTTTTATATGGCGCGCCCTGCGACGCATCTATTTTTTTAATCACCACGGATTAGTTAGCCGATACGATTTCAAACATATCAAGAGCTGCATATGCATTTTCTTCAGTCTTTGATGCCGACTCAATATATATGAGATCATTATCCAGTACGATGAGTGCTGCAGATATGTACAGATTCTGATGCGTTCCATAAGTATAAATGAATGGAGCTTCTTCGCCATCGTACCAATCCTCTATGCCATAAACGTTTTTGAAGGCATCTATGTAATTCTGCATAGAACCTTCTTTGTCAAAGCCTCTATCTTCATGACGTGACACAAAAGAGATATGACAGGTGTCATCGTAGTTGTTAAGTATTATTGAAGGCTTTTGTATTCCATAGAATGAAAAGCCGTCCGGATAGTAGAAGGTGTAATATGGTGATTCAGCATAGTACTCACCTACATAAGTATATGGTTCCATGTCAGGAGCGAGGTTGCCGTCGCCCACATCGATGGAAGGCACATCAATTGCTGGTTCATTAGATTCAACACCTGTAAGCTTTGTGTCGTCAGACTTGACCTTAACAGATACTCCACATGCGGCAAGTCCCAGTACCATAGTACAGCATAAAATTGTTGTGATTATTTTTCTGTTCATATTATCCTCATTTCTGAGCAACTTATTGTGAAGATGCTGCTCAATTAAACTAATTATAGGTACATATGCATATGCTGCTGCGCAGTGAAATCTGCCATTTCATAGACTTCTACTTCGCGGATTTCTATATCAGGGAGAGTGATGGCGTTGTCTGTTTCAAATATTCGTGTAGTTGTTACAGTGCCATCTGGAAGAGTCTCAACGAACATGACTGGCTTTCCGCTTGCTCTTTCGACATAGACGGTCATATTGGCTGTTCCCTCGGTGTAGTCATCTACATCATCGTCATATGAGAAATATGGATAACTGGCTTCGATTGTATCAATGAGTGTTCCGTTGTTATCTTCTGATGACACATAGGTGAAATGGTAGTCATCATACATTGTTGTAGTACTTTTTACATTGAGTGGCTGGAATATATAGGAATCATCATCCTCGCTAATGGTTAAGAGCATATCGTCATCTGGGTAATCCAGACAGTAGATATGAACATATTCTTTACCATCAATATTATAGGTGTTGATTCCATACACACTTCCGTCACAAGTTGTGCTGAGATTGTAATAACAGTCATCGCCATACTGTGAGGTTTCAGTATTCATTGTATAGTTTTTGAATAATGATTCAGAACAGGTGTAGAAATTGCCTTCGCTCCACTTTTCAAAGGCCTCTGAGAATTTGAAATTGTCATACAATGACTGGAGCTCAAGTGGTTCATCAGAATCAGTATCAGTGTCTACATCCACTGAAGAGTCAGAATCAGAAGGTGTAGATGTTGATGAATCTGTGTCTAGTGAAGCTTCTGGGGTTGCAGTGATATCACCTGTAGAAGGAGTATCAGTATTTGCCTGGGTATTTGAACCGCAAGCTGTGACTGAGAATGCCAGTATACCTGTCAGAATTAACGATAACAATTTTTTCTTCATAATAATAAATGTATCCTTTCTTTTTGGATTTGAAGTTTTTAAAAAAGGGACCGTGTCAATAAACACGGCCCCATAAAGTTCATATAATTTTGCGAAGAGCTTAGCCCATTACTACCTGAACATCGTGAGCCTTGCCATCAGCGAATGCAGGGATAAGGTTGCCGTCGATTGCATTGCCATCAACAGTAACATTCTTTACACCCTTGCATACATGGTTAGGATTGGTAACAGTGATGTTGTATGTAGCACCACGGAACTCTCTCTTAGCCTTAAGACCATCCCAAGCAGCTGGAATTGAAGGATCAATCTTAAGTCCGTCAAAGTCAGCCTGTACACCAAGGATGTACTGAGAAATAGCAACCATATTCCAAGCAGCTGTTCCTGTAAGCCATGAGTTCTTGCCCTGTCCGAAGTTCTTGCCTGTCTGACCGATATCAGCACCAGCATCCTTACCACCGATCATCTGACCATATACATAAGGCTCTGTCTTATGAAGATCTGAAGTCTCTTCAGTAAATGCAGGAGCGATTTCAGAGTAGTACTTGAATGCCTGATCACCTTCACCTGCATAAGCTGCAGCACAGATAATCCATGCATTGTTATGTGTGAAGATACCAGCGTTCTCCTTGTATCCACCTGGATATGTAGAAATCTCACCATACTGGATGTAATACTTGGTGAATGCAGGGTTGTTAAGAACAAGACCATGCTGTGTATTAAGACGCTCATCAATTGCTGCAAGAGTCTTCTTGGTAGCATCTTCGCCAATGTCTGACATAATAGCGAAGCCCTGTGGCTCGATGAAGATCTGGCCTTCTTCGCATTCCTTAGAACCCATCTTCTCGCCGTTTGCATCATATGCTCTGATGAACCAGTTTCCGTCCCAAGCAGATTCCATCATGTTAGCCTTCATCTTGTCGATCTCAGCCTGAGCCTTAGCAGCTTCATCATCTTTGCCAAGATGCTTTAAGATTGCTACATAGTTAGGACCGGTGTAGGTGAAGAGTGCAGCAACAAATGCAGACTCAGCAACCTTAGAATATCCACCCTCAGCAGCGAACTTAGGATTGGTATATGTCTGGAAAGACTCACCAGGAGTATCTGAGAAGCATGAAAGGTTGATACAGTCATTCCAGTCAGCACGCATTGCAAGAGGAAGACCATGTGGTCCAAGGTTCTCTACAATGTGATAGAAAGAAACTCTTAAGTGATCGAGCATTGGCTGAGCAATTGACATATCATTATCATAAGGAACCATCTCATCTAAGATGCCCCAATCGCCTGTCTCTTTGATATATGCAGAAACAGAAAGGATCAGCCATAATGGATCATCTGAGAAGTCTCCACCGATATCTGCATTACCCTTCTTGGTAAGAGGCTGATACTGGTGATAGCATCCACCATCAGGGAACTGAGTAGAAGCGATGTCGATGATTCTTTCTCTAGCTCTGTCAGGAATCTGATGAACGAAACCAAGTACGTCCTGGTTAGAATCTCTGAATCCCATTCCACGTCCGATACCAGATTCGAAATATGATGCAGAACGTGAAAGGTTGAAAGTTACCATACACTGATACTGGTTCCAGATATTAACCATACGGTTAACCTTCTCATTTGGAGTATTAACGTTCAAGATGCCGAGAAGCTTATCCCATGTTGCTCTAAGCTCTGCGAGACCAGCAGCAACCTTCTCAGGTGTGTTATACTGCTCCATCATTTCAAGAGCCTTAACTTTATTAATTGTCTTGCCGTCAGCTTCGAATTTCTCAGCTACAGGCATCTCAACATATCCAAGGATGAATACTAATGTCTTTGTCTCACCTGGCTTAAGAGTAATCTTCTTGTACTGAGAAGCAACAGGAGCCCAACCATCAGCTAATGAGTTGGTAGCCTTTCCGTCGATTACTGCCTGTGGATTGTGGAAACCATTGTAAAGACCAATGAATGAATCTCTGTCTGTGTCATAACCATCAATAGTATCATTTACAGTATAGAATGCGAAATGATCACGTCTGTCTCTATACTCTGTCTTGTGATAAATTGTTGAATCCTTGATTTCTACACGACCTGTAGAGAAGTTTCTCTGGAAGTTCTCGCAGTCATCTGAAGCATTCCATAAACACCACTCAGCGAATGAGAAGAATGAGAATGACTTCTCTGCAGAACCTTCGTTAGTAAGAACAACCTGCTGAACTTCACCGTTGTAGTTCTGAGGAACGAAGAAAGTAACCTCAGCCTTAAGGTCGTTCTTCTTACCAGTGATGATTGTGTAACCCATACCGTGACGGCACTCGTAAGAATCAAGCTCTGTCTTAACTGGTGACCAGCCTGGATTCCAGATTGTACCATTGTCATTAATGTAGAAATAACGACCGCCCATATCGATAGGCACATTGTTATAACGGTATCTTGTGATTCTACGAAGCTTTGCATCCTTGTAGAATGAGTATCCACCCGCTGTGTTAGAGATCAGTGAAAAGAATCCCTGTGTTCCAAGATAGTTAATCCATGGATATGGAGTTCTTGGAGAAGTAATGACGTATTCTCTTTTTGCGTCATCAAAATAACCAAATTTCATATGTAAAATCTCCTTCTCTGAGTCAGATTTTTATGCCGCATGGAATGACCCTGTGCGGAAAAAGTCTGCTATCGCTAATTATATCGAAAAGACGGGTAAAAATCAACGAAGTAAAAGGCTAAAAATCCATGAAAAAAATTATGTTCCATGATAAAATATGGTGGTTACGAGAAAACTGGCTCGAATGGATAATAAAATGCAAAATAAAACCAAAAATAAAAAACAGATAAGAAAATGCAGGTGCCTGATTTCGTTGCTGATTGTGGCGGTTTCTATTTGCCTGACGGGATGCGAATGGAAAAAAGCTCTTCGTGATGAAAAAGAACCCTTGGTAGAATTTGTTACAGATGAACTAGTATATAATGGCGAAATAAATGTCCTGGATATTAGTGCGATGAGTGGCGGAACTGGGAAAGAGGGAATAGATTCTTTTAGAAAATGTCTGGATGAGTGGAGAGAGAAGAATCCTTCCATAGTTGTGAATGAGGAACAGTTTGAAGCTGAATCATATAACAGAGAATTGTCAAAACGAATCACGACCGACAATATGCCAGATATCTTCATAGTTGGAAGTATGGAAGCTGCTGACCTTGCGGCTTCAGGGAATCTTCTGGATATTACTGAATATATAAGGGGTTCCAAAGATACCACGCTGTATAACTATGATTATCTGTTTCCTTATACTTACGACAAACACTACTATGCAATTCCGGCTTATGCAGCAACAACACAGACTATTCTGATTTATAACTCGTCGTTGTGGAATGAAGCAGGATATGACATGATTCCTGAAACCTGGGAGGAGTATGCCAAGGCGGACAAGTATTTCGAGAAACAGCAGATCGATACTGTCGTGTTTGCCGGAGCGGATAAGAAAAGGATTACAGATCATTTTCTTTCTTCTTTTGGCTGCCAGTATACGGGCTTGTCCTGGTACAAGAGCGTGCTTAATAAAGAGTTCGACTTCGAGAGTGACAGTTTCAAGGAAGCTATTACTGATACCAAAAAGCTATTTAATGAGAGCGGTATCATATGCGAAGACTACATGGAGCTGACTAATAAAGAGGCTCTCGAGAGATTCATTGATGGAAGGGCAGCAGCTGTCATCGGCAACTATGAGGATGTTAAGTTCCTGGATAATCAGTTAGAGCCCGAGGGAAAAGAGAATATGGGATTTGCTGCTTTGCCACATTTTGCTAAATTGGAATATACGCATCCTTTTTCTGACAAATCTCTTCCGTACGGAATTGCGATTAGTTCAAAGCTTGCGGCAGACCCGGAAAAAATGGATGCGTGTGTGGATTTGATATTATATCTGACTGGCTCAGAGTATGCACGAATCCTTCAGGATGATCACATGCTTCTGGGATTTACTCAGCCTGAGGAGAAGCCTGCAGGAATGGGAAGTGTGCAGTTAAGGTTATACAGATTTATGTATGAGGAATCGATTCGCTGCGAATCGTATAGGACAGTCATGAATTCGGATGTTTGGAATGAATTTGATGATGGTTTGAGAAAGCTGCTTAACTCCGAGGAAGAAACTGTGGATGATTTCACTATGGAGATGCAGTCACATTACATGGTTTGGTGCAGAAAATAAATGTGAGGATTGGCATGAATAAGAGAATGGAACTGATAGTGCCCTGCCATTTTGGCTTAGAGGCAATATTGAAGCGCGAAATACAGGACCTGGGGTATGAGATAACTTCTGTGTCAGATGGTCGTGTGACCTTTGAAGGAGACGCGGAAGCTATTTGCCGTGCGAATATATGCCTTCGTACCGCTGAGAGAGTGATGATTAAAATCGGCGAATTTCATGCTGAGACTTTTGATGATTTGTTTGAGGGCACCAAAGCACTTGCGTGGGAAGAATGGATTCCGGAGAATGGAAAGTTCTGGGTTGCAAAAGCTGCCAGTGTAAAGAGCAAGTTGTTTAGCCCATCGGATATTCAATCAATTATTAAAAAAGCTATGGTGGACAGACTTGGTAGCCACTACGGGAGACAGTGGTTTAAGGAGGACGGAGACTCTTATCCTCTGAGAGTATTTCTTATGAAGGATGAGGTCACAATAGCACTTGATACCACGGGGGAATCTCTGCACAAGAGAGGATATCGCAAGTTGACCGCAAAAGCTCCTATAGCTGAAAATCTGGCGGCTGCTCTCATCATGCTGACACCATGGAACAGAGATAGAATTCTGGTGGACCCGTTCTGTGGAAGCGGAACATTTCCAATTGAGGCTGCACTTATGGCTGCAGGAATAGCACCGGGAATGAATAGAAATTTTCTGTCGCAGAGCTGGAAGCATATTATTCCTGCCAAAGAGTGGTATGAGGTTCTTGATGAACTTCGCGAAGATATTGACATGAATGTTGAGACGGACATTCAGGGATATGATATAGATGATGAAATGCTGAAAATAAGCAGGGAGAATGCCAAGCTCGCCGGAGTTGAGAAGCTGATTCATTTTCAGAAAAGAGATGTGAGAGAATTGTCTCATCCTAAAAAGTATGGCTTTATTATAACTAACCCGCCATATGGTGAGAGACTTGAGGAGAAGGACACAGTAGGGCAGTTATACAAAGCGCTTGGAGAACGATTTAAGGGGCTGGATTCCTGGTCCATGTTTATGATTACTTCTTATGATAAGGCGCAGGAGGCAGTTGGAAGAAAAGCTGATAAGAATAGAAAGTTGTATAATGGGATGTTGCAGACATATTTCTATTCGTTCTTAGGACCCAAGCCACCAAAGCAGCCTAAGTGATTCTGTATAAATAGGTATGTACATAAATGGAAGAATATATTATTGATCGTGAGGAATGCGCCAGGGCATATAGGATATCGTGCATTATCGGCATACCGCTTTTGCTTGCGGTGATTGCTTTTTTGGCATACTATTCGATGATTAAGCCGTTGAATATTGTGGCCAGTGGCAACATGGATGGCACGGAGTTTCTCGAAAGCACGAATGTTGACAAGGTTGTGCTGAATCAGGTATTCCCAAGGAAAGATGATTCTCAGTCGAGATTCTTTATTCCTCTTAGCGAAAAGGTTACACAAAAAGATATTAGAATTGAAAATAATTATCTCGCCAGGCAGATGCTTATCAGAATAAGCGGAATGGAAGAGGATTTCTATAACGATACGCAGATGTATGGAAATCTGGCAGGAATCGAGTCGGTTCAGACCGGGCATCATCAGGATGACGTTGTTGTATTAATTGCCCTGAATGGAATCTATGAATATGAGATGATTCTGGAGAACCAGCAGTTGTCGCTTCTTCTGACCAAGCCGGGGAAAGTATATGATAGGATTGTTGTGCTGGATGCGGCTGGGTATGAAGCCGAGGAAGAGGCGCAGCTACTTAGCATTAGTCCGGATGAGGTCACATTGAGTATTGCCAAAAAAGTAGAAGCACTGCTTGAACAGGAAAACGTCCGTGTGTACATGACAAGGCAGGATGCCTCGTTCATTGCCACGGATGACAAGGGAAAGCTTGCACTTGATTCGGATGCTGATCTTTTTCTGGAAATACATTTATCCGATGATCCGGATTATGGGATCGCCGGTTATTATAACGATACCTATTTCACATCTAAACTGACCAACGTGGATTTTGCAGATGAGCTTGTGAGAAAAACGGCTCAGAAGGTATCTGGTTTGGGAAAAGGAATATATGCTGCAAACGACAATCAGCTTCTCATGAACATGACAATGCCAGCTGTTATGCTGGGAGTTGGAAGCGTGGTTAATGCCGATGAAGCAAAGCTGCTTAATCGAGAGGATTATATAAATGACCTTGCTGCAGGAATTGCAGAAGGAATATTGGAAGCATTTGGAAAAATGGAGAGCGATAATGACTAAACTTATTTTTGCAACCTCAAATCAGAACAAGATGAGAGAGATAAGAATGATTCTGTCTGATCTTGATTTGGATATACTGTCGATGAAAGAGGCGGGAATTGATATTGATATTGTAGAGGATGGTGATTCTTTTGCTGCGAATGCACGCATCAAGGCTGATGCTGTTTACGCCGCACTCAAGGAAAAGGATGGCTATGGAAGTATAGTAATTGCAGATGATTCGGGACTTGAGATAGATGCTCTGAACAAGGAGCCGGGGATATACTCTGCGAGATATATGGGAGAAGATACTTCTTATCATATTAAGAATGCGAACTTGATTGAGAGGTTAGATGGTGTTCCGGACGAGAAGAGGACTGCGAGATTCGTGTGTGCTATGGCAGCAGTTTTACCTGACGGAAGCAAATTGGACACTCTTGGGATAATGGAAGGCAGAATTGGCTATGAAGAATCTGGAGAAAACGGATTTGGTTATGATCCGATTTTCGTGCTGCCTAAATATGGATGTACCAGCGGCTTTCTTCCACCGGAAGTGAAAAATGAGGAGAGCCATAGAGGAAAAGCTCTCAGAGCTATGCGAGATGAACTGCTAAAAGTATTTGGTTAAAAGTATTTGAAAAAAGTAGTTGACTTAAGTAAAACTATTGGATATAATTATCCTTGCGTTTTGACGAGGTGTGGCTCAGTTTGGCTAGAGCACCTGCTTTGGGAGCAGGGGGTCGCAGGTTCGAATCCTGTCACCTCGATTGATATAATTAATGAATTCGGTAATAAAAAAGAAAGTGGTGAAAATTCATCACTTTTTTTTGTGCAGGAATTGTTATATAACGCTCAATCCCTTAGTAGTTCTGACCAGCGAGCCTGATTCAATTAGCTTCCTTATTGCTGATCTTGATAAGCCTGTCTTTTCAATTAATTCTATTTCGGTCATTGAACCAGCTATGTCCAGGCATTTTCTTACTTTGCCATAATCATCATACATGATAGCTTCGCATTTCTCACACTTATACTGACCTAAACCTTCGTATTTTAAAATTGTATATCCGCATGAAGAACATACCATTGGTACGCTTTCGTCTCTAATAAGTTTGTGCAGATTGGGGATTGATTTCTGCGATGTTACATCATCCGCTGTGCTTTTTTCACCAGCAGCTGGACCTTGGCGGTATATATTCATTGAAGTAGTCGGCGTACTAAATCTGCTGTATTTCATTAGTGGTAGTCCTCTCTTCTCGTACTCCCTCTGATTTTG
>JAGHUF010000104.1 GCA_018064935.1 Candidatus Merdinaster equi | reverse complement strand
ACGAACACCTGCCTTCTCATAGCAGCTGTATGCTTTTTTGACGCCCTCACCATAAGCGCCAACCGGATCTTCACTTCCTGCTACGAATAAAAGTGGAAGATCTTTCGGAATCCGCTTCACTGTAGCGGACGCCTGACATCTGGAAATAAACTCAAACAACGTGTGATATCCATTCACCGTAAATCCAAAACCACATAATGGGTTATCAATATACCCGCGAACATTCTCCTCATTCACAGACAGCCAGTCCGAAGAAGTCTTGGGATCTGGAATTCTTTTATGGTAAGAACCCATTGCCATGTTCTGCACCAGCTTACTCTTATAATGATCGCCACGAAAGGCCCCAATAATATTCGTCAGCGCCTTTCCAATCGGAAGAATGAATTTCGGTTGGGATCCAGTTCCCATGATGACTGCTCCCTTAATTCCACTCCCGTAGTTTGCGATGTAATTCCTCGCGATGAACGATCCCATAGAGTGTCCCATTAGGAAAAAAGGAACTCCCGGATACTGTTCCTGCACCATCTTCTTCAGGCGATGCACATCACGAACTACCACAGTTGCAATATCGCCCTTGCCGAAATATCCGTACTCGCTGCTGGAAACCACTGACTTACCATGTCCAAGATGGTCATTACCTATCACGAAGATATCATGCTCATTCATATACTCTGCGAAAGGTTCATACCTCTCGATATACTCTTCCATTCCATGCACAACTAAAAGAATGCACAAGGGCAATTTGCCCTTGCACATACTTTCAGGTTTCCATATTACGCCATGAATTGTTGTCTTCCCATCACGGGAAGGATAGTATATATCTTCTTTCAAAGAATCACCTCCTATCTGCGATTAACCAATCTCAGCTCCAGCAGGCATATCCTTCTCAGGCTTCATCAATGCGAGTGCACCATCATGTCCCTCTGCACATAACAGCATTCCTTCGCTCTTAAGTCCTGCAATCTCTCTTGGTGCAAGATTAGTCAGAACCATTACCTGCTTACCAATCATCTCTTCAGCTGAATAATTGCTCTTAATTCCTGACAGAATCTGCCTTACCTCGCTGCCAATCTTAACCTGTGAACACAGGAGTTTCTTGCTCTTAGGCACTTCCTTACAGTCGATAATTACACCAACGCGAAGCTGAAGCTTAGCGAAATCATCATAGGTAATCTCAGGCTTTGCCTCGAGATCAATCACATCCTGTTCAGCAGCCTCTGAATCAGCGGCCACTTCCTCTGTAATTCCATTTTCTTTCTCATATTCAGCCTTCTGCGCGGCCTGAATCTTCGCTACTTCTTCCATAATGAGTTTGATATCCTGGCGGGCAAACAGAATCTGTGGAGTATCTGTAACCTTAGAAGCGCTGTCTCTCAATCCAAACTGATTAAGCACTTCATAATCTCTCTTATCTGCATTTAACTGTGCAAGTATTGAATCAGCTGTTGCAGGCATATAAGGAATCAGAAGATTTGCTCCAATTGTGATTGCCTCTAAAAGATTGTACATTACCTCGCTAAGACGATCTTTGTTTGCTTCGTCTTTTGCCAGTGCCCATGGCTCTGTTTCATCAATATATTTATTAGAACGCTTGAACACAGCAAATACTTCATCGATTGCATCTGCCACCTTCATGTCGTCCATCTTGGCCTGAGCTTTGTCTCTTGCAGCACATATAACAGCTTTGAAGTCATCATCAACAAGTGCGGTCTTTCCAGTCTTAGCTGCAACTCCACCGAAATACTTATTAGTCATTGAGATAGTTCTGTTCACCAGATTACCCAAAACATTTGCGAGATCTGAATTAAATCTCTCAGTAAACAGCTCCCATGTGATTGTTCCATCGTTCTCATATGGCATCTCGTGAAGTACGTAGTAACGAACCGCATCCACGCCATAAAGAGAAATCAGATCATCAGCGTAAATAACATTTCCACGAGATTTACTCATCTTCTCTCCGCCCTGGAGAAGCCAAGGATGTCCAAATACTTTCTTAGGAAGAGGCTCGCCAAGTGCCATCAGGAAAATAGGCCAGTAAATGGTATGGAAACGAACAATATCTTTCCCAATCAGATGCAGATCTGCTGGCCAGAGTTTCTTATACTGCTCTGTATGATTGCCATCTGCATCATAGCCAATTCCGGTAATATAGTTAGCAAGAGCATCCATCCAAACATAAACAACGTGCTTGTCATTAAAATCAACTGGGATACCCCACTTATATGATGTTCTTGATACGCACAGATCCTGTAATCCCGGCTTAAGGAAATTGTTAATCATCTCATTTTTTCTTGAAACCGGCTGGATAAATTCTGGATGCTCGTCATAGTACTGCATCAGTCTATCTGCATATTTACTCATTTTAAAGAAATATGCTTCTTCTTTTGCAGGCTTAACTTCACGACCACAGTCAGGGCACTTACCATCCACAAGCTGCGACTCTGTCCAGAAGGACTCACATGGTGTGCAGTACATACCTTCATATGCACCCAGATAAATGTCTCCCTGATCGTAGAATTTTTTGAACATCTTCTGAATCTGCTTCTCATGAGGTGCATCTGTTGTACGAATAAAGTGATCATATGAAATATTCAGATTGTCGCAAATTCGTCTAATTTGTCCCGCTATATCGTCAACAAATTCTTTTGGAGTAATCCCTTTTGCTTTTGCTTTTTCTTCTATCTTCTGCCCATGCTCATCGGTTCCGGTCTGAAACCAAACATCATAACCCTGCTGGCGCTTACTTCTGCATATCGCATCTGCCATAACGATTTCGTAGCTGTTGCCGATATGAGGCTTGCCGGAAGTATATGCAATTGCTGTTGTTAAATAGTATTTTTCTTTATTTGCCATGGTTTTTGTTACCTCTTATCTCTGTATTTTCAATAAAAAATCCACTTCCGTACATTTTAATGCAGATTCGCATTTCATGCAAGGAAG
>JAGHUF010000027.1 GCA_018064935.1 Candidatus Merdinaster equi | reverse complement strand
GCATAGCATTCTGCCCCCTCGGTATTTGCGATTGTATAAGCAAAAGTTCCGGCAATTCCACCAGCTCCAATTATTCCAATTTTCATCTATTTTTCTCTTCCTTGCGCTCTTCAAGAGGACCACTCACAACAGTCGCACCAACTCTTCTGTACGTCACCTCTTTTATTGCCTCTGTGACAATAAACGGATAAGCACCAATATATATTCTAACGCCCTCGAAGACAGTTCCCGTGACATCAATAAAAGAATTGTTTCCGTCTTCACTAATGCGCTCATTAAGCGCATTCAGTTCTTCCTGCCTCTTGTTCCTCTTAGACGAAAGAACTATCTTGGCGCGCATTATCTTCGTTCTTAATTCCGCCACCTCTCGCGGTTCTTTTTTGGAGGATTCAAGCAAAACCAGATGTCTATTAAACGAATCAAGCTTATCAATAATTTCCTTTATCTCAGCACTAAGCTGCGATGCTCTTGCATAATCTTCCCTCGGCAAACCGCATCTGATGAGCGTTGGTGTACCAGCATCGTTTCCCGCTTCTTTTACGATGACTCCTCTTTTGCCGTACACCTCGCATCCAATAACATTACCTGTCCTTGATGTAACAATTACCCTCTCATCTGCTATAACAGTTGCATCAAGAATCGAATCTGCATATATATTGCCATGCGCTTCTATGTGGCATCTTTCTACGAACTTGCAGGCCACGTCCCCCTTGGCATATATTGTGCAGGCGTCTCTTCCCTGGATGCCTTTCTCAATTGTTATATTCTCCCCGGCAGTCAACTTACATCCACCAACGTGCCCGTGAATGAAAATACTTCCGGTCGTATCTATTTCGAAGCCACTTCTGACATCTCCCGATATCTCAACATCTCCGTCAAATCGAATATTTCCCACCTCAATATCAAGATCTCCACTGACCCGGTAAAGCTTCTCAATACTGATATGGTTCCCATCCATCACTATGTGCCCACTGTACTCCGCATAGTAGTTAATCTTCTCCTCATCTACACGGATGCCTTTGCCTCGAAGCGGCATTATATCCTTGCCTCTTCCAAGTGACGGAAGCACCTTGCCATATACATTCTGTCCGGCGGACCCTTCTGTTGGTGGTATATAAACAGCAAGAAGCTCACCCTCCTGTATGGTCGCCAGATTAAGAGAATTCTTGTAATCTGCCGAGCCGTCTTCCAGGATGAGTGGCTTCTTTTTCATGTCCTGTGTATCTTTTTCAAATTTAAAATATCCATCGAGCCCACGTTTTGCCGGGACCCCCTTGGCAACGCACACATACTGACCATAGGTCACGTTTTCAAGCATGGACTCTATTACTATTTCGTTTATACCGTAGACAATATTCTGGGCAGCCAAAAACTCCTGAACAAGCTCCGGGGATATGATAGTCTCATCCTCTCCCGTGGGCGCATTCAGACACATGAGTGCATATATTCCTTCATTATCTACTTTTAGGCTGCACCAGTTAGTATCTACGTTCATTCAATATCTCCGATATCGCAAAAACTTATTTCTCAAAAACCTTATGTACAAGTGCTGCAATTACTGCTCCAACAAATGGTCCAACGATAAATACCCACAAATCAGCAAGTGCTGCACCGCCAGCGAAAATAGCAGGTCCTAAGCTTCTTGCTGGATTCACAGATGTTCCGGTAAGACCGATCCCAAGAATATGTACAAGCACAAGTGTGAAACCAATTACAACTCCTGCAAAAGAACCATGATTTGCTTTTTTGCTTGTTACTCCTAAGATTACCAGAACAAAGATGCATGTGAGAAGTGCTTCAACAATAAGTCCTGCAACAGCATTGTTCCCTACATGTACAAGGCCGTTTGAACCAAGTGCGGTTGTCTGGTCAACAACATTACCCAGAGAGAATACTCCCTTAAGTGTTGCAGCAGCTGCTGTTGCACCAAGACACTGTGCAACTACATACAGAGCAAAATCCTTCACGCTCATTCCACCTGTGATAAGAACGGCAAGCGACACTGCTGGATTAATATGACATCCTGACACGTTTCCAACACAGTATGCCATTCCCACGATTGTGAGACCAAATGCAAGTGCTGTGAGAAGGTATCCACAACCATTTGCGCTGTCGCATCCAACAAGCATTGCTGTTCCGCAACCAATCAGAACAAGTGTGAATGTTCCAATAAATTCTGCCAAAAATTTCTTCATTACTACTTCCTCCATGAATATGAAACTTAATGCAAAACGCATTTATTATTATATATCGGCAAGATTCAGCCTTGCTATAACTATTGTGTAAAAAAAATAGAATTGCCAAATTATCACAAGTGTGATAATGTTTGTTTCAGAGGTGGCAACTATGTTTGAAGATATTTTACGGACGAAAAAAATGAATATCGCTCAATTGTCAAAATCATCAGGCGTTGGATACAATTACATTTTTAAAATCGTTAATAACCAAACGGACTTCGATAGATGTGGAATAAAGACAGCAAAAAGCATTGCAGACGCATTAGGAATGGATTTAAACGAAATCTACAAATACAAAGAAGAATATTTTGAAAACCAAATTTATTATCAAGATCAAGCAGATTGGAATATCGAAATGTTCGGATTACTTAATGCTGAGCTAAATAAATTATTCCTAATTGGCATAGACTATCATTTCACGCCTGGCCAATTGTCCCGAAATATAGATACATGCAAGGTGTTTGATAAAGAAATCAAACGGATAAAATATAATCGTTTGTCAGAGCGTACAAAGTGTATAATGGTTGCCATTCTCAACCAGCAAAAAAAATTGTCTGATTTTATTAAAGTATATCCTAACTTATCTCCTCTAGTGAACCAATCTCCATTAGACGAAAAGTTATTTTTATCCGAAAACCCATATGATATTTTTCCTTCGTATAGAGAAATGAATATAGCTTATTAAGAGAGATTCTGAATGAACAAGGTTAATTATGATACATTCATAAAGATGCTTGAAGAACTAAATCAATACATCGCCGAGCACTACACTGCGGATTATATCCTGGAAGTCCGCGCAATCGGTGGCTTTTCCATGATAATCCACAAGATGTTAGGTGAAATCGATGGTCCTAGAGAGAAAAGTCAAGATATTGACTCACTAACTGATGATTACCCTGAAGAGATTGTTAATGAAATAAAAAGGATCGGGGAAAAATACGGAGCAAACGATGAAGATGGCTGGCTTAACAACCACTGGAATCAAACCAAAAAGTATAACGAAGAGTTTGCTTTTTTTATTCGCTGGAAAGAACTTGACTCCATCCAACTTTCCAATATTAAAATCTATTATGCTGATTTGGAATCATTATTCATGTTTAAAATCAGAGCCATAGATGACAGAATTGCTTTAGCTAATACAGAACCACGGCAACAAGATGTAGTTGACGCCATTTCTATATTGCGTGCTTATGGAATATCTGATTTAACTATCATTTCAAACGAAAGCATAAAACATACGCTACAGTATTTTCCCAATGCAGTAAATTACTTTGTCGATAACAATATGGTGTTAGGAAATCGTATCGCTACTGGAGTTCCCCAGTCTGAAGACACTCGGGGCTGCGAACAGTAATTATTCAGGACTTATCGCTAATTGATGTTAGCATCCAGCCCTTTCTTCACTTCCACACAGACATTTCAATAAGATGTATTGCTATCACTTCTTTCTTTTGGATCATTCTCGAATAAACCAATATCACATCCAATGCTTTCAAGCGTTTCAGTATATTTTTCCATAAGACTTTACTCCCATATTTCATAATCATTTCTTGTTTCTATAAGGATGCGCAATGCAACCTTTACTAAACTGCACCCGTTGTCTATGTTCAACAATCACTCCATCTTCAAATCTGACATCAATATCATGGGCATTTCTATATTGGATACATGTTGCCATAATTCCACAATTCATCATCCTTTTTTCACCAACACAGGATTTTTTTCTCGTCTCATATCTGTTACCTTTGTTGTTTGGATTATCGACATGCCCTCGCAAGAAATTATGTTTGGTTCGATGAAACACAATTGTTCCGTCCTCAAATTCGACATCAATATCTAGCGAATTTCTATAGGCAACGCAAGTGGCAATCAATCCCGACTGCATTTCTTTTTTCACGCCCAGACACGATTCACCCATATTTTTTCTGGTTTTACCAGAATAAAATGCTTGTTTCGTCCTATGCAGTACAATCGTACCATCATCAAATTGCACATCTATATCATGCGTTCCTCGATATTTTATGCATGTAGCATACTCGCCATTGTTCATTTTCCTTCGCTCACCCAAGCACGAGAACACTGTACTGCGAGGATTTTTTATGCTTCCATCTAAAAATGATGACTTAGCCTTGTTTTCTACAATTGTTCCATCCTCAAACTGAATATCAATATCTCTGCTATTTTTGTATCGTATGCATTCTGCATATTGACCATTATTCATCTTTACTCTCACTCCTAAGCATGAGGCTTTATTTGTTCTAACATTTATTGATGGATGACCAATTGTCCCCCTGAGAAATGCATCCTTTTGTCGTCCTCTAATTATCGTTCCATCTTCAAACTCTACATCAATATTTCCAGAATCAATGAACCGAACACACTTAGCCTTCATCCCGCACTTCATCATACGCTCTTCCCCAAGGCAAGAGGCTTGAACAGTCTTACTATTAATCTTTGGGTGAGCAATATATCCCATCAAAAACGAAGATTTCTGCTTATGCTGAACAATAACCCCATCCTCAAATTGAATATCTATATCATGCACTGTTCTAAACTGGATGCATGTTGCTTTCAGCCCACACTTCATGATAACTGTCATTCCTAGAACTTCGTCGACATTGTTTTTGCGTATCTCCGCCAGTTTTTCTTCCGAAAAATCAATATATGGATCGCATATTCCACAATCTGACAGTATATTAACGAGTATTGGAGATAGTTCATTTAACAAATCTGAAATCTTAGTACTATCGCATGTCAAATTAAAATTTTTATGTTTTTCAGATTCGTGCGATATTGCTCCATTCTCTATAATGGTATATAAAATATTAATCTTTTCTGATTCCTTTATAATTTCATATTTTGCCTTACTTCTTTCGCTCTCTTCTTTGTGCCAAAAACCACCATCATACTCGATTCCGACCCGCAGTGATGGAATCCATATATCTATTTCCATTCTCTTGCGTGTTTGAGAATTATAGAGCCACTTTGGCCGGTAAGAACGCTTTGCATCTGGGAAATAGTATTTAATTACATCAAATACAAGAAGTTCAGGAAATGAACGATTCACTTTATTTGGATTTGCAATTTCACCATTTATAAACGCTGTTCTACGCCTCTGTAATACTACAGTCCCATCTTCAAACTTGACATCAATATTCATCGAGCCATGATCAGCTATGCATTCTGCCATCTGCCCATTGTTCATCAAAAGTTCTTTCCCTAAACATGAATTTGCATCAAAATTTGGATTTGCTACGGCACCTCTTTGAAAATTGGTTTTTGCTAAATTGCACACAATAGTTCCATCTTCAAAGCAAACGTCCAAATCATTATACTTTCGATATGCAATACAAGTAGCAAATTGCCCATTATTCATCACTCTTTTTTCACCAAGGCATGAACTTCTGCTAACGTTTGGATTATCTATAGCACCCTTATAAAATGAATCTTTAGATTTCTTTTTTATTATCGTTCCATCTTCAAACTGAACGTCCATATTATTTGCATTTTCATACTTTATACATGTTGCATTCATGCCACATTTCATTAGTCTTGTTTCACCACAGCAATCTGTTTTAGCTGACATCTTAAACCTCATTTCACATATCATGCTATTAAGTCATTATAATCTTACCATCTATCCTCAACGAAATGTATAAAGAAAACCCTGCTTAGAAAACCATTTCTTAGCAGGGTTAATTTTGACATTCCACAATATTTATCTTGCATCACCTAAGAATGCAAGTCCCAATGTACCAGGTCCAGAATGAGCTCCGATACTTGGTCCGATTGGCTCAATGAGGAAATCCTTATAGCCAAATCTCTCCTCTATCATTCCTTTTATCTGAAGAGCTTCCTCCTCACAATCGCCATGCATAATTCCAATCACGACCTGCTTATCTTTGAAAGAACCAAGTTTCTGTTCCATATTATCAAGCATTGTCGCAATAGATTTCTTACGACCACGAACCTTTGAAAGTGCAACCAGCTTACCTTCATCATCAATATGAAGAACCGGTTTAAGATTTATCACTGTTCCAAGAACAGCGCTTGTCTTCGAGAGTCTTCCACCTCGATACAGATAATCAAGATCATCTACAGTAAACTGAACGCTGATATGTGGAACAAGACTACGAATTGCCTCTGATATTTCATCAATTGTCTTTCCCTCTTTTACCAGCTTAAGCGCCTGATATATCATAAGTCCTTCTCCAAGAGAAGCTGAAAGAGTATCAATTACAACTATCTTGCAGTCAGGATACTCATCCATGACATCATTCGCGCCATTCACAATATTCTGGTATCCACCTGACAGTCCTGAAGAGAAGCTGATATGGATAATATCCTTCCCCTGCTTAGCAAGTTCAGTGAATTTATCAAGAATCACAGCCGGATTACTAGCAGCCGTTCCTACCTTCTTGCCACCTCTCATCTCATCATAGAACTGTTTGATTGTCAGCCTATTTCCTTCTTCGCCATACATTGTCTCTTCTACATTGTAATAATGTGGAATTACCAAGACTCCATTGTCGCTCAGGAATTGATCTGACAAATCAGAATTAGTTTCTGTGGAAATAACAATTTCTCGCATGTTTATGTCCCCCGATATGTACTACTTAATTATCGTGAGCTAAATCATAACCAACGAAGGCACGCTCTCGCTGCTAGTCGCACGCAGCGGTACATAAGACGCTAAAATACAGCGTCTAAGTACCGGCGGCTCCAAAGCACCTTCTATTGGTTTATGATTTAGCTCGCGATATGCTCAATATGCATCACTGACATTATATCTGATAACTTGCTTCAGCGCTATGGGGACATGAGCACAAACTATTTCGTATCTTTTTTCATCTTGCTTGTGAATATTACAACCGCAAGCACATAGAATATAATTCCAAATCCTACAGTCCAGAGCATGTGCACTCCAAATGAATCGTAATTGTTCGTCAGCGGAAGCCTTGCAAGCTGAACTCCGTGATAGAAAGGCAAGGCCTGTGCAACATCCTTAATCACTCCACCAAGTCCATCAATGTCCATCCATATTCCACCCACCATACCGACGGCAGAAATAATGATTGAGCAAAGACCTGGGGCTGCCTTTTCACCCACTGCACTTCCGAATAAAATGCCCACTCCAATAAACATGAGCAGAGAAGGAATCAGCATCAAAAATGATATGAGCATCTTCACAATATCAAAGGTATATCCCTGGCATAATCCGACAACAAACGCAGCGCCAAAACAGATAAGTATCTGCGCACATCCAAGAATAATCATTGGCAAAGTATATCCAATCACATAATTAATCGCTTTCATCGGCGATGCATATAATCTAAGCAAGAGCGCGGTTGACCTGTCTTTCGATACAAGCATCCCTGTGAACAGCATCAGAAAAGTCAGCCCAAAGTACGCCATTCCTGGTGCGAGATTATATATATGAAAAACTGTCATATTTGCCTGCGCAGGAATACTGCTGTCGATAAGACTCATAATTGCAAGCATAATAATCGGAAAGCCTAAACAAAAAATATAACTGAGTGGATCTCTCGTAACTTCCTTACTAACACGACCCGCAAATACTGAACTCTTCATTTCACGTCACCCCTCCACAATTGAGATAAAAATATCTTCCAAATTCTCTTTTCCTGTTTTCGCTCTAAGCTCAGACAATGTACCAGTTGCCATCAGGTTACCTTTTACCATAATTGCAATGTTATCTGATAATTCCTGCGCCTCTTCCATGTAGTGAGTTGTAAGAATAATTGTGACTTTTCCTTTCAACAGTCGTATCGCCTTCCACAATTCTCTTCTTGCAAGAACATCAAGTCCCAGTGTCGGTTCGTCAAGATACAGAACCTTTGGCTCCGTAATGAGTGCCATGGCGATACTTACTTTTCTCTGCCAGCCTCCGGAAAGTGTTTTCGCTTTGCTGTTTTCTACTTCTTCAAGGCCAAACAGTTCTATCATCTCATTGGCCTTTTCTTTGCTGATTTCCTTCGAAAAGCCATAAATTCCTGCTATGAATTCAAGGTTTTCTTTAACTGTCAGATTCGGAGCTACCGACGTCTCCTGCGGCGACAGGTTTCCTATTTTTTTCACTTCATCAAGCTGAGTCAAAATACTATATCCAAGAACCTTGGCATCTCCGGATGTCGGTTTTGTAAGGCCTGTAAGCATTCTTATTGTGGTTGTTTTACCTGCTCCATTGACGCCTAGAAAGGCAAAAATCTCACCTTCATTGACAGTCAGGTTCAGGTCATTAACTGCAGTTTTTGACCCAAATTCTTTTCTTAGATTTATAATCTCTATTGCTGCGCTCATTCTTATTTTTCCTCCCTGAGAATTCCGTTAATCTCGTCTATATCTCTTCTACATAATTTGTACTGAATAAACCAGCTGATAACATAGCTGACTACAATGCTGCAGATTGTCACAATCATGCTCACTATGTATTTGTGAAATCCCCATGCAATACATGCAACCGGAATCCAGGCCGCCAGCATAATCATTAAAAAAATAAAGCTCTGTACCACAAGACCTATCTTATGCAGTTCGAAAATAGCTGTCCCCGCTGATGTTATTGCGCTCATGCACCCAATCAATATAAGCTGCATTCCGAATGCCAGAACCGGGCTGCCAATTCTCTCTTCAAATTCAGGAAGCACCGGAACCTGCTTCGTGATAGACATTACTATCATCTGTATAATCAGCGTAATTGCGATTGCGACACAAAACCCATGTGCCAACCCGCTCAAAATTCTCTTCAACATTACTGTCCCTCCCTGCTGAGAACTTCTTTTATCCTGCTCACATATCTTCTCGAGACAAAAGTCGTATCTCCATTTTTCATGCACATTTTGATTGTTCCCGAATAGCTCATATCAAGCTTCTCTATCTGAGAAATATTCACTATCTCCGAATTAGATATCCTGACAAAACTCCTATTATCAAGCTTCTCCTCAAGTGAGTACAATCTGTCACGAACCTCATAGGTATCATCAAGCGTTCGCAAGAATACTTTTTTATTCTCTGAAAATATTCTGATTATCTCGTGTGTTGGCAAGGTCTTAGCTTCCTGATTCTTATGAACCGTCACCCTTTTATCCAAAATGTCTTCAAGAAGCTCTCGCAAACCAATCACTTCTTTTGTTTTCTCTGAGTTGCAGATATGTATTTCTATCTGCTTATATTTGTCATCAAATTCAAAACCTATCTTCATAAGCCCTCTCCAAACCCGTCCGGGTCAAGTTCCTATAAAGACATTATATTTCCTATAATTTGGGATTCAATAGATATGCGACGAATGGCGCAAAATGATAGATAAGTGGTAAAAAAAGAATTGTTACAGATTATACTTCGCAATAAGCTCTTTACGGTTATTGCATTCAGTTTTATGAAGAATGTTTCTCATATGAAATTTGATTGTATTTTCCGATACATAAAGTTTCTGCGCAATCTCAGAGTTCGAAGCCCCATCCAGAACCAGTTCCAAGACTTCACGCTCCCTTATTGATATGTCATATTTCTCCGAAAAAGCAATAAGCAGCTTCTGCCTTGGCTGATCTACCTCGCCATAAGTCTGTCCCTGGGCGTTTGCAAGACCTTCCTGAAGCAGATTTCCCGGCTGAATCTCATTGCTATTCAAAAGTGCTTTATTATATGAGGAAACATTTACATTCAGATAAGACTTCATATAGAAGTCAAAAAATACAAAAACAGTAATTGCAAACAGTACTGAACCGACAATCAGAAATGGTACAATGTAGCTTCCAAGCTTCATTCCAAGCATGCTTCCAAGCACATCACCGAGTCGTCCAATCATCAGACCGCATGGCAATAAGAGACATAACGCATCTCTATCATCTGATATTTCAGCAAAAATCTTAATTCGATATACTGCAAAAAATCCAAAGAAGAAATAGCCTATAATCCACAGCACCTGACTTGCATTAGCGTACGCAGACAGCGCCAGCATAACAAACGGAATTACAAGAGATGCCATACAGCAGAGTGCTCCTGTGCTCGGCTTCTTGTCATTTATTATTCCCGCAATAATCAGGCCTACTGCATAGAACAGTCTTACATATTCCAGCGAAAATACACCGCTGCTTAAATCTGCCATTGGAAAATAGAATCCGAGTCCCTTAACGCACGATAGCAGAAGCACCATAATTCCAGCCAGCAGAATGATTTTCCTGCTTGTGGCGATAGGTTTCCTGCATACTAATTCTGGCTCCGATTCTGATTCCAAATGTTCTTCCGAATCTATATCACTATTATAGTTAATATGCTTAGTGTCACATCCTCCGGCAATTTCCCCACCGACGCCACTTACTACCATTCGTGGTTTCCGATTTACTTCTCTATTTGCGAAATAGATAAGCCAGATAGCCAGAAGCGCGAAAGCACCATATGCGATAAGTACATATTTATTCTTAAGGAAGGTTCCCCCTTCAATCAGCGAGATAACATAGCTTCCAATAGTTCCAATGGCATATCCGCCACCAAAAACTATTCCCACCCTCGCCCGGTCTCCCCGTCTTGCAAGCAGCTCCAAATAAAATCCCGCAACAAAGCCGTGAAGTATGTTCATGACATACCCAAAGAAAAGAGTAAGTACAAGGCCCTGCGCAAGCACTGCCAAAACGATGCATAGAAGGTCTTGAATCACCGCAACTATGAAGGCGTTTCGCGTACTATCCACCCCCCCCCAATTTTTTTAGGTATTTTTTATATAGCAGAATAAAACCTGCCATACCTAAAACTTGGAAAAGGTAGCCGATAACCTCTGAGAGATAGTCTGCCATAGATGCATCGACATACTCCCCCAGGTGGTATAGCCAGGATAGGTAGCCCGAACCTGTGGCAAAGAAAGCCACTGCAATAACAAGCATTACTATTATATCTTTTATCAAATTTCCTCTTGTTTTCCCTTGTTCGCACATCATGAGTAATATTTTAGCATTCCTTAACAAGACTGCGATTCTTTTTTACACATCTTGGTGCCAAAAAGCCTTATACTACCCCAAAACTACCCCAGTTTTATCCGCCACATTCATTCTGTCCGTCACAACTATCATTACTGGTAGTGTTATTCATGCTAATGATTTTAGATAATATTTGAGTAAAAATAAATTCAGGAGGCATATTAACTAATGAAGAATAAACTCAAAAAGTTGCTGTCAGTTATTCTTGCAGTAGCAATTGCAACCGCTGGCATACAATTATCGAATTTGGAAGTGCATGCTG